>CAZMKB010000074.1:0-12917 GCA_964566685.1 uncultured Gemmatimonadota bacterium | reverse complement strand
CTGTACCGTGAATCCACGTCGCATGTCCTTCGTGGCCCTGGCTGACCGCACATGGAAAAGCCGTTTCCTGCGAGCCTCTCCCCTTCTCGAGGTGACGGGGCCGCAACTCGCGGTGAAACGGCTTCTCACGGGAGGTGCGTGATCAGGCGTCTACCACTCTATGACTTCGAACTCGCACCGCCGGTTCTTCTGCCACGCTTCCTTGTTGTGGCCCGGATCGAGCGGTTTCTCCTCACCGAACGACACGGTCGTGATCCTGTCGGCGGAGACACCCGCTCCCACCAGGAATTCCTTGGCCGAATTCGCTCTTCTCTCACCGAGAGCGAGGTTGTACTCGCTCGTGCCCCACTCGTCGCAGTGTCCTTCGATCTTGATCCTGACCGTCGGCCACTCACGGAGCATCTGCGCCTTGTTCGAGAGTACGGGCTTGTATTCATCCTTGATGTAGTACCTGTCGAAATCGAAATGGATCATCGTGGCCATTTCATCCTCGAACTCCCGCTTGCGCTCTTCCATCCGGCGCCGTTCCTCTTCCTCACGGCGACGACGCTCCTCTTCCTCCTGCCTCCTGAGAGCCTCTTCGTCCACAGCCGGCTCTTCCACGATTTCCGGAGGCGGCTGCTCCTTCCCGCAGCCTCCGATCACCAGGGAAAGAAAGAGAAGTGACATCACGTAGCTCTTGAACGAAAATCCTCGTTTCATGGTGTACTCCTTCTATTGTGATTGAGCCCTGCACCGTTCGCCACGGAACCTTCACCACTCAACGCCGGTCGTGTACCGTATGCATCACCTCCTTTGCTCCCACACCACTTCACTCCAGAAAAGATCTCAGAATTTCCGCCCGAGAACGCTGCCGCAGTTTCTGTAACGCATGTTTTTTGATCTGCCTGACCCGCTCCCGCGTGATTCCCTCGTACCGCCCGATTTCCTCGAGAGTGTGGTTGTCCTCTCCGTTCAAACCGTAATAGAGACGGAGAACCTTCGCCTCGCGGGGATTCAGCCTGGAAAGAGCCCGGTCGATTGCGGAGGCGCGCATGTTTTCGAATGCGACTTCTTCGGGATTGGGATGGATCTCATCGGGAATGTAGTTTCTGAGCTCGCTCTCGTCACCGCCCGCAATCGGAGCGTCGAGTGAGAGAGGAGAACGCGTCAGGTGGAGCAGCGAGTCGATCTCCTCAAGGGGAAGACCCATCTCCACCGCCATTTCCTCGTCCGTCGGCTCCCGGCCGAGCTGCTGTGTGAGCACCCCGGACTTTCTGCTGAGCTTGTGGAACAGATCGGCCCGGTTCAGGGGAACACGGAAGAGCCTCGACTGCTCCGCCAGCGCTTGCAGGATGGACTGGCGGATCCACCAGATCGCATAGGAGATGAACTTGATGTTCTTGCGGTCGTCGAACTTGTGTGCCGCTCTCATGAGACCGATATTCCCCTCCGCAATGAGATCGGACAGGGAGAGACCTCTGTTCTGATACTTCTTCGCCACCTTGATGACGAACCTGAGGTTCGATCTCACCAGGTGCTCGAGCGCCTTCTCGTCACCCTTCTTCGCCCGGCGTGCGAGACGCAGCTCTTCCTCGCGGGAGAGAGGAGCATACTTGCCGATCTCCCGGAAGTAGAACCTGAGAAGCGCATCGTCCGGTGGATACCCGGATGACGCAGATACCTGTCGGTCTCGCTCTGGCATTGGGGAAGCCTTAACCCGGTCATATGTCATGCAAAAAAGGAAAGGCTGGACGCATTTGTAAATATTAATAGCGCACGGAATAAATTCAAGCTTTTTTTGACCGCGAAAACGGCCGCGGGACACCGGACAAACTGATATCCCCCGCACCGATACGTGCGACCAAAGAGCTCTTTCGGCACCTTCCCGTCATCACCCGGTGGTCACAAGCTTGCTCGCCCGATCCCGTTCCGGATTCCGGACTTTACAAATAGAGCCCCCGGGTGTAGATTCGTCGGGAGAGGGAGGTTCCGTGAAGAGAAAGAAGATCCCCTACTTCTACATCCTCGTTGCCATCTGCCTGCTCACGATTCTCATCCTCGTGCTCCCGTTCACCATGAGGGAGTCCGAGCCCCCTCCCGAGGTGGCGGAAGAAACCGCCCGGGAACCGGACGGCGAATTGACCGCCGGTGAGATCATCGAGCGCTCCAGGGAAGCACACGGAGGAAGGAAAGAGCTCCTCTCGCTCGAATCCGTGCAGTTGAGAACGTCCTCCATACTCGGTACGCAGCAGGCCGAACATGCCGAAGAGACCGCCTGGTACCTGTTTCCCGACAGGATGAGAAGCGAGGCTCGCATCGGATCCACCACGTTCGTGCAGGTGTACGACCGGGGAAGCAGCTGGATCCGTGAGGGCGAGGAGATTTCCGAGGCGGACATGGCGACTACCGAGATTCTCAGAAGATCGCTGAAGCACTTTCCCACCTTCCTCGTCCGGGCCGCCGACTCCACGGCCATCGCCATCATGAAGGGAAGATCGTTCATCGACGGCAAGCCACAGTACCGCATCCACATCATCGAACAAGATGCCGACGAGACAACTCTCTGGATTGACTCGTCGGACTACCTTCTCAGGCGGATGGACTATCCCGTCTTCGCCGGCGACGCTGAACAGCACATGCAGCTCGATTTCGACTCGTACGAGAAACGGGAGGGGATCATGCTGCCGAACGAGGTCGACCTCTACCTGAACGGCGTCCTCATCCAGCAGACCACGGTCCTCGAGTACCGGCTGAACGTCGGTGTCCCCGACACTCTCCTCCAGCGCCCCTGACGGAAGCGGGAAAACAGAGTGCCCCGAATGGAAAAAGAGGAACGAGACGGCGTCCTCCGCCTCTCTGTCGTGTTCAACAATGTGCCGCTGAAACCGGGTCTCGAGACCTCCTGGGGTTTTTCCTGCCTGGTCCAGGGAGCGGAGAAGACCGTTCTGTTCGACACGGGCGGCGACGGCGGTATTCTGCTCTCGAACATGAAGAAGCTCGGCCTCGATGCCGTGACCGTCGAGATCATCGTGCTGTCTCACCATCACTGGGACCACACCGGGGGAATCGGCGTCTTTCCGGAAAGGGACCCGCCCCCCACCGTGTACATGCCGGTGTCATTTCCCGAGTCTCTCCGGCAGGAGGTGAGAAGTTCAGGAGGAATACCGGAGGCCGTGTCCGGGCCGCTGCAGCTCGCGGAGAAGATGTATTCGACGGGAGAGATGGGCTCCGCCATCAGGGAGCAGGCTCTCGTCATCGACACTCCCCGCGGGCTCGTCGTGATGACCGGCTGTGCGCACCCCGGCATCGCGGAGATGGCCGAGCACGCCGTGGAGCACCACGGGAGGGGCATCCACCTCCTGATGGGAGGATATCACCTGCGGAGCAAAAGTGAAACCGAGATCCGCCGGATCATCGAGCGACTGAAGGCACTCGGTGTGAAAAGGGTCGCTCCGAGCCACTGCACGGGAGACACGGCGATCCGGATGTTCCGCGAGGCCTGGGCCGTTGAGTTCGTCGAGGGGGGCCTGGGCGCGGTTATCAAGGTGACTGAGTGAAGGGCAGAGATCCCGATCCCCGAGCGGCCGAAAGTCCGTCGAGACCCCTCCCCGGGCGGGGAAACACAGGAACCGGCCGCTTCACACCGCCGCTACTGTTCCTGAAACGACCACTGGGCCGTAAACCGGGCTCACGATGACGAGACGAACCGGTTGTAGAGCGCCGCGATGATCACTCCCACGATGAGGCCGTCGAGGAATCCGTACAGGAGCCCCACGAACGCACCTCCGACGGATACCGAGTAGCCGAGGTAGAACTGCCGCAGAAGGATCAAATGCTTTCCGCCGCCGACGGCGAGTGTCCACAGCGTCGCGAGGAACACGGCGGCTCCGGTCAGAAGACCGAGTGTGAGGCCGAGCGCTTTCGGCGAGAGCTTCATATCCCCCCCTGTGAGACGGTCGGATCGATCGATGGGATTTCGTTCACGAACATGGCGACGGCGGAACGTCGCCCCGTCCATGAACCGAACCGTGAAGAGCTGCTTCTCCGCTACTCCACCGTGAAGTTGAAGTCCGTGACATCGACGACGGTCCCGTCCTGTGTGATGACCGCCTGGTAGAGATAGTCCCACAGCGGTGCCTGGGCCGGTACCGGGTGATTGAGTGTCCCGCTCGCGAACCCTCCGGGCTGCATGGTGAGCTGGAAGGGACCGAACAGCGGATTCCCGGGATACGGATTGCCGTTGGGCAGGTACACATCGACGTGGAACGTGAAGGTCTGTGCCGTCCCGGTGTGGTTGAGGAGGCTGCCATTCACGCTCAGCACTCCCCCTGCGGGGACGGTCGCCGACTCCGGTGTGAGAGCGATGCTCACCACCTTGTTCCCCGGCTCGATCTGATAGATCCGGTTGGCCCCACCGCCGATGTTCACCCAGAGGTAGTGGCCGTCGTACGCCAGGTCGTGGGGCGAGTCGTCGGGCGGCGCAAACGAGTTGATGACATCCCCCGTCACCGGATCGAGCTCGTGGATCACGTCATTGTTCCAGTCGGCGTTCCAGAGTGAGATCCCGTCCCAGGCGATCCCCATGCCCCGGTCCTGCGGAGCCGGGAAGTCGAACAGGACGTCGCCGGTCTCATGGTCGAGGTAGTAGATGTGGCTCGGGCTGTAATAGTTCGAGTGCCAGAGCTCCCATCCATCCCAGCCGAGTCCGCCCGGCCAGCTCTCCGGTGCGGTGAGTGTGGCCAAGGTTTCACCCGTCACGGGGTCGACCCGCCTGATGACGTCGTCGTCGCGGTCCGATACCCACAGGGCGTGCCAGTCCCAGGCGAGACCGCTCGCAACGGTCCCGGGGCTCGCCATGCTCATGATGACGTCGCCGTTCGCGGGATCGACCTGGTACAGATCGCCGCCGTAGGTGCCCACCCAGAGATACGTCCCGTCCCAGGTCAGGCCGAAGGGTGAAGAAGGCGAAGGGATGTCGCTGATGACCTCGCCCGGCGTCTGCGCGGACAGGGGCGCCAGGATGAGTACGGTGAAGAGGAACAGGGATACGGTGATCGACAGTCGTTTCATAGGTCCTCCGGTTCCGGTCCGATCAGGGTAACTGCGGGGCGTATGGTCGTCTCTCCGATTCCACTGTGAGCATAGCACAGGTCGAGAGCGATGTCAACCGGCGGGATCCGCGGAACCCGGTCAACGTTATCGGTATCTTCCCGCCTTGTGTCAACACGGTTCGAGGGGCGAAGCTCAGTGAGTGCGTCCAGGGGAATGTCTAGACGAGGATGAGACAGATTCGGTACCCGCCGGTACCGGAGTCTGGCGCGGTTCTTTCGTGAGCTTCCGGCGGCGGGCTCTCAGATCCGATTCGGCCGGCATCCCGTTCTTCCCGTGTCCGACCGATACCAGATGTACGAGGCCCGTCAGAGGGAGCGTGAGCAGTTTCAGTCCGAAACGGGTCGCACGCAGAAAGTGCTTCGTGTCGCTGCCGCAGAACACGGCGAAGACATCGGCACCCAGGAGAAATCGAAACCACTCGAGTATTTTTCGCGGGCGCCTGTTTCCGGGCTCATCCACGTATGATTTGAGATCCAGGACGGCATCGACCCAGACGACACCCGACACGGTGCCGTTCTACGGCGGAACCTCCCGTCCGCTCAGGTCCAGGTACTGCGCGAGCGCCATGATCGCACCGCAGAACGCGGCGAGCTCGTTCTGCATCCAGTAGCGCGGGTTGAGCTCGATGAACTTCAGCCGGCCGTCGGCCGGATCGAGCTTGAATTCGGCCGAACCCACTCCGCGGTATCCGATCTTCGTGAAGAGCATTTCCCCGATTTTCCGCAGCTCATCGTACCGTACACTCTCGACCGAGCTTCCGACGCCGAAATCGGGAGGGTATTTCCTGATCTTTCTCAGCGTGAAGCGACGGCAGCATGTCTTTAGCGAGATTTTTCCATGACACTCCCGAGGAAGGTATGCATGATCCTCTGAAGATCGAGCAAGTTTCATTCCGGATCACTTCACCCCGCCTGGTTTCTCGATGCACATGTTCTCGCCTGTTCGGCGCCGCAACCCTCTGCCGGTTGCGGCCGCGGGCACTGAGAATCCTGCCCGCTCGGCACGCCTGCCATACCGGGGCCCGGCAATACAAAAAGAGCGGGGGGACTGGCCCGCCGCCTGTCCCCCCGCTGCGGTCAATTCTTCCGATGTGTTCAAAATCCTCCGGGCGGCTCCGGCCCCCTCTCGTGCGGCGTTCCTCGCGGCGGGCGTTCCCGCACATCCCGGATGATCCCACGGAGCTCCCGCTCGAACGACTCCTGGAACAGGATGTAGCGCGCATACTGAAGGGGCGTGACGATGTCCTTCACCGCTTCATTCTCTTCCCGGCGGATTTCCTCGAGCGACCGGTGAACCTTCTCGAACTTGTTCACCAGATCCTGGACGGCGGCTTCGTCGGGATTCTCTCCTTTGAGCGTGTTTCTCAGCTCCTTCATGGTGTGCATGCGCTCCTCGAACAGGTCCCTGCGCCTGTCAGAATACTCGTCGAGGACGGGAAAGAGCTTCTCGCTCTGCTCCCTTGAGAGATCGAGCGTCTCCATCATCTTCCACATCCTGATCATCTCGATCCTCTCCTTGACCTTCTCCCGCTCTCCGGGCGGCTCCTGGCCGAAGAGGCCGGAGACGCCGGCAACGAGAAGAAGCCCGATCACGGCGAACAGCAATCGTTTCATGAGATTTCCTCCTTCCGGATCATACTCCGAATTATTCATAACTCGGGTTAGCTATGAATCCTCTCTCCATCTCTCGATGGCGAGTTCGAGCTCCAGGAGCTCGTCTTCTTCCATGTATTCCAGCTCCGAGTACGTCGAATACGCGACTTCCGTGACGGTCTCCCCGTACGGATCGACCACCGTGTCGGGAAGATCGAGCTCCATCTCCGAAGAGGCGACGGCGCTCCAGACTCTGGAGAGCTCCGCCTCGTCCATGCCCTCGAGCGCGACCGAGAGCGGTTCCTCCGGAACGGTTGCCTCGACCGCCGGGAGGTCGATCCCGGCATACATGCCGGCCGGTTCGGCGAAGTGCACCTGCGCCTGCCGGACGAAGAGAAATCCGAGAAGGGCGACCACCCCCACCGCCGCTGCGTACCCCGCCGCCGTCACCGGTTCGAACCGGCGGACCCATGCCCGGAAGCGTTCGAGGATATCCGGGATGAAACGCTTCCCCGGCTCATTCCGGTCTATCTCCGCCATCACCGAGTTCTCGAACCGTTTCCAGAACGCTTCACCCGGATCGGGGATCTTCTCCTGCTCGAGCGCCCTCCCGATATCGGTGAGCTCGGCCAGGAGATCCCGGCAATCCGGGCAGTCCCGCAGGTGGGACCGCATCGCCCGCCCGGCCCTGTCGTCCAGATCTCCCATCATGAAGAGGGAGAGGAGTTCCCGTACCTGTTCACACTGCATCGGTCTCCCCCTTCCCTGCAGGCAGGAGCTTCTCCCGCAGTTTCATGACGGCGTGGTGGAAGTTCACCTTGGCTGCACCCTCGCTACATCCGAGCACCTCGGCGATCTCACGGTGGCTGAGGCCGTCGTATGTCCTGAGCGTCAGTGTCATGCGCTGCTTGTAGGGGAGATCGCGGATCGCCGCCCGCAGGAGCTCCGCCCGTTCGCTCTGTATCATGAGTTCCATCTCGTCGTCTCTCTCCTCCGGCTGCCCGTCATCCAGCGGAACCATCGTCCTGCGGTGCGAGCTCCGGTACCGATTCTTGATAATGTTGTGGGCGATGGTGTACAGCCATGTCTTGAATGTCGAACCGCCCCGGAAACGCCCGATGCCCCGGTACGCCCTGAGGAAGACTTCCTGCGACACGTCCCAGGAATCATCCTCGTCGCCCAGAAGCCGCAGGGCCAGGTAGTAGATACGCTCCTCGTACTTCCCGACGAGCTCACCGAACGCTCTCCTGTTTCCCGCCCTGCACTGCGCAACGAGGGCTTCGTCATTGTCCACGTTGTTACCTTTCTCCATTTCCGTTAGACCCGGGAGGAATCGATCGGTTACATCCGGAGAGGGTCTCTTCGAGCCAGGCCTCGACCCGGTCTTTCAGCGCGTTCCTGTCTTCGAGCGTAAGTCCTCTGGTTTCAATGGGTTTTCCGAGATGGATCCTGATATCCGACGTGCCCATTTGCAGGGTCCCCTTGGGGAGGACCCGGATGCTTCCGGCGACGGCGCAGGGGAGTACGGGGACCTGATTCTTGATGGCGAGGACGAAGGCGCCCTTCTTGAGGGGGAGAAGCCTTCCGTCCCTGCTCCTCGTTCCCTCGGGAAAAATGACGATCGACCGTCCTTCACGCAGGTTCCGGTCGGCCTCGGACATTCCCCGGATCGCCCTCCTCGTGTCTTCCCGGTCGACCTCGATGTAGCCGGCCAGCTTCATTCCCCAGCCGAAAACCGGGATACGGAAGAGCTCCTTCTTCGCGACCATGCGGAAGTTGTACGGGAGGGAAACGAGCAGCGCCGGTATGTCGAGATAACTCTGATGGTTGGAGACGATGACGAAGGGTCCCGGACCCGGCTCGCCCTCCACGCTGAGACGGACGGTGATCCTATTTGCCCGGAGGATGGTCCAGCCCCAGATCACGGCGATCTTCTGGTGGATATCACCGCTTCTGTCGACGATCGAGACGACGATTGCCAGGAGACCGAAGAGGAGAGTGGAGAGAACGACCGACAGGACCAGCAGGAGTGTTCGCAGCCGCCACATGACCTATTATCCGCCTCCCGTGGTTCTCATCGAATGAACAGTGTGCCGGTGAGGACGCGGTTGGTCATAATATACATACGGAGGGACGTCAGATAAAGAACAAAAGGGCTGCCCGGTACGGACGGCCCTTTCCTCGCTCCCCGCTCTGCGGGGTTTCCCAGCAACTCGTTATCTTCTCCTCGCCCCCGCCGACGATCGTCCGCGCGAGGAGGATCTCCTGTTTATTTTCGGTGTCGACCGCCCCTGTGAGGACGACTTGTTGATGCTCGGCGTCGATCGTCCGCGCGAGGATGGAGCACTGCGGTTGATCTTCGGTGTCGATCGCGTTCCCGACGACCTCGGAGCGATGCTTCTCTCCGGGGCGCTCCTGGTCGAGGTCGACGGCCGGGATGGAGCAACCCGCGTTTTCGCTCGCGGGGAGCTCCTGTCACTGTCGGAAGACCGGGGTTTCGACTTGATGATCGACAGGCTCGAGCTCTCCTTCGCGTCGCTCGAACGGGACCGGTCCCATCCCTGGAGCTTGTACTCCTCGCTGGGTCTCTTGTACCGGTCATCCTCCGCCGGTGACCGTCCTCGATCTTCGTACCGAGGGGGCTTTACGATCTTCGGTGCCTCGCGTTCGACCGCCGGTGCTTTCCTGGTCGTCCGTGGAGTCACCCGGCTTGTTTCCTCTCCGTCCGGGGCCCGCTCCGGCTTCGAAACACGGGGCTCCGTCCGGGCGCCCTGAGACACGTCGTTTCCAGCCGTTCCGTCACGGACGGGGCTCTTTGTCCTGACGCCCTTCTCCCCGGCCCTGAAATCCGAGCCCGCCGTGCCGGCGGGCGACTTCGTGGTGACGGAGCCGTCACCGGCGCGGCCGTCGGCCGCCGGACCCTTCTTCGTCACACCACCGCCGGGGACGTACCCGGTCTCGTTGACCGGCTGGGGAGGCTTGTACGAGAGGACCGCGTTGTTCTTCGGGTCGAGCGGAGAGAAATCATCCCGGTAATCGTCCTTCTGGCGGTAGTAGTCGCTCACCCGGACGACGCTTCCCTTGTCGCCGTACCCCTTGGTCGTGTACCCGTGGCCGTTGGGATATTTCTTCGTGTAGCCGTACTTCCGGGTGTAGCGCCTTCCGAGATACGGAGGGGGCGGCGAGTAGTAGTAGTAGTCGTAGTACCAGTAGTAGTCGGCCCACCAGTAGTCGCAGTAGAACCACCTGTTGTACCACCAGTAGTCATAGATCACGATGTCGACATAGTGGCAGGGATAATAGTACGGATCGTAATGATAGTACACGGGTCGATGGCAGTCATTGCAGACATATCGCGGATAGCTCACCATCTCTTCGACGTAGTAGACCGCGAAATCGTCGTTGTACTCGGTGTCCTCGCCGAACGGCAGGATCTTGTTGTTGATCTCTTCCATTGCCAGGAAGGGGTCGCCGGCGATCTGCTCGACGTCGCCGTCGTGGTAGCCCCCGCCCTCGCGCGACACGAAGAAGGGCCAGCCCTCGAGAAAGAAGGGCTTCGGCGAGGCGACCGCCTCGATGTAGCCCATCCCGGCGGGTTCGTCGATGATGTAGTAGTGATCGTCGATTCCCGCGGGCACGTAGTAGGTCTCTCCGCCGGCGACGTAATTCCCTTCCTCGGCGCTGACCGGAAAGAGGATGCGGATGTTGCCCTCGGTATCGATGTTGTACACGGTGACGAAGCAGTCGGCGTCGGCCTTGAAATACACGGTGACGGATTCACCGGGCTGATACACGCCGCCGTCCCCTTTGTCGAGCCAGACGTCGACGGAAACGTCCCAGCCGACGGCTAGGCCGTCGGTGCGGGGGACGAAAACGAAGAGCAGCGCGATTGCGAGCGTTGTTATGATCTGTCGAATGAGTCTGGTCATCGGTATCGCCTTCCTTTCCTCACCCTCTCGTCATAGCAGGGAGTGTGCCAGGAAGGCGGTCTCCATGGACCGGCGAAGGGAAGAAGCTCAAGTGCCTTATCAGCAGCGGATTACAGGGATCGTACCGCGGCGCGCCGGCCGGTTCCCGGACCTCGTTCGACGCTTCCGCACCCCCGGGTGTCCACGGGAGTGGACAGGGGTGTCCTCACCCGTGCTCTTCAGAGCCCGAGCTCGTCCTGGATCTCTCGCATGGCCTCGAGGGAGAGCGTGAGGAACTCGTCGAGCTCGAGCCCCAGATTCGTGCACTCCCGGATCGATTCGCGGTTCACGGCCCTGGCGAAGGCCTTCTCCTTCATCCTCTTCTTGAGCGATTTCACCTTGACGTGGTCGAGCCGCTTCTCCTTCTCGGGACGTACGAGTGCCGCGGCCACCACGAGGCCGGTCACGCTCTCGGCCGCCGTCAGCGCGAAGTCGACCGGCATCTCCCGCTCCCAGCCCTCGACCATCTCGTTGTGGGACCTGACGGCCCGGGTGAACTCCTCCGAGAATCCGGCCTCCTCCAGGATTTCCGTCCCCACCAGGGTGTGCCGCTCAGGCGTGTCCTTGGTCTGTTCGAAGTCGATGTCGTGCAGGAGCCCGATCATACCCCACAGATCCTCGTCTTCCCCGAGCTTCCCGGCGAGTTTCCGCATGATGGCTTCGGACGCGAGGCAGTGCTTCACGAGGTTCTCCTGGTCGATGTGCTCCCTGAGAAGCTCGAGAGCCCGTTCACGGCTCATCGGCAGATCCGCCATGGTTCGTCCTCCCTTCGGAAAGATTCGATGATCATGCAGTCCTCTTCCGCGTGCTCCGCACGAGAAGATACGTGACACCGGCAAAGAACAGGAGCGGTGCGACACCCTGGAGCCCCCCGGCCCATCCCGTCCCGAACCCCTCCGGGATTCCGAACACGCCGGCCCAGAACGCGATTCCCACACCCACCAGGCCGTCGCCGCCGACCAGGCCAGAGCCGTAGAGGATCCCCTTCTCCCGCCTTTCCCGGACGAGCTCGAGGTCGTCACCCGCCCGCCTCTCGATGATCTTCCTGATGAGACCTCCCACGAAGAGCGGCGTCATGGTGGCCACCGGGAGGTACACGCCGACCGCGAAGGCCAGCGACGGAAGCCTGAGGATCTCGACGATGACGGTGATGCCGATCCCGATCAGCACGAGCCGCCAGGGGATCTCCGCCTCGAGGACTCCGTCGATCACCAGCATCATCATGTTGGCCTGGGGCGCCGGCAGCTCCAGCGAGCCGAAGCCGTACTGGCGTTCGAGCATCAGCACGCTTCCGGCCACGAAGAATGCCGTGGTGAGAACCCCGATGAGCTCCCCGACCTGCTGCTTGTGCGGCGTGGCGCCGAGCAGGAACCCCGTTTTCAGGTCCTGCGAGGTGTCGCCCGCGATGGAGGCCGAGCAGCCCACCACCGCGCCGATCATGAGAATCGCCACCTTCGCCGCCAGGCCCGATGCTCCCATGATGACGAAGAGGAGGCTCGTACAGATGAGGGTGGCGATGATCATGCCGGAGGTGGGGTTGGACGTCACGCCCACGAGACCCACGATCCGTGCCGAGACGGTGGTGAAGAAGAAGGCGAAGAGTGCAACCAGACAGGCTGCCACGAACCGGATCCCGAATCCGCCGAGAAATCCGAACACCGTCGGCGTGATGGTGAGGAACAGGACGATGACACTGATGCCGGCCATCACCTTCGCGAGCGAGAGGTCTTTCCGGGTACGGATCTCGTCGATCACCTCACCTTCCCTGTCGAACCGCCTGGCGACGCCGCGGATGCCGACCCTGAAGGAATTCACCATGGTCGGTATGGACCGGATGAGGGTGATGATGCCGGCCGAGGCCACCGCGCCGGCCCCCACGTAACGGATGTAGCGGGTCCAGATCATGTGGGCGGACATGTCGTCGACGAGCATGACGCGCTCCGGGTAGAGCGGCTCGGTGGCGCCCGCCTGGAGATAGGCAATTGCCGGGATGAGTCCTACCCATGCCAGGAGCCCTCCGGAGACCATGATGAGGGCGATACGAAATCCCAGGATGTAACCGACGCCGAGCAGGGCCGGAGACACGTCCAGGCCCACCTCGGCCTTTTTGATGAAGGGAATCTTCATGGCGACTTCGGTCCGCCAGAGGTTGAGCCCGCTCATCAGCCACTTGTAGATCATGCCGACGCCCATGCCGGTGAAAACATTCTTCGCGTGCGAGCCGCCGACCTCGGCGGCCACCAGGACCTCGGCGGCGGCCGTT
>CAZMKB010000073.1:0-13255 GCA_964566685.1 uncultured Gemmatimonadota bacterium | reverse complement strand
GAGGAGGCGCAGGGCGCCGAGAACGGCGTCGGCCTGGTGAAGCTGATGGGACGTCACTCGGGATGGATCGCCGCCTACACTTCGCTCGCCAACGGGGACGTGAATTACTGCCTGGTTCCCGAAGTCCCCTTCAGCCTCGAGCGGTTTCTCGACTCCCTCCGGGACAGGCTCGAGAGGCGGCACCATGCGGTGATCGTCGCCGCGGAAGGAGCCGGCCAGGACCTGGTGGAGGGCTCCGGCGAGCGGGATCCTTCGGGAAACATCAGGCTCGCCGACATCGGTCTGTTTCTGAAGGAGAAGATCACATCGCACTTCGAGAGCCTCGGCGTGAAGCTGACCCTCAAATACATCGATCCGAGCTACATCATTCGAAGCACGCCGGCCAACTCATACGACTCGGCATACTGCCTGCTCCTCGGACACAACGCGGTCCATGCGGGGATGGCGGGGCGGACGGACATGGTCGTGGGCCACTGGAAGAACGAGTACACACACATTCCCATTCCCCTGGCGGTGTCGAAACGGAAGTCCATCGATCCGAAGGGACGGTTCTGGAGCGGCGTTCTCTCCTCGACCGGCCAGCCGAGAGACCTCTGATGAACGGCCGCCGCACATTACTGTATTCTGATCGTCTGGAGGAGCCGGCACGAACATGACGGACACGCCGAAACGGGAACTGCCGCAGGTCTGCGTCCTCGCGACCGGAGGCACCATCGCGGGAGCGGCCCGGTCACCGACCGCGCCGACCTACGAACCCGGGCGTCTTTCCGTGGGCTCACTGCTCGAGCTGGTTCCCAACCTGAAACGGCTCGCGGGCGTGCGGGGCGAGCAGTTCTGCCAGATCGCGGGGCAGGACATGAACGAAAGCCTCTGGCTCAAGCTCGCCCGGCGCGTGAACGAGATCTTCGGCAAAAAAGAGGCCGACGGGATCGTCGTCACCCACGGTACCGACACCATGGAGGAGACGGCCTACTTCCTCAACCTCACGGTGCAGAGTGACCGGCCGGTGGTTCTGACCGGCTCCATGCGGGCCGCGACGTCGCTCGGCGCGGAAGGAGCACTCAACCTGTACAACGCGGTTGCGGTGGCCGCCGACCCCGGCGCCGTGGGCTACGGTGTGCTCGTCGCCATCAACGATGAGATCCACACGGCCCGGGACGTCACGAAGGCCGACACGACCCACATCCAGGCATTCGTGTCGCCGAACGGCGGTGTTGTCGGAAAATCGAACTTCGGAGAGAACATCTTCGTCCGGAAGCCGGTCCGGAAACACACCGTCGACAGCCCCTTCGGGACCGAGGGCCTGGAGGAGCTGCCGCGGGTTGATATCCTCTACGGGCACGTCAATACCCGGCCGGACATGATCGACGCCATGGTGTCTGCGGGGGCCCGGGGCATCGTTCTCGCGGGTGTGGGCAACGGCAACATCAGGAAGGCGGCCCTCGACGCACTGATACGAGCCGTCGAACGGGGGGTTGTCGTCGTCCGGAGCACGAGGGTCGGCAGCGGTGCCGTGGGCAGGAACATGGAGATCGACGACGACGGGTTCGGCTTCGTTGCGGCCGAAACGCTGAATCCCCAGAAAGCCCGTATTCTCCTGGCACTCTCTCTGACCGTGACCGGGAATACGGAGGAGATCCAGGAGTTCTTTCACACCTATTGACTCGAAAACAACCACCGGAGACCGGCATGACAGGGGACCAGGCACCGGTTTCGACCGACATCCTGCTCACCAAGATCATCGCGACACTCGGCCCGGCGAGCCGGGAGAAGCAGACTATTCACTCCATGATCAGGGAGGGCGTCCGCGTCTTCCGCATCAATTTCTCGCACGGCGGATTCGACGAGTACGATCTCCTGCTCGTGAGAGTGCGTGAGGCGGAAGAGGAGGCGGGCGTGCCGGTGGGCGTCCTGGGAGACATCGCCGGTCCCAAGATCCGGATCGGCGAGGTCGTCGCCGGCGGGGTCGATCTCGAAAACGGAGCGACCGTGGAGTTCGCGAAACTCCCGACCACGGCCGGGAAAGACGGCGGGGGGACCATCGTTTTCTCTACGACGTACCCCGGGATGGTCGATGAAGTCGTACCGGGGCAGATCATCCTCCTGGACGACGGAAACGTGCGTCTCCGGTGCTCCGGGAAGCGGGGAACGGGTGAGGATACCCGCCTCGCCTGCACGGTGCTCGAGGGAGGCCTGATAACCTCCCGGAAGGGAGTGAATCTGCCCGACATCGACCTGAGTCTCCCTTCCCTGACGGAGAGGGATTACCGGTGCGTCGATTTCGCGATAGAGCGTGGATTCGACTTCCTGGCCCTGAGCTTCGTCCGCAGAGCCGAAGATGTCAGGCACCTGAAAGACTATCTGCGCAGGAAGGGCGGCAGACCCGACGGTCCCACAGGGTGTGAAGACGGATCGGTCGAATTCAGGAACTTCGGCTGCGGCTCCCGGTCGTTCACGCCGGTCATCGCCAAGATCGAAAAACCGCAGGCGCTCGAAGACCTCGATACGATCCTGGAGGAAACGGACGGCATCATGGTCGCCCGGGGAGACCTGGGCGTCGAGATGGACCTCGCCGAGGTGGCCGTGCACCAGAAACACATCATCAGTCTCTGCCGGAGCCGCGGCATCCCGGTCATCGTGGCGACACAGATGCTCGAGAGCATGATCCACGAAGCAAGTCCGACGCGTGCCGAGGTCTCCGACGTGGCGAATGCCATATTCGACGGTGTGGACGCGGTAATGCTCTCCGGTGAGACGGCGGTGGGACGGTATCCGGTGGGGGCGGTGAGAATGATGGTGCGGATAGCGGCGAAGACGACGGCATGGATCCGCACGAGGGGTGCGGAAGAGAAATCGCCCGATCTTCGCCAGGCGGAGAAGTCGATGCAGGCGCTCGCTCACGGTGTCGAGATCATCACGGACGATTTGGACGCCCGGTTCATCGCGATCTGGTCGCACAGGGGCGGCGGGGCCGTCTATCTCTCCCGGCAGCGCATCTCGAGACCGGTCCTCGCCTGCAGCCCGAACCGGGAAATACTCAGGAGAATGTCGCTGCTCTACGGATTGATACCGATCGGCCTCGAGCAGCCGGCAAACACCGCCGACTTCCTGAAGCAGGTGGACGGGATCCTGGAAAACCGCCGCTGGTCGGAGGCGGGCGACCCCGTGGTGGCCGTCCTCGGTGAACCGATCGAAGAGGCCGGAAGGATCAACAAAATCGTCATTCACCGGGTCGGCGAATCACACGGCCCGCACCTGTGACATTCGGGCATCCGGCTGGTCGGGACCGGGAGAACCTCCTGATTCCGGTGCGCCGGCTGAGCCCGTGAAACGCGACACCGAGAATGGGGAACCGTGGAAATTCTCCTGCTGAAAGACCTGGTGAAGATATTCCTGCTGGCGATAGGCGTCCTGCTCCTGTTCCACAGGATCAGGATACCCATCACGGTCGGACTGCTCTTGACCGGGATCATCGCAGGGCCGCACGGCCTGGGTCTGATTTCGGCCGTGCACGACGTGGAGATTCTCGCGGAGATCGGCGTCGTGCTTCTCCTCTTCACGATCGGCATCGAGTTCTCCCTCGAGAAGCTGCTGAAGATCAGGAAGTTCATTCTCCTGGGCGGCACGCTGCAGGTGATCTCGACCCTCGCGGTCGCCGCCGGGATCGCACGATTTCTCGACATGTCCTGGAACCAGGCGGTGTTCGCCGGCTTCCTGACTGCTCTGAGCAGCACCGCCATCGTTCTGAAACTCCTGCAGGAGCGTGCCGAGATCGACGCACCTCACGGCCAGGCCTCCCTTGCGATCCTGATCTTCCAGGACATCATCATCGTTCCCATGATCCTTTTCACTCCGATCCTGGCGGGGAGAAGCACGAACCTGGCGGTCGAACTGCCGCTCCTCGCGCTCAAGGTGGCCGGAGTCATCGTCCTGGCCGGCGTTCTGTCACGCTGGCTCGTGGACCGCGCTCTGTACCTGGTGGCACGTACCAGGAGCCGGGAGCTGTTTCTGATGTCCGTCCTGGGAATGTGCCTGGCTGTCGCGCTGTTCACGTCGTATCTCGGCCTGTCCCTGGCGATGGGGGCCTTCCTGGCCGGCCTGATCATCTCCGAATCCGAATACAGCCACCACGCGTTCAGCAACGTCCTTCCGTTCCGGGACATCTTCACCAGCCTCTTCTTCGTCTCGATCGGCATGCTCCTCGACCTGGGTTTCCTCCTCACGAATCCCGGAACCATCGCCCTGATCGTACTGGCCGTGATGCTCGTGAAGTTCAACCTCTGCGGCTTGACCGGGACCATTCTGGGGCTCCCGCTCCGTTCCACCCTCCTCGCGGGATTCGCACTGGCGCAGATCGGAGAGTTCTCCTTCATCCTCGCCGGATTCGGCATGAAGGAAGGCCTGCTCGGAGAAGGCACCTACCAGATGTTCCTCTCGGCGGCCGTCGTGAGCATGGCGATGACGCCGTTCATCATCGGATCGGCCGGGCGGCTCGCAGACCTGATCCTGAAGCTTCCCCTGCCGGCCTCGGTGAGGTACGGCGTGAAGCCGCTGCCGGAAGCGGAGCCCGGATATCCGGGGGAACACCTGGTCATCGTGGGATTCGGCCTGAACGGCCGCAACGTGGCGCGGGCGGCGAAACAGATCGGGATTCCTTATGTGATCATCGAAATGAACCCGGCCACCGTGCGCGAAGCACGGAGCAGGGACGAACCGATCTTTTTCGGTGATGCAACACAGGAAGCAACTCTGAAACACGCGCACATCGAGACTGCCAGGGTGGTCGTGGTGGCCATTCCGGACGCTCCGGCTTCAGAGCGGATCACCCAGCTGGCACGGCAGCTGAATCCCGATGTCCACATCATCATACGAACCCGCTTCCTGAGCGAGGTGGAAACGCTCTACCGCCTCGGGGCGGACGCCGTCATCCCCGAGGAATTCGAGACTTCCGTGGAAATCTTCAGCCGGGTCTTGGAGCAGTTCGGTATCGAGGACGAGAAGATCGGGGACATGGCGGAAGACCTCAGATCGGACTGCTACCGCCTCTTTCGCAGCAGGGACACAGAGGACAGAATCCGTTCCTGAATTCATCGATCCACACCCCCCTTGAGGATCCGGAATTCCTTCACATATTATAGAAGAGGGATAGTGAACGTTTTCTCGTTCCCCGTGGTTCCCATGAGGCACGACAGACGATCCCTCGAAAAAGGAGGTTTTTATGAAAGCTACAGTCACTGCGCTCTTCACTGCGCTGTTGCTTTCGCTCCCGACAATGGCACCCGTTCCGGCCTTTGCGCAGACACAGCACGAGGCGTCCCTGACCATGCTGCAGGGTATTCCGGATCTGCGCGGAACAGCGGATGTGTACATAAACGGCATGTTCCGTTTCTCCCTGGATTTCAGAGACAGCCAGGGCTCGCTGCTCCTCACCGAGGACAGTTACCTCATCGAGGTGAGGCTCCAGAGCGGAATGATCCTCTCGAAGAAGGCTCTTCTCGAAGCGGGGAAGAACTACACCGCGATCACTCACCTGACACACATGGACGGTGACGAAGCCGGCATGAAGCTGTCGCTGTTCGAGAACACCGTCCAGAGGATCGATCCGAGAATGAGCAGGCTCGACATCCGCCACACTGCGGATGCTCCGGCTCTCGACATCGAGCTCTCGAGCAACGCGGACGACAGCCGTTTCTTCGTCCGGCGTGTGAACGTCACCAACGAGCACGACTCGATGCCGGAAGCCTTCGGTGAATCGGAGTTCGGGGTTCCGTTCATTCTCATGGACCTCATTCCGACGGATGAGTCCAGGCCGCTTTTCAACAGGCAGATTCACACACCCCTCCAGATGGAAACGTACCACCTCCTCTACCTCGTCGGATCGACGACCGATGAAACGATCGACGTCCTGGTCCAGAAGATCAGGATCCCCGTCGACAGGCCGACAAGGTAGCGGGATCGAGACAACAACGAACCGTGCAGCCGAACAAGTGGACACCGGGGGTACGACTGTACCCCCGGCTTTTTCTGACGTCCACGAATGGGCTCCTCCGGAAGGGAAGCGATCATCATCCGCGACACATGGGATCCCATGGTGAGACGTCCTGCCGCCCGTTCCGTACATCCTGTCAGAAATTCGCGTGGATCGTGTGACTCGTGGTCATAACGTTTCCGACATACGGTGGGTTCAGGCCGTTGCTCGAATCGAAATTGCCGGCAAGATCGATCATCTTCTCCGTCAACCAGGGACGCTGGGCATCGGGAACGACGGTGAAACCGTCAGAGGTCGTCACACCGTAGAAGCTCTCGATCCTCGTGTTCGATGTGCAGCCATCCGTGTAGAAGAAGAATCCCTCATTGACCCTCAGATTCTCATCACCCGGGTACGGTGTCCCGGGGCCGGACCCGGTCCACATGCCGAGACTGGTCGTGATCATCCTCTTCCACCAGTGCGGATTCGGAGTCAGCATCGCGTTGAAGGCGCCGCCACAGGAGCCCGTCGCGGTGAAAGGCTGTGTCGCGTTCTGAGTCGGCGTCGGGCTGAGCGGGCACGCGCATCCCTGGAGATTCAATCCAAGGGACCCTGCCGGCAGGGGCTCCTCGGTCCGGCATGCCGCACCGGGCACCGCCACCCGGCGCACGGCACCGCCGGTAATCGGACCCGCGATAGGGGCGAGATTCGCGGGCACGAACGGATTCGCCGGTACATCGGGTCCGACGACCGCATAGGTGATGTCAGGATGGTAGGTACCCGGTATCGAGGACGACGCCGGATGGTGGATGAATCGATCGCACGAGTGGAAGAGGCTGGCAGACACCTCCCAGATACCGCTGTTGCAGTTGTGAGCGAAATCGATGTGGCCGTAGAAGAACGCGGTCGGTGCCGCTGACAGGCAGATCGGCACCGGACAGGGAGCCGTGGTTCCGGCGAGCATCAGATCGGCTTTCACCATCATGCGCCACACCTGAAGCTCGTCGCCGTCGTCGTTGAACTCGGTCCAGGTACGGGTGTAGTCGAGTGTTCCCAGGCCGCTCAGGATGGGAAGCCCACTGTTGTCAGTCACGGTGAGCTGAGTCTGGAAGGCACCGCACCAGACCGGCGTCGGCTGGGAGATATCGAGCACTACCGGATCGGTCGATGGGACGCACGAGCTCCAGCAGATCCCGACGCTCTGCAGCGTGGTAACCGGCAGAGCCGTGGGAACAGTAACCGTCGTCGTGGTGCAGCAAGTCCCCGTGAGACCGTCCGTACCCAGGCAGAGCTGCGCTCGAACAGTTCCGGTCCATGCCAAGGATACGACTGCAAGAAAACCGCAGAGAAAGAAACGAACAGGACGCTGTTTCATGACAGTACTCCCCTCTCGTTGCGGTTGGGATCAGGACGGGCGGGACGAAAGAATGACAGAAGAGCGGATTTGCCCTCTGCTTGGACCTAATATCGGTGGCCTGACGGAAGAATCAAGTACGAAATTCTTCCTTTGCACGTGAGAAGCTATACAGGGGACCAGGGGACACGATTGACAGGGCTCCGGTGTTTCGATAAATTGAGACTTTTCAGGGCAGCGAAAGACCGGCTGCCCTGTCATTCTGTTCGTGCTCGCGGGGATTCCGGCATGGCGAAGAAATCCAGCACGAGAAAGAAAAGCTCGAAGAAAATGAAGGAACGGCGGACACTCGGCTTCCGCACCCACTTCCGTCTGCTGCTCCTCTTCTTCTTCCTGTCCGGGTTCTCATCCCTCGTCTACGAGGTGGCATGGGGAAGAACGCTCACCCTGGTGATGGGCGGCAGCGTGTACGCCGTGAGCGTCATCCTCACCACGTTCATGGGCGGCCTGGCACTCGGCAGCTGGTACCTGGGACGGATCTCGGACCGGATCAGGCGGCCGCTCCTCTTCTACGGCATCCTCGAGCTGGGCATCGGGGCTTACGGAGTTCTGGTTCCCTTTGTGACACCGCTCCTCTACAGGATCTACATACCGCTCGCCGGGGATCTCGGAAACCACGCCACCGTCATGCTGATCCGGGCGTTCGTGTGCTTCCTCTTCCTCCTCCTGCCCACATTTCTGATGGGCGGGACGTTTCCGATCGTCATCAGGCACCTGACGAGAAGCCTGGAGAAGCTCGGAAACACCATCGGCAAGCTCTATTCCCTGAACACGTTCGGAGGGGTGGCGGGAGCGCTCCTCGCCGGCATCGTGCTGATCAAGGCGTTCGGGCTCAGAAACACGGTGTTCATCGCGGCGGCCGTCAACATGGTCGTCGCCGGGGCCGCAATCCTTCTGTCCCGAAGGCCGATCTCCGACGTCGAACCGGAAGAACCTGCCGGGGTTCCCGTTCAGGTCGCGGTGGAAACCGTCCCGCGCACAGCCGTTCTCCTGGTGGTGGCCCTCTCCGGTTTCTGCTCCCTCTCGTACGAGGTACTCTGGACCCGGATGCTCACCTTCATCCTGGGGAACAGCACCTGGGCATTCTCCACGATTCTGGTGGCGTTTCTCACCGGAATCGCGCTCGGGAGCATGATCGTTTCGCGCTTCGTCGACAGAATGAAGAACCTGCCCCTCCTCATCACCGTGCTCGAGGTCGCCGCGGCTGTCTGTGCCCTGCTCCTGATCCCCGCCTACGGGAAGTTCTACATCGTGCGGAGCTGGATCGTCGACTCGATCGGGACGGTCGACGGCATGCTGATCGCCTTTTTCATCGTCTCGTTCCTGGCGATGATCGTCCCCACGACTCTTCTCGGGATGGTCTTCCCCGCCGCGGGGAAAATCTACGCCCGGAGGCTGTCGACGGTGGGCCGTCGTATCGGGGGGCTCTACGCTCTCAGCACACTCGGGGCGATCGCGGGCGCGATGCTGCCGGCGTTCCTCATGATTCCGCTCCTCGGCCTGCAGAACGCTCTCATCGCAACCGTCATCGTGAATGCCGCCGCCGGGGCCATCCTGATCGCCGCCGCCTCCGCGAAACCGGCTCTGAAACTCACGTTCGCGGCCGTCCCCGTCGTCCTGCTCCTCTCCGGTTACGCGCTCCTCCCCCGCGACCTGGAGCTCAGGGGGCCGCTTCCCGGATACGAGAGGATCTTCCGGCACGAGACATCGGGGGGCATCATCGAAATCCTCGAGACCCGGCGGCAGAAGACCAAGACCCTCATCCTGAACGGCGTCCCGGAGGTTCCCACGGACAGGATCAGCATGCAGACATTCAGGATGCTCGCTTTCCTGCCCACCCTCATGCACCCCGATCCCCGTGAAGCGCTCGTGGTGACGTTCGGGGGAGGGATCGTGACCGGAACATTGTCGCGGTACGACCTGGACCGCATCGACTGCGTGGAGATCTTTCCCGGCATCAGTGCGGCGGCGCCCTATTTCCGGAAGGAGAACCACGCCGTTCTCGACAATCCCCGGGTGAACCTCATCATCGAGGACGGGAGAAACCACCTCCTCACCACCGACCGGCGGTACGACATCATCACGGCCGACGCGACACACCCCACCGGCGCCGATTCCTGGGTCCTCTACACCACGAAGTACTACGAGATATGCAGAGATCACCTCTATCCGGAGGGCATCTTCGCACAGTGGCTGCCGCTTCACATGCTCTCGTTCGATGCGTACTGCACGATTCTCAGAACGATCCGCTCGGTGTTTCCCCACGTGGAAATCTGGTTCACCGGCGTGAACAGGGAGTACGGGCACACCATCGTGCTGGCTTCGCAGCGGGACCTGCGGATCGACTATCAGCTGTTCGCCCGGCGGCTCGAGGCTCCCGTGATCAGGGAGGACCTCGAGCCGTACGGCCTGACGGATCCCCCGGACGTACTCGGCCTCCGGCTGACGGACGAGAGAGGAATCGACCGGATGGTGGAAGGGGTTCCCCTCAACACGGACGACAGACCGGTCATCTCGTTTCCGACGACCCTGCCGGGCGAGACCGACAACCTCGACAACCTGACCCGGGTCCTGCCGTTCAGGACTCCGCCTCGCCTCACGAACCTGACGGCCGAAGCCAGCCGTGAGATCAAGAGCATGCTGGAGGCGCTACCCTTCAGGCTGCAGGGAGAGCTCTTCTACTATTCCGGAGAAGCGGTGAAGGCCCACCGTGAGCTTCACCGGGCGCTGTCCAGGTATCCCGCCGACAGGCGCTCGCACGAACTTCTCTCCCGAATGGAGAAGAAACGCGCGAAGGACCGGACGCTGGCCGACGCGGCACTGAGAAGGGAACCGGACGCGGAAGGCCTCTTCGCCCAGGGATATCTCGCCTACACCAGGAACGAGTACCAGCAGGCGAAGGACTTCTTCCTGGCGTCGATCGAGCGCCAGGCTTCCTTTCCGGAGCCTTACTGTTACCTGGGACTGACCTTGATCGAGCTCGGCGAATACAGCATGGCGGAAGAGTACCTGCAGAAGACTCTGGAGATATCTCCCGAATTCGGCATGGCTCACTGGGGACTGCTCCGCCTCGAAGAGGCCCGCTAGCGGAATTCCTCACGAACGGCAGAACCATTCCGGTCCGCACCGAAACGGAGAAGATCATTCCGGAAGTTTCAGCCCATGGACAGGCTCGGCGAACAGCTGAAGGACATCGTCACCGACGCGGGGGGATCGATCGATCTCGTCGAAGCGGCGGAGCGCCTGCTCGAAATGCAGGGTCTCGATCCGCGGACGGCCGAGCGTCTTATCAGACCGCTCCTCGAAGAAGCGTTCGGGCTGGCGGTGGAGGACGAGCGGATCGTCTACAGCATCCCCCGGCGGGCCGGGCAGAATCTCCCGGACATGCGTTTCGCTGTCGTTTCGACGAGGCGGCCGGAAAGGGGTCCACCCTCCCGGCCCACCGAGATCTCGGTCGTCGTCGTCGAAGCCCTCCGCACGACGCAGTCCCGGGAGTTCCGCAACGGCCGTCCTTCCCCGCGGGGAGGACGCGGGGAAGAGGCGGCCGGCGCCGCACGACTCGCCCGCCTTCTCGGCACCGGTGTCCTCGCCTCCTTCCACCTGAGCCGCGACCTGGGACGCATCAACGGGGTCCTGAGCATGGCCGGCCTCGACCGGCTCGGAAACGAGACGCTCTCCCTCAGGCGCCTCGCGCTGCTCCTCGTACCCGATGCAGGGGGCCGGGATCTGCGGGGGACCGCCTCCCACTTCGGGCTGCCGACTTATGAGGGGACCGGCTCGCTGTCCGACGCCCGGACCGCCGCCGACGTCCTCATCGAGCTGCTTCGGATCGCCGACGGGCTCGGCATCCGGACGCTCCCGGATCTCCGCCGGGCCCTCGAAGCGACGAGGACGGTCATCGAGTGGGACCGGTACGCATTCGACAGGTCTCTCATCCGCAACCTGCCGCCCCGCCCGGGAGTGTACATGATGAAGGACAGGAAGGGAGACACCATCTACGTCGGGAAAGCGCTCAGCCTCAGGGAGCGCGTGGCAAGCTACTTCACCGGCAGGGAGGAGGGAAGGATAGAGGGTCTCCGTGAGCGGGTCTTCGACATCGAGTACGAGCTGACGGGGACGGCCCTCCTCGCCCTTCTCAGGGAGGCCGAGATCATTGCAGCCTGCAAACCGGCGTTCAACACCCAGCTCACCGCGGAGAAACGCCCGACGGCCGGAAAGAGCGCACACCCGCCCGCCGGATCCGGCGGGAAGCTTCTCCTCCTTCCCTCCGTTGCGCTCGACCGCATCGATCTCCTGCTCCTCTCGGAAGGACGGCCCCTCTGGCGCGGCGGGCTCAGGGCCGACCTCGCGAACCTGCCCGAGCAGGTGCGCGCCATCCGCGCCGTCACCGGCAGGGATCCGGCCGGCTCGCTCGACCCCGACCGGGAGCGCGAGCATTCGATCGTGACCTCGTGGCTCTCCCGGAACGAGGACGTGGTCAACGTGGTGGAGATCGAAGGGGACGAGACGGCGGAGGAGCTCGAAACGAAGATCCGCCGGTTCGTGGAGAGCGGTGACTGGTCTGGAGAAAAAGTCGTACACCGGTTCTAGTGTCCCGTCCCAGGAGTACATCACCGTTATCAGCGGCTCTCGCTGCTATTGTCATCGCACTCCTGAGATGGAACACTGGCCCGAATTATTCATACGCTTTCGTTTTTGGCGGCCACTTTCGGAAGGCTGACGCGTCTTGATGGTGGTCCGCCCGGTGCGTATCTTACGTCGGTACGGAGGAGATCGTGTGAAAAAACGGACCGTGAAGAAGTACACGGAGAAGGAGATAGAGAAGCTGCTCGCGCTCCTCGACGAGCACTACCCGGAAGCGGGTACGGCGCTCCGTCACCGCGATCCCCTCGAGCTCCTCATCGCGACCATCCTCTCCGCGCAGTGTACCGACCGACAGGTCAACCGGGTGACGGAGGACCTCTTCGACACCTACCGGACGGCCGGGGACTTCGCCAATGCCCCCCCGGAGGAGCTGGAAGAGGCGATACGGCCGACCGGCTTCTTCCGGAACAAGGCGAAGAACATCATCGGCTGCTGCCGGGCGCTCGTCGAACGGCACGGCGGCAGGGTTCCCGACACGATGGATGAGCTCACCGCGCTGCCCGGCGTGGGCCGGAAAACAGCGAACGTGGTCCTGGGGATGGCGTTCGAGACACCGGGCATGGTGGTCGACACCCACGTGAAGAGGATCGCCGGCCGCCTGGGCATGACCGCGAAGAAAGACCCCGACAGGATAGAGCGCGACCTCATGGAGATCATTCCCCATGACCGCTGGACTCTCTTCTCGAGCCAGCTGATCCTCCACGGCAGGAACCTCTGCACCGCCAGAAAACCGAAGTGCGGAGAGTGTTTCCTCCTCCCGATGTGTCCGCACGGGAAACGGGAGGTCCAGTCGGCATGAGAGAACGCATCCCGAGCACCGGCAGCCGGCTGACAGGGTATACTGCCATTGTTCTCTGCTTGTTCGGGTGGATGAGCCCTCCGGCCTTCGCCGCGTCCGAGCTCGAAGAACAGGTCGTCGGGTACCGCCTCGACAACGGCTTCACGTTCCTTCTCCTCGAGCGGCCCTACCCGCCGACGTTCAGCGCCAACATCACATACCAGGCGGGAAGCGTCGACGAGGTGCCCGGCAAGACGGGGATCGCCCACCTCCTCGAACACATGGCCTTCAAGGGCACCGAGACGATCGGGACCACCGATTACCGGAAGGAGAAGGATCTCCTCGAAGAGATCGACGAGCTAGCCCGGACTCTGGACCGGGAGCGGCGCGGGGGTGGGAGAGCCGACAGCCTGCAGCTGCGCCGGCTGGCGGAGAAGCTGGAAGAGGCCCG
>CAZMKB010000072.1:0-13456 GCA_964566685.1 uncultured Gemmatimonadota bacterium | reverse complement strand
CGGCAGAAATGAGCTCCTGACGAAGCTGCCGCCTGTGAGAAATACTCCATCGGTCACAAGGCAGTGGCAGTGAGGATTGTAATTACCGGCCCGGTTGCCGAAGGTCTGCACGGAAACCACTATGCCGGGTGAACCATCAGGCTCACCCGTCATCTCCTGGTAGAATGTCTTTATGGTACGTGCTGCACATCGTGCCAGAAGCCCCAGGAGTTTTCTGTTCCAGAGGAAAAACGGGCGGATGCGTTTCGGCACCGTCACCGTAATCATCCGGTGGGGAACCTTCTCGAGAAGCACCTCCCCCAGCCATTCGCTCCAGATCACGAGCCGTTTCGCATGGCAGCTCGGGCAGAGCATGCGGACACGGCACGAGAACCCCACCAGAAATTCCGCTTTACACGTTCCACACACGACACGGGCGAACCCGTTTTCCAAGATTCCGCACTCGAGGTACTTCTCCACGGCCTTCTTCACAACGGGACGCAGCGGTCCGTAGTCCCTCTCGAACTCTTCCTCGTAGATCACACAGAACCGCTCGAAGTGCTCCTCGAGAAGCCGGTACAGCGGCGAACTCCGTGGACGCCGGGGACGGTAGACCGAGGGGGCAGATGTGGGAAGACATTGCGCTTCTGCCACGGCACTGTCTCTCCGACACGGAAGTGAAGACCTGAGTGTCGTGGCGAGAGGATGACTGGTCGAAAAGCAGTGAAATGATCGTGCCGGGAGAGACGCGGGAGAGCACTATTCTCTCCACACGCCTGAAAGACAGGACTTTGCAGGAACGTGCCTCACGTCACCGACGGCTGCCGCACGCCCGGCACAGGAGAGTTCATTCGTTGCGAGTCACGAAAATCACGACGTGCTGATTTTCTCGACGACTTCGGGGTCGAATACAAGCCGGTGTTCGCCGCGCTTATTGGCCAGCTCCGCAGCCCGGTTATACAGCGACAGGAACAGGCGAAAATCCCCGGCTACCGCGCGAATCGAATCCGGGCCCAGGTAGTTGTCGATAGTCGCAGCCATGTCCGCACCGAGCACATACGCCGGGCCTTTCAGTCCGCCCATCCAGCGGTCGAACATATCCTGCGTGCCGCCCCCCTTTTCGAGGCAGGAGCGGATATCTTTTTCGGCGTCTTTGTATAGCTCCGGCAGGCGGGCTTCGTGGTTGCGCCAGACGGCGGCGATATCTTTGCCGGTTTTCCCCTGCTACTTGTTGATATCTTACCATCAAAGGCCTTCTGAATCTCTTTCCTTTTCTTCCCGCAACTGGGACAGTCTTCCAGCACTTCGTAAGTGTCAAGTGTCTTGTAATATTTGGTCTTGGCTCTGTTTGATATCCTGCTGGTCTTCGCTTGGAGATAGCCCTCCTTGTGAAAAACCTTGACCTTCCCTTTCTGGCAGAATGGGCACTCCAGCTCTGTTTCACCCTTCCGGGCTAGTCCGAATCCGTCCATATGGTCCTCTCTGTCTATTTCTGACCGTTGACGCTTATCTAAAATACTTATTGATTCGCTCGCGCCGACCGAGATTCTCATCGGGAGCACGATCTCACAACGCTTGAGTGTGCGCGAGGATCAGGTCTTCACGATCGAGGGGAACAGCTTCACTGTGGCTCGCGTCCTTCCGGAGACGGGCACTGTTGACGACAGTCGCGTCTATGCGCACCTGCACACGGTGCAGCAGATACTGGGGACCGGGCAACAAATCAGCGCCATCGAGATAATGGGATGTTGTTCGGCCATATCGGATGGCCTTCTGGGCAAACTGCGCAATATTCTCCCCGATACCCGCATCACAACGATCAACCAGATTGTGAACACCCAAATTGAGACCAACCGACTCATGAGCAAGATCTCGCTGGTCTTTCTCATGATCATCGGTCTGGTCGGTGCCATCACTATCGGCAATTACATGTGGGCAAATGTCGAAGAACGCCGCCGTGAGATCGGCATCCTGATCACCATCGGCACCAAGCGTTCTCTTATTTACCGGTTATTCTTGACCAAAGCCGTTGTGCTCGGTGTGGTCGGCGGTGTCGGCGGCTTCTTAGTCGGCACAGGATCGGCCATGGTCCTGGGCCCTCAACTCGCGGGCCTGCATGTGTCCCCGATGCCTATCTACTTATTCTTCTCGGTAGCTGTAGCGGTTCTTATCGCACTCGTGGGAAGCATCCTGCCGGTCAGCCGGGCGGCCCGATTCGATCCCGCTGTCATAATGCAGGAGACCTGAGCCATGTTCTTCATTGAAAACCTCAGCAAAGTCTACACCTCGTCACGCGGAACAGTGCGGGCACTCGGCGGCGTGACACTATCAATCGAGCGAGGGAGTTTCATGACGGTGACCGGCGGCTCCGGTTCCGGCAAGACGACCTTGCTGCTGTCGCTGGGCGGACTAATCCGCCCGACCGAAGGGACGATCACGTACGAGGGACGAGATCTCTACGGAATGTCCGAACCCGATCTGGCTGATTACCGTAATCGCAAGGTCGGCTTCGTTCTGCAGACATTCAACCTCATCCCGTACCTTACGGCCATTGAGAATGTCATGCTGCCCATGCTCTTCAATGCCCAACGGAATGGAACGACACGAGCATTGGCCGAGCAGATTCTTTGCCAGGTGGGCCTCAGTGACCGCGCAGAACACCTGCCGCGTGAGCTGTCGGTCGGACAGCAACAGCGCGTTGCGATCGCGCGTGCCCTGGCGAATAGCCCGGATGCCATCCTGGCCGATGAGCCAACCGGCAATCTCGATCCAAACCTTTCACTGGAGATCCTTCGCATCCTCAGAGACTTGAACGAGTCGGAAGGCCGAACTGTCGTGATGGTGACGCATAGCCCCGAGGCGGCCAGGTACGGCAACCGACAACTGCGACTTGAGCAAGGTCGACTGAAGGATTAGGCAGCTTATGTCTGGAAGGGGGAGATGATTATAACAGCGGATTCCGGCGCGCTGCCCTGCCTCATCTACTTCCCGACCTTGATGCGTTTCGCATCCCGAAGGTCTCTCTACGCTCGTCGAAAGCTCTCCCCGGCTCTCCATTCTTCTCCATGATAGAACTAGGCGAAAGGCAACCTGGAGGGCTTGCGAAGTGCGAATTGGATTCAGGCTGTTTAGATAGGCAGGAGCGATCTCCTCACACGCCCGGGATCTACATCAGGATGCACTTCCCGGTCGGCATCGCGGCGTGTGGCCTCGTCCGCGGGAGCGTAAGAGAGTTTGCAGCCCGATGCCCCAGAGCGATGGAGAGGAGAATACCGTAAAGGACAGGTGCAGTCAAGAGCTGCTCCACCGTGTATTCTGAAGCGATCGCGATCAACGGCCATCGCCTTGAGCGGTTGAATCGCCACTGGAAGCCTGAAATACCATGCCGTGACGAGTTAGGAAAGCCCCCAGAGGAAGAAAAGACACTCCGGGGAATACCCGTTAAACACGACGAGAGCTAAAGCAAGCGGAAGAGAGGTTCCCAGATCGCCCGCTGCACCCGACCACTCGGGGAGAGAGAACCTGTTCCCCGCAATGGAATTGCGACGGGCAGACCCCGGCAGACTTGCGGTCCTGTTCGAATCTATTCAGGGTTCCTCGCACAGGAAAACTCGTTCGCATTTCACGAAGTGGCCTGCGAACTCGGTGACTGTGGCATAGAAAGGATGAGGACGGGCAGCCAGAACTGTTCGGAAAAAGGTGTCCACCCACGGGACGATATAGTCGCGAAAGAATCGCCTCTGGATCTCACCAGATTCTTCGTATGCCGAGCTCTTCCCCTCTTTGCCCTCTTTCATTCCCGCCCGGATAACTTTCTCCATGAACTCGAAGAGAATGGAGATGTGATCCGGGATCGCCCCCTTTTTCACAGTTTCGAGTCCATAGAAGGCCATGAAACGCTCTATCTCCCCTGTAAACTTGCCGCGGAGCTGGCCCGCATAAGGGTCGTCTTCTCTATAGATGGTCCCATAGGGAGGGGCGGCTGGTGCAGGACCAACGAAAAGCCTTGTGAATTCCGTCCTGAGGGATTCGAGTCCATCAGGACTCGATACCGCAAATCGAGCGAGTTCGGGATTGGATTTCCGCAGGACTTCGAAGAACTGTGACTTCCTCAGAATGGAAAAGAATTCCACGGTTACTTCTTCCTCGAATATCTTCCCAATCACTCCGTAAATATCAGCTCTCAGGGCGTCGTCGACCAGAGCCGCTTCACCTCGGAGAGAAGCTTCCTTGTCCACTGCCCTACTCCCGCTCACGCCTTCCTGACTCTCACAACGGTGTCCATCCATCTCTGCATTCCACCGATGGGGTCTCCCCTGTTCGGGATGATCCAGTTCGGGTGCTCCCCCTTCTCCTTCCACCATATCCGTGTGACGTCCAGATCGAGAGATATTGTCTCGGGGCCCGCCATCGGGTTCTTCGTCTGGCCGGCGGTGGCGAATCTGCCCCATTGCCAGTGGCCGCAATGGTGGCTGATGGCGATGACTCCCGGGACGATTCCCTCCGTGAGCAGGGACTTCGTCGTGATCTCACCCACCTCTGAGGTGATCACGATCCTGTCGCCGTCGGTGATCCCCAGCTTCTCAGCGGTGGAGGGATTGAGCAGCGCCGGATTGTCGTGGTAGATTTCCGAGAGATACTTGCAGCCCTGTGTGCGCGAGTGCGTTTGAACGTTCACTTTGTAGGTGGTGAGAATCAGTCCCCCGTGCGCCATCTTCTCGTGCTCAGGAATGGGCATGTAGGAAGGAAGGGCTGAAAACCCCGCTTCCTCGAGGAAGGCGGATTTCAACTCGAAAAGTCCGCTCTTTGCCACCTTGTCGGGCTTGAAACCCTCGTAGTACTCGCCATCGATCTCCTGACAGACATAAGCCTCGTATTCCTTCCACGATCCCCCGTCGGCTCCGTATTTCCCGTTCTTGGTCTTCTTCGGGTCGTAGACCGTGCCGAAATGGTCCTCTGCCCACTTCCCCGACGCCAGCGCCGCCTCGACTTCCGCCTTGTCGAGCTTTTTCAGGTGCTTCCTGTAGTGAGGCGTTTCGTTCTTGTCCACCCAAGCCCCGTGTGCCTTCATGTATTCGAAACCGCCGGCTTCACGAACACCCGGTGTGTGGAGGCAGGCATCCCCCACGAACTCCTCCGCGCTCGAGAAAGGAAGGGCTGCCGCGACATCTCCTCCGAGTCTGTGTGCGATCTCGCAGACGACGTCGATGAAGTTCCTCGCCTCGCCGAGCGGCACCACGAGAGACTGCCTGATGTAATACTCATGGATCATGTCGAACGATGCCATGTCCTCCCAGTCCCACCTCTCGAGGTATGTCGCATCGGGGAGGATGATATCGGCGAGAGAGGCAGTCTCGGAGTAGGCCACGTCCACTACAACGAGGAAGGGAATGACGGATTCATCCGAGAGGATGGCAATATTCTCCTCGCAGTTTCCGTTCACGTAAACGGGGTTGTAGCAGTAGACCATGTAGAGCTCCGGACGCTCCGAGGGTGAGGCATCCCTGATGCATTGAAGGACTTGGTGGCAGCTGTGGTGGGTGGGATAGGCATAGGCCCCCTCCGGCCCGAAGACCTTGTGGAGATTCTTCGGATGAGCCTTCGGCTCGGGGAAAGAGTTCTTCCACTTGGCCCCCACCGCCCGGCACGTTCCTCCCGGAACGTCGATATAGCCGCATATCGCATCGAGCATCTTCGCTGCACGTTCGTTCTGGACCCCGTTGTAGTGCGTCACGAGTCCCCTGTAGGAGACAAGTGTCCCTGGTTTGGCGACTGCATACTCCCTGGCGATCCGCTCGATGTCGGCCGCCTTCACTCCGGAGATCCTCTCCGCCCACTTCGGTGTCATCGACTTCAGATGCGCCTTGAGCTCCTCGACCGTCGTGTTGGTCCACTTCTCGATGAATTCACTGTCGTAGAGATCATTCTTCATGATAACGTGACACATGGCGAGGATCATCGCTCCATCCGTCCCCGGATTGATCGGATGCCACTCGTCCGATTTCGCAGCCGTGTTCGAGAGTCTCACGTCGAAGGTGACGATCTTGACACCTCTCTCCACCTTGGCCGCGATTGCCCTTTGGGAGAGGGGAATATGTGAGGTGTGGGTTTCGAAAAAGTTGCACCCGAAGTTCAGGATGTAGTTGGTACGGGCCGCATCGTTCACGTCATAGTGTTTTCCCCAGGTAAGCTCCTGGCCTGTCCACTTTGCGCTCTCGCAAATGGCCGTGTGCCCGTCTACAGTTCCCGTGCCGAATGCCGGAAGGAAATACTTTGTCACGATCGCGGAGGACGACCCTTTCATGCGACCATAGTGGAACATGAACTTCTCGGGCTCCCCTCTGTCTCTCAGCGACCTTAGCCTTCCGAGGATCTCGTCCAGAGCCTCGTCCCAGCTGATTCGCTTCCACTTGCCCTCGCCTCGTCTTCCCACCCTCCTCATGGGAAAAAGAATTCGATCGGGGTTGTAGACCTGACCCATTCCTGCCTGGCCGCGTGCGCAGAGTTTTCCGTTGGTACGGGGCAGTTCGGGATTTCCCTCGAGGTGAACGACCCTTCCGTCCTCGACGTAGCCTACGATCCCGTCGCGGGCTACGCACTGCCAGCACGCCGAGGGAATACGCTTCCTCTCTTTCCCCGTCTCTGGAGAGAAATCCCTCCCTCCTTCGAGAAGTACTGTTCCTTTCAGTTGGGAACCGAACGCTTTCCCCGGTGGGAGGACCCCGCTTACGAGGAGTCCTGCCCCCGAGGCGCCCATGACCTTCAAGAAATCTCTTCTATCGGTGCTCATCTCGTGTCCCTCCCCCTCTCGTAGGCCAGCGGATTCAGCGACACGTACCTGCATTGTGGGTCGGTCTCTTCTTCGGGGAGGAGAACCCCGACTTCCTTGCTCTTGAGGAGCCTGCCCAGCTCGCTTTTAGGATCGCTGAGGTCCCCCACGATTCTCGCTCGCGCCTGGCATGTATTCACGCATGCGGGGACGTATCCTGCCTCGAGCCTGTGGACGCAGAGGTCGCATTTCTCGGCCGGGTTGTCACCGACGGCATCGGGGGAGACGGTCTTTTTCGCCGGATTCAGGAAGCGAACCTCGTAGGGACAAGCTTCTACACACTGGCCACAGCCTATGCAGCGGTCCTGGTCCACGACGACGATCCCGTCGGGTCTTTGGTAGGTCGCTCTCTTCATGAAACGCTGGGTTGAGCCGTCGGGCCAGGTGAATGTCGCCTCGACCTCCTCGGCGGGACACACCTCGATGCAGGGTGGATGCCCGCAGTGGTTGCAAAGCCAGGGGAGGAAACTCCTCTTGACCTGCGGGAATTTCCCTTCCTCGAGTTCCTTGACGCTCGATCTGAACACGCCGAGGGGAACTCCGAACTCGGTCTTACAGCTGACAGCACATGCTTTGCATCCGATGCAGCGGTCGAGGTCGATCAGGAAACCCCACCGTCTCCCCCGTCCGTTCCCCTGTGATGCGTAGGCCTCACCGGTCTTATGGGGCGCGACGAGGATCGCACCCGCGGGCACAGCCAGGACCTTTATGAAATCCCTCCTGCTATGCACCTTCTTTTCCTTGTCCATGGTCCCTCCTCGCATTTGCCCGTACGTGATCGGGAATCGACGTGTTTCGGGTCCAGCCCCCGCAGCTCCACCGGAAATCCCCCCTCGAAGCTGTGAGCGATCACTCCTCTATCCTCATCTGTGCTTCCCTTGCCCTCCGTCGCCGCGGCCCCTCTCGCCACAGTGGACCGAGAGGAGCAGCAAAGTCATACAAGCGAGGATTCTTTTCAATGGAGGATCCGAAGTAAAATTGCTTCTTCTCTTCCGTGCCGTCCGGTGGCAAAGATACCACACTCTTTACCCCAGAGTCAAGGGATTTTCCACTGAGAGGAGCCGCTCGTGAGGGATTTTCCTGGCAGGTAGGGGGACCCTCACCTTCAGGCGGCAGTGTGAGCGAACGGTCCTGCGACTGGGTCGATGCATATCTCTTGGAGGTGACGGAGGATTTTCTTCATGTCGCAGCCGCAGCGGGGGCAGGCGACGTATCTCGAAGACAAGCCGCAGGAGTTCTGCTCAGCCCTTCTTCCAGTGGCAGGGAGACGAGCTTCTCCGGGTCATTTTCGCGCTGATGCCCCTTTTTCTCCATGCTCCGCGTGTACGATGGGCATCGGCGCCGTCGAGCCCCAAGTGGACGACACATCCATCCCCAGCGAGTCCCTCCATCAGTCAAGAAATCATTTAAGATCTTTGGAAGGAATCACTTTACAATAATTCATCATGGTGCTATATTTCTATATATGGCGACATATAGAACTTTCCTAATTGTGCCCATTGATCGATTGCGAGCACGTTCCGCAACAACCTTCAGACGAGAGGAACCTTCGATGTCGAGAATGCTTTCGTTCACCGCTCTGGCTCTAGTCTATGTCCTGTGGTGCGAGGTTGCATTCGCTCATGCGGGCGTATTTGCTCGAGGTCATACACCGCCATCTTCTTTGGCAGCTTCATCCTCGATCGCGGTGGGCGATGGCATAGTCATGGAGGAAGGAACTGCACCGAAGATCTTTTTTCCTGAGACATCCTATGATTTCGGGACAATACCCCAGGATGGCAGCGTATCTCACTCCTTTGTCGTCCGGAATACCGGGAAGGCACAACTCAAGATAATAGAAGCCAAGGGTACCTGAGGATGCACGGCCACCGTCTTGACACAGACGGACATTCCCCCGGGCGGGGAAGGAAAGATCGAAGTTACCTTCAAACCCGGTCGAAAGACCGGTCGTCAGGAGAAAAAGATCAAAGTGAGCTCGAATGACCCGGCCAATCCAACTATCGATCTCTCTATTACTGCATTCGTCGAGGTTGAATTCGACTACGAATCGAATCTTATCGACGTCGGAACTCTCCACAAAGGTGACACTGCATCCGGGCAGGCATATCTATCCATCAAGCATCCTGAAAAGACGAAGGTGGCTGACATTTCTTCCTCTTCGCCGTTCGTGTCTGCGAAGTTGGTGGGAGGCGACGCAGGAAAGATGAAAATCGAAGTTACCGTGCTGCCAGGAATGAAACCGGGAAAGATCAATGAGACTGTCACTGTTCATTCCGATGCCAATCCATCGCAGACAGCGAGATTGAAAATTACGGGAAACATCATCGGGGACGTGAAAGTCACTCCTGAAATGGTGCGCTTCGAACTTTCTGCATCAAAGGGCGTGTCAGATCAGGATGCTCAGGAGATCCAGATTGTCAACAAGTCCGCAAAGAAAAAACTCCGTGTTCTGGGTGTGGCAGACCCGACCGACAGATTACAAGTAAGCCTCTCGACAGTTGAAGATGGTGTGAGTTACGTGGTCACGGCAAAACCGAAATCAAAGGTATTGCAGAGAACTGGCAGCGTGGTTGGCTCTCTCATCATCACCACTGACAACGCTGACCAGAACAGAATTGAAGTGCGATATAATATCATGGTTCGGAAATAGACTTCGATCAACTTCGATCACAATCTCTGTTCGATCCTTCCGAGTCCAAATTGTCGTGGACAGAGCACGGCAGGGGCTTCGGATTGCAGAAAGAGGAATGTTGGATGACCGAGTTCCCATCTGTTATGGCATTGAAGGCGATAGGAGATCAGAGCCGATTGAGAATACTGATGGCTCTTCACAAAGGAGAATTATGTGTGTGTCAGATCGTTGAGCTCCTGCAACTCGCTCACTCGACAGTCTCAAAGCATCTATCGATTCTGAAGGCCGCCGAGTTGGTTACCGCGAGAAAGCAAGGACGCTGGATCTACTATGACCTGGCGCAAAAGGATCTGCCTGGATTTTCATTTTCTTTGATTGATTCTATGCTGACCGAGTTAGGCAGAACAGCTCATGCCCGGGAAGATTCAAGGCGATTGAAAGATATTTTGAGCATAGATCCTGAAGTCCTGTGCGAAAGACAAAGAGGATGAGCCATGGTATCAGATTCTGAGCAATCCTTGTGGATGCGAACTTCGCTCAGTCTCCTGGATGCAGTACTCGCGAATGACACGTTGCGGGGAGTCGCACTGAAGATTGCAGACCGAAGGCTCTATCAGGCCATGGTCAGTATGCATCGGGGCCCGGAGCCACGACAGTGTCAGATGGATGGCTATTACCTGCTGCGCAACCTCTTCTATTCCCTCGACAGAGCCCTTTCACAAGATCGCATTGCCCCTTCAGCGCGCCGCGCTATCCTGGAACTGCTCATAGGGAAGACTTTTCTCGGCATAGAGGAGCGTGAGGCGCCATTCTTTCAGAAATTTGGCTTCAAGCCGCCTGGCTTCCTCACCATCAGCCCCGGAAAGCGATGCAACCTTCACTGCACGGGCTGCTATGCAGGCAGTTCAGGTTCTGACACCGAGATGCTCGACTATGAGGTCCTGACTCGCATAGTTCGTGAAAAGACCCGATTTTGGGGATCTCACTTCACAGTAATCTCGGGAGGCGAGCCGCTATTGTACAGGAGCTGCGGGAAGGGGATCCTGGATCTTGCAGAAGAATATCCTGACAACTACTTCATGTTCTACACGAACGGGACCCTGATCGGGACCGACACCAGTGCGAGGCTTGCGGAGTCGGGCAACCTTACGCCTGCGATCTCCGTCGAGGGACTCGAGGCCGAGACGGATGGGCGCCGCGGGAAAGGAGTCTATCGACAGATTTCAAAGGCCTTCGGGCATCTCCGTGAAGCTGGCGTGCCATTCGGTATTTCCGTCACGGTGACTCGTCATAATGCTGATCTCGTTTTCAGTGATGAATTTCTTGACCGCTATTTCGAGGAAGAAGGTGCGATCTACTGCTGGATTTTCCAGTACATGCCGATCGGAAGGAGCTATACCCTCGACCTCATGGTCACGCCGGAGCAACGTGTGAAGATGTACAATCGCATGATGCGGATCGTTACCGAGCGACGAATATTCGTTGTCGATTTTTGGAACAGTGGTCCTGCAACCAATGGTTGCATCGCCGCGGGGCGACCCAGGGGGTATTTTCATATCGATTGGAATGGTACGATAACTCCATGCGTCTTCTTCCCGTATTCAACCCACAACATCGTGGATGTCTATCGGGAAGGTGGAGATTTGAATACAGTGCTCATGTCTCCGCTGTTCGTCGCCATCAGAAAGTGGCAGCGCGAATACGGCTATTTGACCCCGACAGAAGAGATCCAGAACCAGATCGTTCCCTGTCCGATTCGAGATCATCATTCCTTAGCAGTCGAGCTCATACGCACATGTAAGGCGGCCCCCGCGTATGTCGAAGCTGCTGAGGCCATCGAAGACGAAGCTTACCACGAAGGCCTGACTCGGTATGGGGAACAGATTGCGAAGCTGACAGAGCGAATCTGGCAGAGATTGTATCTCAAAAGGGGGCATTAGGCACACGATGAGAGTGCTTCTCGTCAATCCACCGAAACAGAACTTCTACCGTCAATTGGGGAGCGGGCTTCCACCTCTGGGAATAGCCTATCTCGGAGCTGTTTTACGATCTGCGGGAATGATAGTGAAACTGCTCGATCTGGATCATGATCAAAGCGCCAGCCGGACTCTGGATTTCAATCGGCACGACATGGTGGGAATAAGTGCAGATACAATCGGCTATCCCGCTGCTCTTCAGGTAGCAGCGATGGCGAAAAGGGCAGGGGCACGAGTTGTAATGGGAGGATATCATGTGACCTTTCAAGATGTCGAGGCCCTCCAGACAGGTGCCGTGGACTACGTAATTCGAGGCGAGGGGGAGTATCCTTTGCTTTCACTTACGAAATCTATTGGGGAAGATCTTCCGCTTGAAGATGTGCCGAACCTTTCCTTTCTCAAGGACGGTAGGTTGATTCGCACTCACTCAACGGGGCCCATCTCCGAACTGGATACGCTGCCGTTTCCTGCCCGCGATCTCCTGCCGATTCGTAAATATAGGGTCTTTTACTGGGGCACCGGGTGACATCCATCATCTCGAGTCGAGGATGTCCGTTCAATTGTTCCTTCTGCGCTTCCTCCCGTTTCGGCGGACTTGGATGGCGGGCCCGGAGCTCTTCCTCCATTGCCGACGAGGTTGAATTTGCCAGGCACGAGTATGGATATACTGCATTTGCCTTCATGGATGATAATTTCACGTTCGATCCCAAGAGGGTAATCGCTTTCGCTGACGAGCTGGATCGCAGGCGCTTGGAAATTATCTGGTGGTGCTTCTCCCGAGTGGACACGATCGTGGAGAATGATACGATGGTCCGGCGGATGTCTGAGGCCGGCGCGAAACGAGTTTTTCTGGGATTGGAGAGCGGATCGCAGGAGGTATTGAACGGCTATGGAAAACGGATCACCACGGAGCAACAGCGAGAGGCAATCTCTCTCCTCCGCCGCTATGGGATCGAGACGCATGGTGGATTCATATTTGGTCATCCATAGGAAACCATGGAAACGATAGAGAGGAGCGCAACCCGTATCGCCGAGATTTTGGGAAAGACCAATCAGGCACAGGAATACAAAAAAACCGCGGAGGCGATCCCGATCTCGATCAAAAAGCACATGATCGAGAATGGACTGAACAGATTCGTCTTCCAGCTGAGGAAGTCTGCCGATGGTTCCCTGACTGTCAACGACAGTCCCTACCCTGCGCATTTCGTGCTGGGATACTACGACATCTTCGATCCCGTGGATGAGACGCTCTACAATACGATCAGGTTCGTGAAAGAAGGTCCCCTGTACGGCAGGTACTCCGATGAAATCTTCGGCTTCGAAGGAATCGACGTGGAGAGAGCCACGAGGAGCGGTTTCTGGATCGGTCAGGCCGGCCACGGTTGGATGATCCCGTAGCTTCTCAAGAGAGGAGACCTGAAGGAAGCGTCCGTCTGGCTCGAAGGTATGATCGCCACACGGGACCGGAGAACCAACCTCATCCCCGAACACATAAACTGGGCCGGTTTCGATGGGGACGGCGGAAGCTGGGATGGCAAGACTCTCGGTGTACTCCCCTCCGCCAGCGCCTGGGTAGACCCCGGCAACCTCTACTCAATGGGAACGGCGATCCGCGTCATCACGTTCATCTTAGACTCCGGAATGGGAGGCTCGGCTTCGGACATCACTCTTCGCATCCCCGACTCTATCAATACGCTTTCCGCCTCCAACGTGCAGACTCCTTCCGGTTATGTCGATATTCTCTACCGAAGAGCGAAGAACAGCCTCGAGATCTTTATCAGCGGCGATGGTGACGGGGTCCTGAGAATCCTGCTCGATGAGAAGCGTACACCTCACGTCTCCAGGGATGGCGAAGAGTATCCGCATGTGTCGCTCGTCGATTCGCCGCCTGCCTTGGAGATCACGACGGATTTCAGCGCCCACTCTTTTCTTGTTTCCTTCGGGAAATGACAGAGGGATCAACGTGATGCGTAGGACAACTTATAATGGCTCCTCGACGAATTGTGTGGGCAGCCGTTTGATGCGATGATGTACTGGACC
>CAZMKB010000071.1:0-13543 GCA_964566685.1 uncultured Gemmatimonadota bacterium | reverse complement strand
CGGATGACGGCGGCGTCACGTGGGATGACGGAACCTACGCCTACGGCGGCGACAAGCAGTGGATGGCCATCGACAGGACAGGCGGTACCGGCGACGGTCACATCTACTGCCTGTGGAAGATCTGGTTCAGCGCCTGTCCGCCGGGGTACTTCACCCGCGCGACCGATTTCGGATCGGGTTTCGAAGCTTGCGACAGCATTCCGGCCGATCCCTTCGATCGCGGCACGCTTGCCGTGGGACCGGACGGCGAGCTCTACGCCTGCGGATCAGAGTTCATGAGCGAATCCTTCGTCGTGGCGAAGTCTGCGAACGCGATGGATCCGGCACAGGAGGTCGCCTGGGATTTTGCCACCTTCGTCGATCTCGACGGCTCCATCGGCCTGTACGACGGCCCGAATCCGGGCGGCCTGCTGGGGCAGGCCTGGATAGCCGTCGACCATTCCTCCGGACCCGCACGGGGGAACGTCTACCTGCTGTGCTCGGTGGAGCGCTCCTCTGTCTCCGATCCGCTCGACGTCATGTTCGCCCGCAGCACCGACGGGGGTGTGACATGGAGCGATCCGATCCGGGTCAACGACGATCCCGACAGCACGGCGTGGCAGTGGTTCAACACGCTCTCCGTTTCACCCGACGGCCGCATCGACGTCGTCTGGCTCGACACCCGTGACGATCCGGGCGGATACGATTCCGCTCTCTACTACTCATTCTCGAACGACGCCGGCCTCAACTGGTCTCCCAACGAGCGGCTCACCGAATCATTCGATCCTCACATCGGCTGGCCGCAACAGGAGAAGCTGGGTGATTACTTCCACATGGTGTCCGAGAAGAACGCTGTCCACATCACCTGCGCCGGCACCTTCAACGGCGAACAGGATGTCTACTACGGCCGCATCACGCCCGGAACGGGGATCGGCGGCCGGAAACACGAAGGAGGAACGCCGGTCAACTACTCCCTCTCTCAGAACGTTCCCAATCCCTTCAATCCCTCGACGACGATCTCCTTCGATCTCGGGGATGGTGTCGACGGAGGACAGCATGTCCTCCTCACCGTCCATGACCTGCGGGGCAGAAAGGTGAGAACGCTCGTCGACACAGAGCTCCGGACAGGAAACCACCGGGTGCACTGGAACGGCCGGGATGACAGAGGCACCCTCGTTCCCTCCGGCGTCTACCTCTGTGCGTTGCGGGTTCCGGAAGGGGTGACCACCCGGAAGATGGTCCTGCTCCGCTGAGTGCCGGCGAAGAGTCTCTCCATGCGGATGCGGAACAATCCCGCTTGACACGGAAAGCAGGTGATGATACAATGGAGCAGCCGGAGTCGGAGTGCTTCGACGGATCGGTGTGACAGTGACGTCCCGCGCCGGAATGACTCTTCCTCCTCCGCACTCCGCCGTTTCTCTTTTCCGCGATAATATTTTGCCGGAGCGGCCCGATGAAAAAAGCTACTCGTCTTTCCCTGATTCTCCTCGTGCTCTTTCCGTTCGTGATGACTCCGGCTTCGGCGGACGAGTCCTTCCGCCGGTCGGGAGACGATTCCGCATGGGACCGTGACGGCGGTTACGACACGGATTACAGCGGTATCTCGCGCCTGAGGTGGACGGGGCCGGGCCGGCCGGGGACGTACCTGGATTACCGGGCCGGCCGTGACGAGAGACCCTTCTCGGCGGTTCCCGTCTCTTCGTTCCCGCCCGGTGACGGCACGAAGCGCATGGCGAAGGCGCTGATCCTGGTGAACGCGGAGCTGTATGACGGTATCCAGGGAAATCTCGAGAGGTACGCGACGGATCTGGCGGGTGACGGCTACGCGGTCGCGGTCTTCATCATGACGGGAGGTACGCCGTCGGAGGTGAAGTCCTTCATCACCGACCACTCCTCCGGCCTGGCGGGATGCGTCTTCGTCGGTGACCTGCCGGCTGCGTGGTTCGAGTCCGAGGTCTGGGGCCACGAGGAGTACCCCTGTGATCTCTACTACATGGATCTCGACGGCACCTGGTCCGACAACGATTCCGACGGGATGTTCGACTATCACGGCGCCGGATCGGGGGACGAAGGTCCCGAGATCTTCGTCGGCCACATCGACGCGTCCATGATGAGCGGGAACGAGGAAGCGATCACCAATGCCTACTTCGACAAGAACCATGACTACCGCAGCGGCGGAATCCCGGCGCCCGAATATGCCCTGTCCTACACCGAGGACGACTGGGCGATGTACATGGACATAAGGACCGACATCCAGTATGCCTATCCCGATTTCGATGACATACCGGCGCCGGACACGAACAGGGACGACTACGTGGACAATAGAGTCCCCAACCCGGTGTACGAGTTCATCCAGATGTGCTGCCACTCGTCCTCGGTGGCCCACTATTTCACCCGGGGAGGACTCGCCTACAACTACCAGATCCAGGAAGCCCAGCCGTATGCCATGTTCTTCAACCTGTTCGCATGCAGCTCGCTCAGGTTCACCGACTCCGACTTCCTGGGAGGGTCCTACATCTACGACACCAGCACGACGAGCCTGTCGGTGATCGGCAGTACCAAGACCGGATCGATGCTGACCTTCTGGGCGTTCTACCAGCCCTTCGGCACCGGCGAGTGCTTCGGGGAGGCGTTCCGCCAGTGGTTCAACTTTCTGGCTCCCTACGACAACGATGAGACCGGCTGGCACTACGGCATGACGATAGCCGGCGATCCCTTCCTGAGCAAGTTCCAGCCCGCATTCTCCATCGGTTTCCCCGACGGTCTTCCCCGCGACTACCTGCCGCCCGGACCCGGGAATACGTTCACGATAGAGATCCTGCCGGGATCGGAAACCTACGAACCGGGGACGGGCTTCCTCTACTACCGGTTCGATCCGGATGATGTCTACACCCCGGCTGCTTTCGTGCATCAGGGGGGTGACATCTACGAGGCGGCGATGCCGGTCGCTCAGCCCGGAGATCAGCCGGAGTTCTACTTTCTGGCCGAGAGCGTCGGAGGTACCGTCATCACTTCTCCCGCGGGTGCTCCCGACAATGTCTATTCACTCGATGTCTGCCTGGTCCAGACTCTCTTCCACGACGACTTCGAACAGGACAACGGCTGGCTGGTCGAGAACGTCGATCTCTCCACGGGCGCCTGGGAACGCTGTGAGCCGAACATGACCAGCGGCGGGCAGTTTTCGCCTGTCGAGGACAACCCGGCCGGGACAGGCACCTTCTGCTTTGTCACCGGCAACGGACCCCCCGGAGGGTATTACCGGGACTACGACGTGGACGGCGGCCCGACCTCGCTCATATCCCCTCCCTTCGGTGTTGCCGACGGAGACGCGGTCGTCGACTTTTTCGCCTGGTTCGAGAACGACGACGGAGACGATCCGTTTTCCGTTGATGTCTCGAGCGACGACGGTATTACGTGGACGAACGTCACGAACATCTACGGGGGCCTCACGGGCTGGACACCGATGAGCATCCGGGTTGCGGATTATGTACCGATCAGCGAGCAGGTCCGGCTGCGCATCTCGACGACGGACAACCCGAACAACTCCATCACCGAGGCCGGGCTGGACGACTTCAGCGTGACCTCTCTCGACTACGCGCCGCTCATCTGGGCCGACGACTACGGGTTCACAGCGGCGGCGGGATGCAGCATAACCGTCTACCTCGATGCGGGAGCCGTGAATGCCGGCAGGCCCTACCTCGTGGGCGGAGGCGTGAGCGGGTCGTATCCGGGCACGGCGCTGCCGGGAGGGGAGGTCATCCCGCTCAACAGGGACAGGTTGACCGACCTCATCCTCGACAACCTGAATGGTCCCATCTTCCGGAACTTCAGCGGGACTCTCGATTCAGAAGGAAGGGCGGTTGCGACGCTCGACATTCCCGGGCCGGTCAATCCCGTGCACGCCGGAAAGACGATCACGCTCGCGTTCACACTGACGGACGGATTCGACGTCGTGTCGAATCCGGTCCTGGTGGAAATCGAACCGTAGACTGGCGGGCCCGTCGTCGGTGCTGACCGGTGAGTGGCCGGCCGAAAGCGAGATCCTGCGCCGGATCGGGGAAAAACAGCGGAAACCTCTTCTTCCCTCACCTGAGCAGGGTCAGCTTGCGCCGGATCACCTCGTCGCCCCGCCTGAGGACCGCGAAGTAGGTTCCCGATGACACCCGGGCGCCGTTCTCGTTCTCCCCGTCCCAGACGAACCGGTAGAGGCCCGGTTCGAGCGCCCCTTCGTACAGCGTGTCGACCAGCCTGCCCCGTGCGTCGTAGATCCGGAGAGTCGTGGGGCCCGTGCCGGAAGCGTCCCCGCGGGCGGGATCGATCGACACGGTGATGGTCGTCTGCGGGTTGAACGGATTGGGATAGTTCTGCGCCATGGAGAAGGTCCGGGGGAGACCGCCTCCGGCGGGATCGTCGTTCTCGATCGACGTGGGAGACAGATCGATGAGGTAAAGACCCCGGTCGCCGGTCGCGGCGAAGATCGAATCCGGGCCCGAGGGATTCTGAGCGAGGGCGGTGACGCGGAGAGAGCCGAGTCCGTCGTTGAGAGCGGACCAGGATAAGCCTGAGTCGGTGCTCATGAAGACGCCGTCTTCGAGGCTCGACGTGAAGATTCGCCCGGGATCGGTTTCGTCTATCAGGATGTCGGAACCCGTGAAGTCCGGTGGCAGCCCGTTGTTCCGCGGGAACCAGAGCCCGCCGGCGTCTCCGCTTCGGAAGACACCGGAACCGGTTGCCGCGTAGAGGATCGAGGGATCGCCGGCAGCAGCCGCCATGGCGAAGATCGACTCGTTCGCCTCGAGACCGCTGCTCGAAGCCGTCCAGGTTTCCCCGCCGTCGGTGCTCTTGAACACCCCGCCTCCGTCTTCACCGAGCGGCTTCGTGCCGGCGTACAGTGTGTCGATACTGCCGGGAGACACGAGGAGCGCAATCGGTACGCCCACGATACCCGACTGAGCCGCTTCCCAGGACATTCCGCTGTCCGTGCTCCTGTAGAGACCAGCGGCGACGACGTACAGGGTGTTCTCGTCGACCTGGCTTCCGTCGATCTTCGTGACCACTTCCACGAGCCCGGCGTTTCGCGGGTTCCATGACGCACCGCTGTCGGTCGAAGCGTACACACCGCTGTCCGTGCACGCGAACACGGTGCCCGTCGTCGTGTCGAACCGGAAATCGTAGACAGAGGTGAAGGTGGGGAGCCCCGCCTGCCTGAGCTGCCACTCGCCGCCCGAGCTCTCGCTCACCAGGAGGTCGTTCTCGCCTTCGCGAAGTCCCAGGTAGATGTGTCCCGCCTGGAGCGGGTGGGGGGAGACCGCCGCGATGTTTCCGCCGGAAATCCCGCTGCTCGAGAGCCTCCATGTCGTTCCGCCGTCGGTGGAAATGAACAGGCCGTCCCTCTCCATGCCCGCGTAGATCCTGTTTTCCCCGGCGGTGAAGAGGCACTCGACCCGGTGGTGCTCGAGGCTCGTGCCGAGAGGGGAGAAGCTCAGGCCCTGATCCGTGCTCGTGTAGATTCCCTTCCCGTCCGTTCCCGCGAGGATCGATCCGGGATCGCTCTCGAGGATGGCCAGTGCGGTGACGTCACTGGATGGGAGCCCGTCACCCTCCGGTATCCATGACTCGCCGGCGCTCGTGCTGCGGAAAAAGCCGCCGCCGGTCGTGCCGACGAAGAGCAGCCCGGAGAAGGAGGGATCGAGAAAAAAGGACCTGATGTTCTGGTTCGTCAGGCCCTGAATCTTCTGTTCCCACTCATCGCCGCCGTCGACCGATTTGAAGAAGCCCACGGTGGCCGAGGAAATGTACACCCGCGTGTTGATGTTCGGATCGACCGAGATGTCCGTCCAGGTCACCGGCGGGAGTCCCGAACCCGATGTCACCCAGATGTCGCCGTAGTCGAGGCTCTTGAACACGCCGTTTCCGATGGCCGCCCCGTAGAGGGTGAACCTCTGGAGGGGGTCGAGGGCAACGAGAAAGGAGGACGTCGTGTCCATTTCGCCTCCGCTCGCCAGGCTCCATGATTCTCCCCGGTCGATGCTGAGGTAGACCCCCCGCTGCGTTCCGAGGTAGACCCTGAACGGCTCGGCGGGATCCTGTGCGATGTCGTTGACTCTTTCCACCGGCAGGCCGTTCTCTTTTCTCGACCAGGAGACTCCCTCATCCGTGCTCACATAGAACCCCTTGCTGGTGGCAAGAAGGAGGATGGTGCTGTCCTGGGGGTCCTCCCTCACGGAGGTAACGGTGGCACCACCCGGACCGATGTTCGTCCAGGACGACTGGCTCTCCGCGGGCCGGTACGGTACGACGGCCAGGATGAGAGCAACGGATAAGCTGGTCAGAATACGGTTCATTTCGTACTATCCTCGCTTTCTTGCCTTTGTCCGGTCAATATTGTAATATTATATTCAATTCTCCGGAGGGGGTCAACCAAGTGGCCCGCTCCGGCTCCGGCAGATTCCCTCTCTTCCGAGGAACGGCATTTCACGGGGGGAGGAGATTTTTTATCGGAGGGCCGCGGTTCCCTCGGGGAACGCGGAATACCCTGACACGGGGGGGAGTACAGGATGGGGACGCAGACGCTGAATCCGCACATATTTCGCGAATACGACATCAGGGGGATCGCCGACACCGAGCTCACGGACGAGGTCGTCGAGCTGATCGGCAGATCGTGCGCGACGTTGTTTGCGGACGAGGGAATCGACGAGGTGGTCGTGGGCATGGATGTCCGCCTGAGCTCCCCGCGGATCCAGCGGGCCCTCGTCGCCGGACTCACCGGCGGCGGCATGGATGTCGTGACACTGGGGACGGTGCCGACACCCCTCCTCTACTACGCGGTCGTCAAGCTCGGTCTCGGTGCGGGAATCATGGTGACCGGCAGCCACAACCCGATCCAGTTCAACGGCCTCAAGATATCCAGGGGGACGACGACGGTCTACGGCGAGGGAATTCAGCGTATCTACCAGACGGCACAGTCCGGAAAGCTCGTGTCGGGAACGGGCAGCCCCCGGAAGATCGACATCGTTCCGGAGTACGTCGCCGACGTGAAGAGCCGTGTCAGCATTTCACGGCCCGTCGAGCTGGTCGTCGACGCGGGCAACGGTACCGCCCGCGAGATAGCGCTCAGCCTGTTCGAGGAGCTCGGGTGCAGGGTGTCCGGGATCTACTGCGAACCGGACGGTCACTTTCCGAACCATCTGCCGGATCCCACGGTCGAAGCGTACATGGAGGATCTGTGCCGGCGTGTCAGAGAGAGCGGGGCGGAGGTGGGTATCGGCTACGACGGAGATGCCGACAGGATCGGTGCGATCGACGAGAAGGGGAGGATGATCTTTGGCGACAAGCTCCTCTCGATCTTCGCCGGAGATCTTCTGACCAGAAACGACGGCGCGACGGTCATCTTCGACGTGAAGTGCTCCCAGGGCCTCGTCGAGTTCCTCGAGAAGCGGGGAGGCAGACCGTTCATGTGGAAGACGGGGCATTCGCTCCTCAAGGCGAAGATGAAGGAGCTCGGAGCGAAGCTCGGCGGTGAGATGAGCGGCCACATGTTTCTCGCCGAACAGTACTACGGCTTCGACGACGCTTTGTTCGCCTCCCTCAAGCTGGTCGAGATCATCTCCCGGCACGACGGGCCGGTGTCGACCCTCCTCGACGATTTCCCGGATTACCTGTCGACGCCGGAAATCAGGATCGACTGTCCGGACGAGGAAAAGTTCAGAGTCGTCTCGGAGATCGGTGCCGATTTCTCCGGACGGTTCCAGGTGATCGACATCGACGGCGTCAGGATCGTGACCGATGAAGGATGGGGGCTGCTCCGGGCATCGAACACGCAACCCGTCCTGGTCCTCCGGTTCGAGGCGAGAAACAAGGAGGCGTTCGATCGAATCCGCGACCTTTTCAGGAATGCGCTGAAACAGTATCCGTTCGTGGACTGGAAAGCGCTTTAGCCCGGATTATTCAAACGATTTCGAACAGGAGGCTCCGGTGAACACCGCGGCGGTGATCATGTCCGGCGGCGTCGGATCGAGATTCTGGCCGGTCAGCAGGAAGGAAAAGCCCAAGCAGTTCCTGCCTCTTTCCGGCGGGGAGAGCCTCCTCCGGCAGACGTACGAGAGGCTGACGGGGGTCATCGCCACGGAAGGGATCTACATCGCGACCGGCATGATGTACCGCGACCTCGTCTTCGACCAGCTGCCGCTCGCGGATCCCTCCCGTCTGCTCCTCGAACCGGAGGGGAAGAACACCGCCCCCTGCATCGGATACGCTTCGGCGGTCATAGCGAAGAGGCAGGGCGGGGACACGGTCTGCGCGTATCTTCCCGCCGACCACGCCATCAGCCCGGCGGATGCATTCCGGAGGGGGCTCCGGCAGGCGATGGAGCTGGCGGACGAGCGGCAGGCGGTCGTCACCATCGGGATCAGACCCGACCGCCCCGAGACGGGGTACGGGTATCTCCGCGCCGCCGAACGGATCCCGGGAGGGTCCGGCGCTCCGGCGTACAGAGTCGGCTCGTTCGTCGAGAAACCGGCGCCCGAACGGGCCCGCAGCTATCTCGAAGAGGGAGGCTACTACTGGAACGCCGGGATGTTCGTTTCGCCAGTCCGGATCATGCTCGATGCCCTCGAGCGTCACCTCCCGTTCGTGTACGAGGGTGTCATGACGCTGGCGGAAGCCGTCGACACGGATCAGGAGGGGGCGGCTCTGGAGGCGTTCTTCTCCGAAGTCGACGCCGTGTCGATCGATTACGGAGTCATGGAGAAGCTGTCCGAGGTCTACCTGGTCGAGGCGGAGTTCGAGTGGAGCGATCTGGGCAGCTGGGAGAGCGTCTACGAGCTCTCGGTGAAAGACGGAGACGGGCACGCCGTGAGGGCGGGAGAGGTCGTGTCCGTCGATTCACGCGGATGCCTGGTCGACGCCGGACGGAAAACGGTCGCCCTGGTCGGCGTGGACGATCTCGTGGTCATTTCCTCGGGGGAAGCCCTGCTCGTCTGCCGGAAGGACCGCTCACAGCGGGTCCGTGCCGTGGTTGAAGAGCTGAGAGAGCGGGGACGATCGGAGCTGCTCTGAGAGGAACGAACGGCGGTCGACCCGGTTCCGTGCAGGGAGATGAGACGGCCGCCGGAATAGAAATGGCATGAAGAATCCGGGCCAAGAGGTTCGAGGAAAGAATGGAGCTGGGAGAACAGGACGAACAGAATGTGTTCGATTCGTGCGTGCGTGACCTGGCACGGGCTGCGCAGGGAGACCGGCATTCCCTCCGGCGGGCGGTTCATGCAGTGAAGTGGCTGGAAGGCCGTTCGGAGCTCTTCGTCCCCCTCGTGAAGATGCTCGAAGACACGGAAGCGGAAGCGCGCATGTACGTGATCGAGTGCATGGGATACCTGAAACTCCCTGAATGCGTGGAGCCGATCATAGACCAGATCGAGGAGTCGTTCGAAACCGGGGGAGAAGCTGCCGGCCGGCTGCGCGAGAAAGCCATCAGGACTCTCGGAGTGAACGGGCAGGAGAGCGCGGTCGATTTTCTCACTTCCATCCTCCACGAAGAAGAACGTGCCGGGATGTGGACCGACGACGAGCGATCGCTTGCCGCGGAGTCGCTGATACAGTTCGCCCTTCACGGCAGCATGAAGGCTCTCGAGAACCTGGCACGGGGTCTCGAGTCCACGGACCGGCTGGTGAAGGAGCTCTCACGCAGTGCGATGCTCGTGATCAGTGAGCGGAAGGTCTGGGACGGCAGGGGTTATCATTCCTTTACGGCGAAATTGAAAGGGACGAAGAAGGATGGAACGTCCGATCGATAAGAAGGATCTCCTGGATCGTATCATACTGTACGAAGCCCGTGAGGCCATTCTCGACAGGATTGTATCCCACATCGGCCGGCCGATCGATCTCGATCGTTTTCTGCAGGGGACGGTCAACGAGATCGGGAAGATGATGAACGCCTGCCGCTGCGACCTCCTCGTGTTCACGGAAAACGAAAAGCTCAAGATCGACTATGAGTTCAGGCGCGCCGAGAGCATTCCCTCGAGCCTCAACCTGATCATCCCGGCCGAGAAGGATTTTCTCATCGAGTTCGCGAGGAAGAAGCTCACCCCGGTGGCGATCGAGAACACCTTGGATGACCGGTATCCGGAGATCTTCAGAGGGCTGGCGAAGAAGCTCGAAACGAGATCGCTGCTGATCGTTCCCATTGCATATCGCGGCGAGGTGCTCGGCATTCTCGGGATCCACTACACGAGAGCGAGAGACGGATTCTCGGAGCACGAGATCGATTTCGTGAAATCGCTGGCCAAGCAGGTGGCGATCGGCTTCGAGTATACCCAGCTGTTTCTCGAGAAGGAGAAGGAGATCGAGATTGCACAGACGCTGCTCGAGATGGCGACCAATCTCGGATCGAAGATGAACTTCGGGGACATCTCCGAGTTCGTCGCGCAGAAGTCTCTCGACCTGCTCGGTGCCGACGTCGCGATGATCGGAGTCATGGACAGCACGCGGGACGCCCTCGTGATCACCACGTTCATGGAGATGGAGCACGGAAAGGCGAAGGTGCATCGCAAGGGGAGTATTCCGCTCGGCCGGGAGCCGGAGCTCCGGAAGGCTCTACTCGAGAGAGACACCCGGTTTCTCGTCGTATCCGATGAGACGAGCATCTCGAAGCTGATGCTGGAAACACTTGTTCGGGGTAAATCGTGCTTCTTCGTGCCCATCTTCCTGGAGCGCGATCTCTTCGGCCTCATGAGCCTGGTCTGGACGAGAGAAGACTTCAGGGCCTCGACATACGAGCACCAGCTGGTCGAGGGGATCAGGGGGCAGCTGACCACCGCTCTCGAGAACAACCGGCTGAGTGCGGAGGTGGTTCGCCTGAGGAGAGAGCTCCGGGGCCGCACTGCGAGCGAACGGATCATCGGAAACAACGAAAAGCTCCGGAGGTGCATCGAGATGGCGCTTCACGTCGCCGGCCGTCCCACCACGGTTCTCATCACCGGGGAGAGCGGAACCGGGAAGGAGCTGATTGCGGACCTGATACAGGAGAACGATCAGCGACGCGACAAACCCTACGTGAAGATCAACTGCGGCGCCATCCCCGAGACGCTCCTCGAGTCGGAGCTCTTCGGCCACGAGAAGGGAGCGTTCACGGGGGCGAAGAACCGGCGAGCGGGGAAGTTCGAACAGGCGGACGGCGGCACGCTGTTTCTCGACGAGGTCGGCGAGATGAGCCAGTCGGCTCAGGTCAAGCTCCTGCGGGTTCTCCAGAACGGCGAGTTCCAGCGTGTCGGTGGGAGCGAGACGATCAAGACCGATGTCAGGGTGATTGCCTCGACGAACAAGGATCTCGAGCGCGAGACGGAGAAGGGGAAATTCAGGAAAGACCTGCTCTATCGGCTCAATGTCTATCCGATCGAGCTCCCCCCGCTCCGGGAGCGCAAGGAAGACATCCCGCTCCTGGTGAATCACTACCTGAAGGTCTACCGGGCCAAGAGCAACAACTACATCGTCGGCATCGCCGAGAGCGCCATGAAGGCGCTCAAGCTGTACGACTGGCCCGGCAACGTGCGCGAGCTGGAAAACGCCATCGAGAGGGCGGTCGTGGTGTGCACCGATCGGATCATCGGAGACAGGGAGCTCCCGGAAACGGTTCTCAAGGCACACACGGAGCTCCACGAGCGCTCCATCGACATCGAGATCGGCATGCCGCTCAGGGAGGCGGAGGAGCGGATCATCCTCGAGACGCTGACTTCCGTGGGAGGCAAGAAGAAACGGGCAGCCGAAATCCTCGGAATCGGCAGGAAAACGCTGTACCGGAAGCTCGAAAAGTTCGAGCAGCAGGGAAAAATCGTGTCGGAGTGATACGCAAGTTTCCCAAACCGGGATGATCAGGGATTATTATGACACACAATCCGCCGTGAATTGTCTTTCCTGTGTCAAATGGCTCCATTTCAGCGGACCGAGTGAGATTCTCCCGAACACGGGGGAAAATTACTCTGAGAAAATACATGAGGCTAATGTGGTATTTCGCTGATGAATAATGAGTTATGAATATGCCAAAAATATTACCGGGAAGACCGGAGCATGGAATGCTTCTTGCTTGATTGTGAATCTTGGGGTTTTCGACTGAGTTTCTCTATCGAAAGGACCGGTTATGACGAAAAAGACCTATCACGTCCATCAACCTGAAAGAACCTACCTCGGTACACAGATAGATCCGAAGAAAACCGGCCTGCCGAAGCAGACCGAATCGCTCTGCCCGGAGTGTCTCGAGGTGATACCGGCTGTTATTTACGAGGAGGATGGGCGTGTCATGATTCTGAAGGCGTGTCATTTGCACGGAGAAATCAAGGACATCGTCTGGTCCGATGCAAAGATGTACCTCCAGATGGAGAAATGGGATTTCGGCGACAACTGCGGCATCAGTAATCCATGTGTCCCCGATGCGACGAAGTGCCCGGACGACTGCGGTCTGTGTAACATCCATACGAGCCATACCAGCCTGGCGAACATCGATCTGACCAACCGCTGCAATCTCACCTGTCCGGTGTGTTTCGCCAACGCCAACGCCTCGGGGAAGCTGTACGAGCCTCCCTTCGAGCAGATCGTCGACATGATGGTGAATCTCCGGAACGAACAGCCGGTCCCCTGCAGGATCGTGCAGTTTTCGGGCGGTGAGCCGCTCCTCTATCCGCGCTTCCTCGATGTCATCAGGAAAGCGAAAGAGCTGGGATTCAGCCACGTCCAGATCGCCTCGAACGGGCTGAAGCTGGCGGACCGGGACTTCGCCATGCGCTGTGCGGAGGCGGGTCTCCACACGATCTACCTCCAGTTCGACGGCGTCGGTGACGAACCTCATCTCAAGACGCGCGGCGAACCCGTTTTCGACCGCAAGCTCAAGGCGATGGACAACATCCGCGAAGCCGGAATGAAGATCGTCTTCGTCCCCACCATCGTGAAGGGGGTGAACGATCACCACGTCGGGCCGATCCTGAACTTCGCACTCGAGAACATCGACATCATGAGCGGCATCAGCTACCAGCCGGTCACCTTCACGGGACGGATCTCTTACCGGGAGCGGGAGAAGAAACGGTTCACGCTCACAGACCTCGCACGCTGCATCGAGGAACAGACCGGTATAGCGGACCGCTACCATGACTGGTACCCCCTCAACAGCACCGCTCCGTTCTCCCGCCTGCTCGGCAGAGTCAGGGGAGAGGAGACCGTCACCCTGACCTGCCACACCCACTGCTCGATCGGCACCTATCTCTTCGTCGATCAGAACAAGAAGGGGACACCGGTGACCAGGTTCATGGACGTCGGCGAGATGTACAAGGACATGGACAGGTACGCCAACGACACCGGGATACTCTCCAACATCAACCACCTCACCAGAGCGAAGGCCTTCAATTCACTGCGGAGACACTTCCACGAGGACCGGGCTCCCGAAGGCCTCACCTTCAAGCGTTTCCTGCAGACGCTCGAAGGGTTCGTCGAGAAGGAGAAAGGGCGAGGGAAATCGGACGGGACCTACACCTACAAGACGCTCCTGGTGGCGGGAATGCACTTCATGGACGCCTACAACTAC
>CAZMKB010000070.1:5450-13603 GCA_964566685.1 uncultured Gemmatimonadota bacterium | reverse complement strand
CCGCAGACGAAGATAACGTTCGCGATACCGGAACCCGCCGGCGGTTCCGGCGAGGGAGCGGTTCGTGTGAAGCTCACGGTCTACAATCTCAAGGGCCAGCTCGTCAGAACACTCTTCGAAGGCGACATGGAGCCGGGATACCACACGGTGACATGGAACGGCAGAGACGAGGCGGGAGCAGGTGCGGGATCGGGCATCTACCTGTACCGCCTCCAGGCCGGCGGTTTCGTCGAGACGAAGAAGATGATCCTCGTGAAGTAGCGCCTCCTTCCGGAACCTCGGGGAAGAAGAAGAGGAGGGGAACCATCCCCTCCTCTTCTCATTCCCGGAAGCCCCCCGGCGGAACCCGGGTTGTCCCGCCATGGATACGTTGGTTCAGATGAGGAACTTTCCCTTCTCGATGATGGTTCTGCCGTTCACGACGAGGGTCACCTTCTCGACCAGTGCGTCGGAGTGATGCCTGCTCTTGTTCTTCCCCAGGCCGTAGGAATCTCCGATGGCGAAGTGCACCGTCCCGTACGCCTTCTCGGCCTCCAGCATGTTCTCGCAGATCCGGGCTCCGGCGTTCGTTCCGATACCGAACTCGCCGATGATCCGTCCCGTCCGGTCCCCGCGCATCGATCGGATCACCTCTTCGACGCCCGCTCCCTCGTAGCGTACCATTTTTCCCGCTTCGAACTCCATGATGCCGGGTCCGACCGCGTCCTCGATGAGGCTGACGGCAATGGTACCGCTGAGTGTCTTCTCTACCGGGCAGGTGAAGATCTCCCCGGCGGGGAGATTTCCGTGGGATCCCTTCGCGCTGATGTCGCCGTTGTCATCCAGCCAGGTCCTGCCCTTGACGCTGAACCCGATCTCGGTCCCCTTCCGGTTGGTCACCAGAATGTCGTCCCTGTCGGCGAGGAGCCGCATCAGCTTCCTGTTCAACTGCCTCATGGCTTTGAAATCGATGTTCAGGAGCCTTCTCATCATGTCTTCCGTTATCCCGGGCATCATACAGATCCGGCTGTACCTGGTTCCGTATTCGACCATCTCCGCCCGGAACGGCTTTTCGGCGATCCGCGGTTCCAGCATGTACATCATGGCATCGGCCCGCTTCATCATGCCGATCAGAAGCTTTGTGCATTTCGTGATCGGCCTGAGCGTCTCGGTCATGAGATAGGTGGTGGCTTCACCCCTGGCTTCTTGAATGAATCGAGCCACCTGGCGGGCGATGGGAAGCCTGGTCTCATCGGTGACGAGGAGCACGTTCTCCCCGCGCTTCACCCGGAGACTGGATCTGACGAGCTTTCGGCAGGCGCTCTCGAGCCTGTTCATTCGACCTCCCCGGAGAGTGCGGCAGAAGAAGGGGTCATGCGGACGAGCGCCTCACGTGACGGGCCCACGGATGCGAATTCCACCGGCCGGCCGATGACCTCGCCGACACCGCCGATGAAACGGCGGGCACCGGCAGGGAGATCCCCGATGTTTCTCGCTCCCGTGGTGTCCTCCATCCAGCCGTCGAACCTCTCGTAGACCGGCCTGGCTTTCGCCAGAGCCGCCGGATCACGGGGAAAGTTGTCGCAGCGCTCACCGTCTATCCGGTAGGCGACACAGACGTCGATGGACTCCACGCTATCGAGGACATCCATTTTCGTGAGGACGAGGGAGTCGACGCCGTTGATCCTCGCGGCGTGACGTGCAACGACGGCGTCGAGCCAGCCGCAGCGCCGGGGTCTTCCTGTCGTTGCGCCGTATTCCTTTCCGCGCTCCCGCATCATCGTCCCGACCTCGTCCTCGAGCTCGGTCGGAAACGGTCCCATGCCCACTCTCGTGGTGTAAGCCTTCACGACACCGAGCGTGTGATCGATCCGTCCGGGAGGGATCCCGAGGCCGATGATTGCGGCCCCGATGGTCGTGTTCGAAGAGGTGACGAAGGGATAGGTCCCGTGGTCGAGATCGAGCATCGTCCCCTGAGCTCCCTCGAGCAGAACGCTCCTTCCCTCCTCCAGCGCCCGGTCGAGCAGGAGGGAGACATCCTCCATCATGGCGAGCAGGCGGTCTTTCATGCCCGTTATGGCGGAGATGATTTCTCCGGGATCGAGCGTGAGTGAGGAGCCGAGCCGGGACAGCTGCTCCTGTTTTCTGCCGATCTCCTCCCCGACGGCCCTCACGAACCGGTCCGGATCGGCGAGATCCACGAGCCTCACGCCCCTGCGCGAGACCTTGTCGGTGTATGCAGGACCGATTCCGCGACAGGTCGTGCCGATCTTCCGGGGTCCGAGGTGATCCTCCGAGGCCCGGTCGAGGGCCTTGTGGTAGGGAAGCAGCAGGTGAGCCCCGGGACTGATTCTGAGCCGGGGTTCGGGTTCCAGACCCATCTTCTCGAGGAGCTCGATCTCCTCGAACAGCTCGTCGGGATCGAGAACCACACCGTTGCCGATGAGACACAGGACACGGGGATTCAGTATCCCGGTCGGGAGCTGATGGAGAATCGTCTCGCGACCCTCGATGTTGACGGTGTGCCCGGCATTCGCCCCTCCCTGGAAGCGGGCCACGATATCCGAGTCTCTCGCGAGCCAGTCGACGATCTTTCCTTTCCCCTCGTCACCCCACTGCATCCCGAGCACGACGGTACACGCCACTGGACAGCTCCTCCCGCCGACGTAACAGGTGATCGATGTAAGGAGATCCGGATACGGACACTCCGGCAAAAAAAAAGCCCCTCCGGGCCACCAGCGGTCCTGTTCATAAATATGGTGAGCAACGAGGTCGGCGACCGGATGCCATCGTATTCATCCACATGACCACTGAAACCAGAAAGAATTTATCAGCATTCCCGGCGGGTGTCAAGAAGGTGCCCGGGACGGGTCGCCGCTTCACCTGTACAGACGCAGGATGATCAGGAACACCATGATGAGGCCGATGCCGAGCTTCATCGTGGTGGCGATGACCCGGCCGATGAGCGCTCCGAATCCGGCTCTCATCCGCTGCTCCGATCTGAGCTCTCCCAGACATTCCATGATGAAGGCGCCCGCGAAGGCACCGAACATGGCTCCGACGACGCTTCCGGCGATGGGAAGCACTCCCGTCCCTGCAATGCCTCCCGCGATACCTCCGAAGAATGCTCCCCAGAGGCCGAACTTCGACGCTCCGTAGTGCTTCGCGACGAAGACACCCAGGAGAAACTCCACCACCTCGCCGAGCACGGCGAGGCCCAGGAGCAGGAGCATGACATTCCCCGAGATGTCCTCGAAGCCGGTGGCCACGCCGAAAATGAGGGCGGCCGCGAGTATGAGCCACGAGCCCGGCAGTCCGATCGGAATCAGGACCAGCCCGATGAGCATCACGATGTGAAAGAGGATGAAGCCGATGAGGCTCAGAACCTGGAGGAGAACATCGATCACGGCAGACCCCCTCCGGAAGGATACCGGTATGTTCCGGGGCACAAAAAAACACCCACCGCCGAGGGCAAGCGGTGGGCAGACCGGTAAGGTGAAGTGTGTACAATCAGCGCAGGGTGGGGGGAAAAAATCATGTATCTTACCCTACGCTGATTAACATTGTAACACAATATGCTCATTTTGTCAAGAAAAAAATAAATAATAAACGAGCGCGATTTTTTATACACCCACTTGGGTAAGAACCTCTCACAACCACTACATATCGTCCCTCCACAACAGCCTGTTTCTCCCTCCGCCGGAGCGCTCCATCATGTGTCCACGCCCGAAGCGAGCGCCTCGAGGACCTCACTGCCCAACCGCCCGCACCTCCCGAGTGCATCGGGGTCGATGTTCTCCAGAACGTCTCCCGCGGAATGAACGGCGAGCACGGGCCTCCCCAGCTTTCCGCTGTGAACGGTGACGACCTCGATGCCATGATGTGAAACCGGTGTCTGCTCCAGCCCGGCTCCGACCGGAAGCGTCACTTCACCCGCCGGATACCCCAGCCGGGTGCACTGCTCCAGGACGAGTCCGACGAGACGGCGGCTCGTTCGTACCGGCGGGAGGCCGTACCTGCTCGTCACCCGGATCTTTCCGGGAGCTCCGGCGCCGTCATAGGCGATACAGTACGTCGACTTCCCGCTGTAGTCCCCCCGGTGGTCCTGCATGAACCGGACGGCACCGGCCAGACCCGCCTCCTCCGCGCCGGTGAAGAGAAAGGTGACGTCCAGGCCGTCCGGCACGCCCTCCGAACAGCCTCGTGCCAGTTCGAGAACAATACCCGCTCCGGAGGCGTTGTCAAGGGCCCCCGGTGACCGGTTCCCGGTCCTGTTGAAGAGAAGCGGCAGGGTGAGGATCACCAGGAGAGCACCTGCTCCGAAGAGAGTCTCACCGGCCCATTCACCCCCACCGGCAACGAGCAGAGCGAGAGCCGCGAGGGAGAGAACGACCAGCCCGACGGTGAACAGGGAGTAGCAGACCACCCGGGCGACGATCGGAATCGACTGGGACTTCGAGTCGTAGTGAGCGAGCAGGATCACGTCGGTGTGCGGCTCCTTCCCGGCGGCGCGGACATAGATGTTTCTGGACACGTGCTGCCTGCCGACGTCGTATGCTTTCTCGAAGAAGCTGCCCCACCTCGTCGACACGACCGTCAGAACCAGGAGAAAGAGCAGGAGAACGGAAGCGGGAAGAGCCCGGTCGGGAGCGAGCCGGAGAGCCGTGAGGAGCAGAGCTGCCTGGATGACGAGCACCAGCCGGGGAACGGTCGCGAAGGGGAAGAGGGAGTAGGAGAAAGTGTGTGCCCGGGGTTCGTATCCGAACGACCGGAGCCTCCTCGTGATGTATTCTCCTGCGGCCCGCTCCTCCGGGGTCGAAAAGAGCCGGGGAAACGAGAGGTCTCTCACGTATTCGAAGGCGTTTCGTGCATCGAAGGACATCCGCTGGTCACCCTCCCGGTATCTGCTCAGTACTCGACCATCGTCTCGAGATGCGCCTCGACCGAACGGGCGAGGGCATCGAGGTGATACCCCCCCTCGAGTGTCGACAGGAATCTGCCGTCACAGCATTCGTCCGCGACATCCATGACAAACTTCGTCAGCGTCCGGTATCCCTCCTCGGTCAGGTTGAGACTGCCGAGAGGATCCTGTGCGTGAGCATCGAATCCGGCCGAAACGATGACGAAGTCCGGCTCGAAAGCGTACATCGGATCGGTGAAGGTCCCGCGGAACCTCTCGAGATACTCCTCCTCGCTCGTCCCGGCGTCAAGCGGAAGATTGAGGGTGAAGCCCTCGCCTTCTCCCTGACCCCGCTCGGCGGCGGAGCCCGTGCCCGGATAGTGCGGGCTCTGGTGGACGGAGCAGTAGAAGACAGAGGGATCGTCGTAGAATATCTCCTGGGTTCCGTTGCCGTGGTGCAGATCCCAGTCCATGATCAGTACCCGTTCCACTCCCGACACATCCTGCAGATAGCGGGCGGCGACGGCGACGTTGTTGAACAGGCAGAATCCCATGGCGCGGTTCGGCGTGGCGTGATGTCCCGGCGGTCGCACCAGGCAGAGCGCGTTCCGGATGCCGCCTCCCGTTATCCGGTCGCAGGCTTCCAGGAGGCCGCCGGCAGCCAGGAGAGCGGCGTCGAAGGAGCGCTCGCTCACGATGGTGTCGAGGTCGATCTGCGGAATTCCCCGCTCGTACGCCGTGCGTATCCACTCGAAATGTTCGGATCCGTGCACCCGCAGGATGTCCTCGCGGTCGGCAGGACGCGGTTCGACCCATTCAACACGATCGAGGAGGCCATTTTCCTCCAGGCGGTTCATGATGGACACGAGCCGGTCCGGGCTCTCGGGATGGGCACCGGTGAGATGCTCGAGGTATCGCTCGTGATGGACGAGTCCGGTCTTCTGCTGAGGATTGTTCACGATCACTCTCCCAGAAACTGGACGACGATGGTACGCCGTCTCGATCGATTGTCGAAGTCGATGAACACGATCTGCTGCCAGGTCCCCAGGATGAGGTTCCCGGAGGCGAACGGGATGGTGAGGGACGGACCGACGAAAGCCGACCTCATGTGCGAGTGGGCGTTCCCGTCACCCCACGCCCGGTCATGTTCGTAGTTCTCGCCCCGCGGGATCAGGGTGTCGAGGATCCCGGCGAGGTCGGACACCACGCCGGGCTCGTACTCTATCGTGGTGATTCCGCCGGTCGAACCCGGGACGTGCACGGTGGCGATCCCCTCGTCGATGCCGCTCTCAGAGAGGAGCTCCTGCACGCGCCCGGTGATATCGATGGTGTCGTTGTTCCCCTGTGTGGACAGCTTCAGTTCAAAGGTCCTGACCGCCATTTTTCGTCCTCCTCCCGCTCATGCATTTCTTCTCTTCTTTTCTCACGGCGATCACGAGAGCACAGACGAACCCGCCCCATATCCCGCCGAGAAACAGACACATCATCACGATCGTCATTCCATCCATACAGCCGCTCATCCGCGTCCGGTGCGGTCGACCCGCACGAGCCGCCTCCAGAGGTAATCGTTCAGGAGGAAAAACAGGACCAGCATGACTCCCCACTGCAGCACGCAGGTCCCGACGCTCGAGGTGTGGAAGGGATTCCACCATCCTTCCCTGTCATACACGGTCACCGCCTGGGAAAACCACCAGGCGATCATCAGGATGAACTCGAGGGGTATGACGACGGAAACGATGACGTCGAACCACCTCCCGACATGAAAGTCGTTCCCCGGCAGATTGACGAGCTCCCTCCTGAACCGGGCCGGACCGTAACGGATGACCATCAGGGCGAAGAACAGACCGCTCAGCAGCAGCCCGATTCCCCAGGTCCAGTCCTGGTTGTAGAAGAAACCAATGTGGAGCGCCGATGGAATCCCGAGGAGGAAGCCTGCGACGGCGACCAGTCTGAGAGACCGCCTGCGATCGTACCCCATGTCCATGAAGACCCGGACCGAGAGCTCGAGCATGGAGATGAGCGAGGAGATCGCGGCGAGAGTGAGCGTCAGGAAGAACATGGTGGTGAAGAGCCTTCCCGCCGGAAGCTCCCGGAAGAGGTACGGTATCCAGGTGAACGTGACTCCCACGTTGTCGGTCGATACCACCTCCATCGCCCGCTCGTAGGGCAGGATCGAGAACACCGTCGGTATCACCGCCAGCGCGGCGAGCAGAGAGGCGGAGTTGTTCCCGAGACCGGTGAGCACCGAGTTGAGAGCGACGTCCTCGTTCCTCTTCGCGTAGATGGCATAGGTCAGGACCAGACCCCAGCCGGCACCGGTGGACCAGGCCGATTGAGAGAGCGCCTCCAGCCAGACCCGGTGCGAGAAGAGGAGCGACGAGTCGGGTCTGAAGAGGAATCGAAGTCCCTCGCCGGCGTCCGGGAGCGTGACCGCCCGCACGGCGGCTACGATGAGCAGGAGGAAGAGGAGCGGGATGATGACCCTGAGCACTTTCTCGATCCCCCCCACGACGCCCCGATAGACGATGATCGCACACGAGGAAATGGACAGGAAGTGGAACAGGAGAGGCTGCCACCCCGAGGAGATGAAGAGACGCCACTCCCCGGCCGGGTCGGAGCCCTCCAGGAATCCGAGACCGGATGCGAAGATATACCGCATACACCACCCGGTGACGACGGAATAGTAGAACATGATGGCCATCGTGCAGAACCCGACGAAGGCACCCATCCAGGCGTACCGCTTCCCCATGACGAAGGCGAACGATCCGACGGTGCCCTTCCCGGAATTCTTCCCCGCCGCGAATTCTATGATGAGGAGCGGAATCGACCAGGTGAACAGGAAGACGACCCAGGGGATGAGAAACGACCCGCCGCCGTTCTGAGCGACCATTCTCGGGAACCGCCAGATGTTCCCGGTTCCGACGGCCATCCCCAGGGTGGCCAGAATGAGGTACCACCGCGAGCTGAACACCTCCCGATCGTTCATCGGTCCGGCTCACATGATCAGCTCTTCGAGCCTGTTCCTCAGGCCGGCTGCCGGTATCCTCTCCTGCTCCATGCTGTCACGGTGCCTCAGGGTCACGGTCTCGTCCTCGAGCGTCTGAGAGTCAACGGTGATGGCGAACGGCGTTCCCGCCTCATCCTGCCTCCGGTAGCGCCTGCCGACGGCGCCTGACTCGTCGTAGAAGATCCGGAAGTATCGCTTGAGGTCGTCCTGTATCTTTCTCGCTATCTCGGGCATCCCGTCCTTCTTGACGAGAGGGAAAACGGCAGC
>CAZMKB010000070.1:0-5440 GCA_964566685.1 uncultured Gemmatimonadota bacterium | reverse complement strand
TTGAAGGGAGCGATCTTCGGGGACAGCCTGAGTATCACCCGCTTCTCGCCTTTCACCTCTTCCTCGTCGTAACTGTTCACGAGACAGGTCAGAAGCGTGCGGTCGAGACCGGCGGATGTTTCGATGATGTAGGGGACGTATCGTTCTCTCTCGGTGTCGTCGAAATACGAGAGGTCCCTGCTCGAGTACTCGATGTGGCGCTTCAGATCGAAGTCCGTGCGGTTATGGATACCTTCGAGCTCTTTCCAGCCGAAGGGGTACTCGTATTCGATGTCGTAGGCGACCTTGGCATAGTGAGCGAGCTCGTCGGGACCGTGCTCGTGGAGACGTATCCTGTTCTCCGGGATCCCCAGGGAGTGATACCACTTCATCCGTTCGTCCTTCCAGTACTCCAGCCAGTCCTCATCCGTCCCCGGCTTCACGAAAAATTGCATCTCCATCTGCTCGAACTCCCGGGTCCTGAAAATGAAGTTCCCGGGCGTGATCTCGTTCCGGAAGGCCTTTCCGACCTGGGCGATTCCGAACGGTATCTTCTGTCGCGATGAGTTCAGGACGTTCAGAAAGTTGACATAGATCCCCTGCGCGGTTTCCGGACGCAGGTACACGACGGCCGCCTCCTCCTCCACGGGTCCCATGTGCGTCCTGAACATGAGGTTGAACTGTCTCGCCTCCGTCAGGTCCCCCCCGCACTCCGGGCAGTTCGTTCCCTCCAGTTCATCCGCCCTGAACCTCCTCTTGCACTTCCGGCAGTCGACGAGGGGGTCGTGGAACCCCTCGACGTGACCCGATGCGACCCACACTTTCGGATGCATCATGATGGCCGCATCGAGACCGACGACGTCTTCACGGAGCTGAGTCATCCACTTCCACCAGTAGTTCCTGATATTGGTCTTGAGCTCCACACCCAGCTGGCCGTAGTCGTACGTGGAACCGACTCCTCCGTAGATCTCGCTGGACCTGAATATGTACCCCCTCCTCTTGCACAGGGAGACCAGCTTTTCCATCGTGTCATTCCCGTTTCCCTTCATTATCTCTCCTCTTCATGGACGGATGAAGAACGATCCCGATAGTCTTCCGCCATTCTGATCCGATCTATCGTCGGCGGATGGGTGAAGAGAACCCACTCGATCACCGGATGAGGATCGACGTCATTGAGGTTGGTCTTTCCGATTTTCTCCTCGACCCTGATGAACGTCCCGGGATCATCGGTCAGCACCAGGGAATCCATGTCCGCCTGTCGTTCGAAGTGACGCGATATGGCGTTCTGGATCGGCATCGACAGGTACCCGAGCCCTAGAATGATCAGCATGACCAGCGGCACGCCTGCCGGATGGTGGAACGGCCGGATCCCGAGATCTCCGGCGAACGAACCGGTGAGAACCATTCGGATGACGAGAAGCACGACGACCGTGCCGAGCGCCGCCAGCCCGATCCCTTTCCAGAGATGATTCCTCTTCCAGTGACCCAGCTCGTGTGCCAGGACCACTCTGACTTCTTCCAGGCTTCCCTTTTCGACCAGGTTGTCGTAGAGAACGACCCGTTTCGTATTCCCGATGCCGGTGAAATATGCATTGAGCTTCCGTGTTCTGGTGCTCGCATTCATTTCGAGCACATTCTCCACCCTGAGGCCTGCCCTGTCCGCGAGTTCGACGATCTCCTCCCTCAGCCGTTCGTCCTCGACGGGCGTGAATTTGTGGAAGAGTGGTGCGATCACGAGCGGAGAAACAGCGGTCATGAAGATGAGAAAGACAGTGAAGCAGCCGGCGGAGACCAGCCACCACCAGGTGGGAAAACCCTGCATGATCCGGTAGAACACGGCAAAGAGGATGAAGGCGAGGAGGACCTGGAGGAGTGTGTGCTTTCCCAGGTCACCGAACCAGCCGGCAAGGTCTCTCGTCGAGAGCCCGAACGAGTGCTCGTGGAAATACCCGGAATAGAGGGAGAGCGGAAGCACGACGAAGGCCAGTGCGACGGTGAGCAGAGTGGCGTAGATGCCGGCGGTGATCCAGGTCCGCTCCGGCAGAACCGCGCCGAGATGTCCGGCCAGCCACTCCATCCCCCTGAACTTCACCACCAGCGCCAGGAAAGCGATCGTGACGGCGGACCGGAGAAAGAAAACCAGGTACTTGGTGTGCCGGTATTCCTTCCCCCGGCTGACGACCCGGGGGCTGAAGTGCTCGTACAGACCGGATTCCGCTGCGCCGGGGGCCTGTCCCCGCTCATCGAGTTCCGTGTCCCGGATCTGTCCCTTCTCGAGCTCTCCCCCTCCATCCTGTCCGGCGGCGATCCCGGGAAGGAGCAAGGCGGAAAGTATCACACCCCAGAACATGAAGCCCCTCAATTCAGCCTCCGGTCCTCACCACCCTCTTTCCGCTGCACCTCTCCCGTCATGGGGACGAACTGCACCGGAATCACGGTTTCCTTCGCATGGCCGTTCACCTTCTTCACGAGCACCAGCTCCTGGGAAAGATCTCCGACGGGAATGACCATGGCTGTGCCCTTGCGCAGCTGCCGGACGAGGGGGTCCGGTACGAAGGTCGGAGCTGCGGTGACGAGAACCCCGTCGAACGGTGCGTGCTCGGGCCAGCCGCCGTAGCCGTCTCCCAGCTTCAGGTGAATGTTGGTGTAACCGAGCTGCTCGAGCCGCTCGAGCGCCATCCGGTGGAGCTCGGCATTGATCTCGATCGAGTAGACCTCGTCGGCGATCTCGGCCAGCACCGCGGCCTGGTAACCGGAACCCGTTCCAATCTCGAGGATCCTGCCGCCGCCGGTGAGGCGGAGCAGCTGAGTCATCAGTGCAATGATGTACGGCTGGGAGATGGTCTGGCCATGACCGATGGGGAGCGGCCTGTCGGTGTACGACTGATCCTGGAACTCCTCCGGTACGAACCGGTGTCTGGGGACACTCTTCATTGCCGAGAGCACCAGTTCATCGGAGACGTCCCGAGACCGGAGCTGGTCTCTGACCATCGCCTGCCGCAGGGCGGCAAAAGCCTCTTCCATTCCATATTCGTGTGTCGTGTTCATCACATCATCACCCGTGTCCTTCCGTGTTCCGGCTGTCATCCTGGATCAGAGCCGCTCTCCGATCGGCCTCCCAGCGCGTTTCCTCCTCGAGTTGTCGCTCGTAGCGCTCGATGATGGATCGGGTCATCGATCCTGCTGTTTCCTTTCCGATCGCATTCCCGTCCACCTCGCTGATCGGAACGACACCGGCCGTGGTGAAAGAGAGGAAAGCTTCGTCCGCGCTCTCGAGGTCGCCGGGGTGGAACTCTCCCTCGACGACTTCGAACCCCAGGTCCCGTCCGATCCGGATCACGATGTCCCTGGTGATTCCCCAGAGGATCCCCTCTTCGAGCGCCGGAGTGCAGAGCTTCCCGCCGGAGCCGAAGAAGAGGTTCGTGCTGGTGCCCTCGGTGAGATGGCCGCTCATGTTCAGGAGGATCGCCTCCGCCGCACCCCTTTCCTCCGCCTCACGTTTCGCGAGAATGAGATTGATCCGATTCGAAGTCTTTGCCCTGCCGGGTATGACGGGATCCATGACCGTGACCTCCCGGGAGACGATCACCGGCCAGCCCCGGGTGTACGTGTCCGCAGGGTAGTCGGGAAGCGGATACATGCTGATGACCAGAGTCGGGTGATCCGCCCCTTTCGTCGTCAGCCTCCAGCTTCCGACACCTCTCGAAACATTGACGCGCATGGCGGCCTGGTCCATGCCGTTTGCGCGTACCACCTCGTACACCTTCTCCTCGAGCTCATCCCCCGACCAGGGCATCTCGATACGGACGATCTTTGCGCTCTCGGCAAGCCGCTCGAGATGCTCGCGGAGCCTGAACACAGCACCGTTTCTCACCAGGAGCGTTTCGAATATTCCGTCACCGTAGACGAAGCCCCTGTCGAGGACCGAAATCTTCGCCTCCTCGGCGGGGACGAGCCTGTCGTTGACATAGAACAGCATGGGACCGCGCTCCATCCGGACGTCATCGTGTTCGAACGGTATCCGTACTCCGTGCGCCTCGCTGCCGGACATCCGGTTATCCCGGGATGTCGCCCTCTCCATTCACCGGAACCACCGGGACCGCCGGTTCGGCGACTCATCCGGCATTTCCGGGAGGCACCCTGAAATCAGGAAAACCCTGCCTCTCTGGGACGTATGCAGCGAGCGGCAGGGACCGGGTGACGAAGGGCACGAAGGAACCTACTTTCTCCAACTTTATTGTTAACCCGACTTCGGCGACCTGTCAAGATGCAACGATCCTCCGATGGGCATTGTCCGGCCGGGGCTATCTGCGTATACTTATTCACGATATTCCGACGATCGACGATACCCGGCACACTGGTGAAAGAGAGGTTGCAGATGGGCATGATCGTTCTTGGTGTCCTGGCGGTTCTCGTCATCGCCGCCATCGTGATGTACAACTCCCTTGTCAGGCTCGGGAAACGGGTGGAGAACGCCTGGGCACAGATCGACGTTCAGCTCAAGAGACGGTACGATCTCATTCCGAACCTCGTCGAGACCTGCAAGGGCTACATGAAACACGAGCGTGAAGTCCTGGAGAGCGTCACGAAAGCCCGGCAGCAGGCGATAGACGTCCGGGGGCTCAAGGAGCAGGAGCGAGCCGAGAACATGCTCACGCAGACCCTGAGATCGCTGTTCGCGGTGGCCGAGAACTACCCCGACCTCAAGGCGAATCAGAACATGCTCGCGCTCCAGGAAGAGCTCACGTCGACGGAGAACAAGATCGCCTTCGCCCGGCAGCACTACAACGACTCGGTCATGCGTTACAACACCAGAATCGAGGTCTTCCCCACCAACATGGTAGCAGGCCTTTTCGGATTCGGACCCCGTGAGTTCTTCGAGCTGGAGGAGGGCTCGGTAGAACGGGAGGCGCCGCAGGTGAAATTCGAGTGAGCCGGCCCCATGTATGAGCTGATCGCACGGAACAAGAGAAACTCCCTCCTCCTCTCGTCCCTGGTGATCCTCGTCCTCGCCGCACTCGGCTGGCTCATCGCCGAGTACACGGCGGGGCCCGGAACGGGACCGACGGGGGCGATCCTCGCCGCTTCCGCCGGGGCTCTCCTTGCAGTGCTGAGCTACGTGGGGGGCGGTCCGATGATTCTCAGGATCAGCGGTGCGCGTGAGGTCACCAAGAGCGATCAACCGCGGCTGTTCAACGTCGTGGAGGAAATCGCGATCGCCTCGGGCCTCCCCGTGCCGAAAATCTACCTCATCGACGACACGGCCCCCAACGCCTTCGCCACGGGGCGGGATCCTTCCCACGCCGCGGTCACGGTGACCTCCGGCCTCCTCTCGAAGCTGAACCGGGACGAGCTCCAGGGAGTCATCGCTCACGAGATCTCCCACATCAGAAACTACGACGTCCTGTTCGCCACCGTCATCGCCATCCAGGTGGGCCTCATCGCGCTCCTGTGCGATTTT
>CAZMKB010000069.1:0-13612 GCA_964566685.1 uncultured Gemmatimonadota bacterium | reverse complement strand
GGTGTGTCGGCGTCCCTCGGCGTGGGCGGAGAGCTCACGGTCGCCTTCGGCCCCGGGAAGCCGATCCCGAACGTGGACGGGGCGGACTTCACGGTGTACGAGGAGGAACCGGCCGACGGCTACACGGTGTGGCTGGGCAGTGATCCCACAGGCCCCCTGGTGTTCGCGGGTTCTGGATTCGGTACCACCTCGTTCGACCTCGAAGACGCCGGGCTGAGCTCCGCCGGCTTCGTCAGGATCGAGGATGACAATGACGGTGATCCGTACGAGTGGTACCCGGGCGCGGATATCGACGCGGTCGTCGCCGTGCCGCTTCTCGAATCGAGCGTTCTCGTCTACGACTCCTCGGAAATCGACGACTCCGCCGGGGGCAACGGAAACGACCGCATCGACCCCGGCGAGACGGCGGCGGTGACGGTGACCCTCACTAACATCGGTCAGGAGGAAGCGTCCGGGGTAACGGCCAGGCTCTCGGTGACGGATTCCCTGCTCGTGGTGAGCCCGGAGGCGGCGGCATATCCCGACATCGGGCCGGGAGAGAGGGGCTCTTCGCTCACTCCCTTCCAGGTGACGGCGGCTCCACAGACGCCGGAAGGGTCGATTGCGACGTTCCTGCTCGAGACATTCGCGAACGGCGCCCCCTGCTCCCGGGATTCATTTCCGCTCCAGGTCGGCAGGGATGTGATCCTCCTCGTCGACGACGACGGAGAGAGCTTCCAGACGGCGTTCACCACGGTGCTCGAACAGATCCCCTACGGGTACGACGTGTGGGACGTCGCCTCGCGGGGAGCCCCGGGGGTGGAGGACCTGACGGATTTCGACATCGTCCTCTGGACCACGGGCGACGACATCGACGGCACGCTGACCGAGGCGGACAGGACCGCTCTCGCCTCCTTCATCGACGGCGGCGGCTCTCTCTTTCTCTCGAGCCAGGACTACGTCTACGACGTGGGGATCGACTGGTTCGCGACGGACTACCTCAACCTCGCGTCCGCCGAAAACGACGTCGTGGTGACGAGTGTGGCCGGTGTCGACGGGGATCCGATCTCGGACGGACTGGGCTTCGACCTCGTGTTCCCGGACGGGTTCGCCAACTGGTCCGACGACCTCACGCCTGACGGGGAGGCGCAGGGAGTGTTCCGGAACACCGCCTACCAGGACGGCGAACCCGACTCGGTCCGGCACTACGGCACGATCCGCACGAGCACGGCCGGGGGATCCGGGGCGAGAACCGTGTTCTCCGCGGTCCCCTTCGAGGCGGTTCCCACGGGAGCGGAATCCGCGACACTCCTGAGCCGGATCCTGGACTGGTTCGGGCTCGCCATCCCGGTGAACATCGACCCGGACGATCCCGATGACGGAAACCGGCTTCCGCGGACATCCGTTCTCGGCCAGAACTACCCCAATCCCTTCAACCCGCAGACCACCATCCCGTTCACCGTCACCGGCACGGCAGGGGAGCAGCGACAGGTCAGGCTCTCGATCTACGACCTCCGGGGCCGGCTCGTGAAAACGCTCGTCGACGGCCCCCTGGCCCCGGGCGAACACCGGGTGATCTGGGACGGGGAAACCGACGGCGGAGAGAGAGCCGGGTCCGGGATCTACTTCATCTCCCTCCACGAGGGCGGCCGCACGGCCACGAAGAAGATGATCCTCCTGCGATAGCCTCGATCGACCCCGTGATCCCGTCGTTCCAGGTGAGTCATCGCATTCACAATCGGATCCGGCGGGTTCCTCCACTGAACACACGCCTGTCCGGACTCTGAGCTTGCCACATTCGCGCGGGATTACTATAGAGATTGCAGCAGAAGAAATTGCTTCAGGAACGGGAAGATACGGTACCGTTAACCCGGATCTCTCAGCCCGAGGCCAGCCCAGTCAGGAGGACATTGTGATCAAGGTCAAGACGTTCAGCAACGAAATCAAGATTTTCCACACTATGAACCAGATCAGCGAGCTCGACGACGCCGTGAACAGCTTTCTCTCCGAGAACGGCATCAAGGACGTCATCTCGGTGAGCGACTGCGCCACAACCGACGACTCGGGGAAAACGATCGGGGTGATCCGCTCCGTCGCGTACCGGGCCTGAGATCAGGCCCTGATCATCACGAGGACCATCTTGAACCATTCCTCGGCCTCCAGCGCATGCGGCACGTCGGCCGGCATGATGATCTGCCACCCGGCGCCGAGAGCGTGCCTCCTTCCGGTCGTAGGAGAGACGTGAGAGGGTGCCAGGCATATCTTGCTTGACAGCCCTTTACGCCTCGCATAAGATTATCGCAGAGTTCCTGATCGAAGGTAGAGGACTTCTGCGGTGAGCCGGCCATGACCGAGGACACTGTGATCGAAAAATTAGAACAATATTTCCGGTCTCGCAAAGATATCCATTTCGCTTTCCTGTTTGGATCTCGCGCTCGGGGCAGGACCTTTCAGGAGTCGGATGTCGATATCGCGATCCATTTCCGAGAGCCATATTCGTTCGAAACGGTGAAATTCCTGTGGAGGGAACTGGAGGACCTCTTGCGGAAGGACCTGGATCTGGTGGTTCTCAATACTGCTCCCCCACTGCTAGCGTATACGGCGATACGAGGTAGAACGCTCGCGATCAATGATCGCCGGGCATTTCTCGAATATATGCTCCGGATTTCCCAGGAAGCAGAGGATTTCCGGGAGTTTCTCCTGGACATGTGGACATTGAGAGAGAAACTGAGAGCGAGGAGCACCGAGAAATGACTCCGCTGAGCGAAATGCAGAAGGCAAGCATTGTCAGGAGGATTGCTTTCGCGGAGTTGGAGCTCCAGGATCTGGGAGAGTATGAACATCTGGGCTTCGACACCTATTCGAAGGACAGGAGAGTGAGAAGAGATGTGGAGAGAATATCGGAAAACATCGCCAATTCAGCCATCGACATAGGAAAGATCATTCTTGCCGGTGAGGCTGTCGAGCTGCCCGAGACGTACAGGGACATCTTCACGAAGCTCGCGGAGATCGGGGTCCTAGACGATGAGCTCGCGAGGGCACTCTCGGATTTGGTCAGACTGAGAAACATCCCTGCGCATCAGTACCTGGACCTCAAGTGGAACATGATCGAGGACTTTCTCTCCAACGGCAAGGATGATGTTAAGACCTTCATGGCTATTGCGAGTAGACTCACCGGCAACCTTCAGCCGCCTGCCTGATCGGATCAGGCGTTGCTCTCTTAGATGGAGATGGGTCCCCTTAAAACCGGCTCGAATCGTAAACGATCGGGGTGATCCGACCCATCGCCTTCCGGGCCTGAGATCAGGCCCTGATCATCACGAGGACCATCTTGAACCGCTCCCCGGCCTCCAGCGCGTGCGGCACGTCGGCTGGCATGATGATCTGCCGCCCGGCCGGGACCGTGTGCTTCTCGCCGCCGATCGTGATGACGGCGCTGCCTTCGACGACGTCCACGAGCGCATCGAACGGCGTGGTGTGCTCGCTGAGCTTCTGACCCTTCTCGAATGCGAAGAGCGTGACCGTTCCGCTCTTCTTGTCGACCAGGGTTCTACTCACCACCGATCCCTCCTGGTAGTCGACCAGTTCCCGGTACGTGAACGACGTTCCCTTCAGCGATTCGCCGGAACTTTCCATCTCTTTCTCCCTTCGTTCTGAGCCGGGACGTCAGGCGACCCGGGTTTCGTCGAGGATCTGCCCCTGGATTCCCACCACCACGGCCCTGATCGGCACCTTCCTCCCGGTCCCGGCGGCGGTGCGGCGTGCGAGTTCGACGAGACCGCTGCAGCAGGGGACCTGCATGACCAGAACGGTGAGCGTCTCGATCTTCGCCTCGTCGATCAGCGCTCTGAGCTTCTCGGCATAGATCTCCCGGCCGCCGTCCAGCTTGGGACAGGCGATTGCGAGGGCCCTGCCCCTGAGGTAATCGCGGTGGAACGCTCCGAGCGAGAACGCCGTGCAGTCTGCCGCAAGAAGCAGGTCGGCCCCCCGGTACTGGGGAGCGGACGGAGATATGAGGTGCATCTGGATCGGCCAGTGGGTCAGTTCCGAGGGTCCGGCCGCGCCGGGTTCGTGATCCCCGCCGGCGGTCCGCTCGAACGTCATCGCCCGCGAACCCGGACAACCGGTGTGGCCCGACGGTCCGGCGGTTTTCTCCTCCAGGACGGGGACCTGGATGTCGTTTTTCCGGAGATAGTCCACGGCCTGCCGGAGGAACTCTTCCTGGCCGTGCTCCTTCAGGTGCAGGAGGTGAGCTCTGATCGTGTTCTCTCCATGGGGGACGACGTTCTCCATGACCCGGTACTCGTCGTACGGCTCGGCTTCGCGCTCCTCGATGAGAATGGCCCCCTCCGGGCAGTGACCCAGGCAGGCCCCCAGCCCGTCGCAGAACAGATCGCTCACCAGCCGGGCCTTCTCGTCGATGATCTGGATGGCTCCCTCGGGACAGTTCGGGACACAGAGCCCGCAGCCGGTGCACCTGTCTTCGTCGATGCGGATAATGGGTCGTTTCATGTTGGGTGTCTCCTCTCTCGCGCTCGATCCTGTTTCCCGGTCCGGCATTCCTGCTCGTACTCACGATTAAGAGTATAAAACATGATCGAACGGGGCGCCTTGACGCGGATCAAGAATGCCCGGAAAATTGCGCCGTGACACGGAAACATTGCCCAGGGCGGTCACCAGCCGTATCATTGAATACCGGGAGAACGACATGTCCGAGGTCATCGAGAGATACGATTTTCCACCCTACCGGCCGCCCAGTGAGGCCGACAGCGCCCTCATCCGCGTCACCCGCGGCTGTCCCTGGAACCGGTGCCGGTTCTGTTCGATGTATAAGCACACCCGGTTCGAGGTCAAGCCCTTCGAGGAACTGGAGCTCGACGTGCACACGGCCCGGCGCCTCTTCCGGCACGCCCGGTCCATCTTCCTCGGTGACAGCGACAACCTGGCGCACAACGACCTTCCCGCGATCGTCTCGCTCATCAGGAGCACCTTCCCGGATGTCCGGCGCATCACCTCGTACGCCCGGGCGAAAACGATTCTCAGGCGGAAACCGGAGTACCTCCGCGCGGTCAGGGAGGCAGGGCTCGACCGCCTGCACATCGGCCTCGAGTCGGGCGATCCCGTGGTGCTCGAAAGGCTCGCGAAAGGCGTCACTCCCGGTGAAATCGCCTCTGCCGGCCGCCGGGCGGGGGAGTTCGGCTTCGAAGTCTCCTTCTATGTCCTCTCGGGGGCGGGCGGCGCCGACCGGTGGAGAGAGCATGCACGGGAGAGTGCCCGCGTGTGCATTGATGCCGAGCCCGACTTCATCCGGCTGCGGACGCTCACGATCCTGCGGGGGACACCGCTCTTCGAGCTCGAGGAGAAGGGGGAATTCGGGATCACGGAACCGATCGACCGGCTGCGGGAGGTCGAAATGTTCCTCGAGCACCTCGATCTCCCGGACTCCGTGCTGACGAGCGACCACCTGACCAACTACCTCTGGGCGGGGGAGACGATCATCTATCGGGGCGTCGCCGGAAGAGTGCCCCGAGACAGAGGGCGCATGCTCGAGACCATTCGCAGCGCCATCGAGCTGGCCGAGTCGACGGATCTGGAGCTGAAGGACTCGAACCGGCTCTACCGGGAAGGATACCTGGACACTCTGTGAGCTCATCCCCGACGCCCCTCCCCCACATACGCAACCGCTCGCATCGACGGCCCGCATCCGGCGTTTAGACGTTCTAAAAACTGTACTTGACATCACTATTCTGTCTGTGGTAATATACAATCTAACACAGTAATCGACCGGTAACTCAGGTCCTGCCTGTTATTAACACTTCGCAATAACCGATCCTTCCACAGTAATTCCTTGATCTCGGGGAGGGAGTAGTCATATCAAGATTCAGCCTGGCATCCAAGTCTCTGTTCGTAATCTCATTGTGTACGATCATCTATGTTGCTATTGTTTATAGCCAGACGCTACCACCATTGAATGTCCTTGTTGCACATACTACTATTTTACCAAAGGGAGATGAAAATTTGGAGTGGGATATAGCAAATGGTAAATTGTTTGAAGCAGCTTTTCTCGGAGACGATGGTCCCTTTGTCATCGTATACAAGAGAAGTTCCAATGAACAATTTTACTATACGATAGTGAACCGTTACGGTGAGATGCAGCATTTTGAAATAGATGACGAAGAGTTATACGGAGAATCATCAAGAACACGTACTGAAATATCCGTCAGTGCATTAGAAGAAGGTGATTTCATAGTGGCTTTGTCCGATGTTCTCCCTGGTGTTTGTGAGTATGGAATATTTGCAAAGAGATATGATGCAGATGGCATAGCGATAGGTGATTTCCAGCGAATCGATCAAGGAATTAAACCCAATTACGAAACCGAGCGGTTGAAGATTGAAGTAGTCGACTATTCAGAAGGAACAACACCCAACGATGCGATAATATCATGGATTGATATGAGACGTCAACAAGAATGCGGTATCGAAGATCACGATAGTGTTGACGGGAAAATATTCAGTTTCTCAAATGATGGATGGGGAATGCCGTTCAATGAAAGATTCCTATGCGGCGATGCAGAAGATTGCAATCCAGACGAGGAATATGGGCACGTTGATGATTCAGATAATGGCGATGGCGCCTTAGAATTCAATCCTGATATTTGCTTGCGGGCAGATAAAACTCAATTTGTCGTCACATGGAAATTGCTCGAAACCAATTTGCATATTAATTACAGCGTCTTCAATATGGACGGAACTCCTATCCAGAATAACGAAAGCTTTATTCGCTCAGAGCCTGGGTTAATAAGAACAGCAGCCAGTGTAAGTGACTATTTCGTAATTGTTTGGCAAGAGCAGGGTGATGTATTTGGTAGATTTTTTAATTTTGATAATCCTGGTGCTCTGAAAGATGCAACACAACTTTCAGTTGAAACAGTCAATGCAGTAGATATCGATGTGGAAAACTTCGAAGAGATTAATGAATTCATTGCTGTTTGGGAAACTGATAGCCATAATATTAATGGCAGGATTATATATCCAAATACAAGCCTGCCGCCTCAGGTAATATTACTTCCAGATGATAGCGAATTGGAGTTGGCAATTAATACCGGTAATAGACTTTTGAGCCCTAAAGTTGCAACATATAGAGACAGGTTTGTCCTTGTATGGATTGAGACGGATAGTGTTGAGGGGACAAGACTGCGAATGAAGGTATTCAGTTTTGATAATATTTCTCCTACTATAACAACGCAGTATGTCGATCAACAGGCTGTGTTATGGGACACTTTAGATACACAGGAAGCGAAGGTATCTATGACAACCGATGTCGTTGATAATAGTGCGTATATAGATTCACAAATGGACACTGTATATCTTCATAAGAAGTGGTGGTACAAACGAAGACCTGGCATACATGGTAAAGGCGAAGGGACTTCTGCATTCACCGAGCCGATTGAAGGAGGAATATTCACCGACTTCATAGAAAAGAGCGATATCGGACGCGCAACGGAGATAAGGTATTACACCGAAGCTGTTGATCGAGCTTATAATAGAGTGTGGGATGTTCAGGATCCTGACGAGCCAAAGCGTTGGCATCAATGCTATGTTTCCAGAAGGAGGGATGTGGATGTTGATGGTTTCATTTCAGATCACGATGCAGAGATAGTCTGTCTATTCTTGTTGGGCAAGAGACTCCTTCATCCATGGGAAGAAGTATTCGCAAATGCAGATGGCTTGAACGGTATTACATGGGATGACTACGATTGGATCATTGATCACCGAGAACCGCCGTATCCATATAGAATAGTGCAAAGACTGATAGAAATTCCCGACCAGATAGAAGTAGGAGTAGGATCCGGAGTGAAAGGAAGCCACGGGAATATAGTTCCAATATACATAGAAAACGATTCTACACTTATTAAAGAGGTTGTGTACAATCTTCATTACGATGAGTCAGTGATAACACTTGATGAGAAATTTACAACAGATAGGACTCAAGGGTTTTCAATTAATGATGACTGCACAAATGTACCCGAATTCTATGTGCAACTTTACGGTGAAAAATCCAGTATCATTTCACAGGGAGATGGACCTGTGACAAACATGTCGTTCTCTGTTGATCCAAATGCTCCTGAGGGGAGCTATCACATCACTCTCACGAGCGGGGATCTAGCCGACACAGCGGAAACAGCAGTACCACATTTGAAGATGAGGGGTAAGTTTTTCGTCGTCGATCCTCCACCGGTATCAATTGTGTGCACTCCTGAATCTGATACAACTCTTACGAGAGGTGACACATTGACAATATATACGACACTGACCAATCATTGTTGGGAAGGAGTGACCGCTTCAGTATTTTTGTATGGCACTGTGACACCGGATAGTATGAATCCATCTCTTGTCATTGATACAACGTACGTGTATCTCCCACCAAATGGTCGAGTGAGCTCTTTTTCAGAGATCGAAGTTCCGGAGTATGCTCCTCTCAGGAACTATGTTTTCACTGGTTATGTGTGCGAGGTTGATTCGATCTATGACACCGATTGTTTCGGTTTTGATGTAGTAGACAGTTTGGGAATGATGGGGGGTGGAAGTCTTGAAATGGCTTCTCCCAACAGTCAGTGGAGAATAATAACAAACTGGTTTCAGGCCAGCAGTGACGAAGGAGATGGCAGTATTCCATCATCTCCTTATCTTCCAAAGACAGCAGCACTTTCCCAAAACTTTCCAAATCCCTTTAATCCCCACACGACAATCAGATATGAAATACCAGAGGGAGTCAGCAGTAGTGTAGCGCTTGTGATCTACAATCTTCGAGGGCAAGTGATCAAGGTAGAAAGTATGTCCAAGCAGAATGCTGGAGTATCTGACTATGTGTGGGATGGAAGGGATGAAAATGGAGTTGAAGTCTCATCTGGCATATATTTGTATAAACTAGTAGTTGGTGACAAGCAAATCACCAGGAAAATGATATTGGTGAGGTGAGAAACAGTTGAATTCGCAAGAACGTATCCTGATGTTGATATCTCTCCTGATTATTTCAAACAATCTGAATCTCTATCCACAGCAATATTTTGTGGATGAGACATCTTCAAGATTGCCGGGAATCATTGATAAATCATATGACGCAGAATTTGGAGATCTGAATGGAGATGGATATTTCGATATTGCTGTCGCCAGTAGTGGCTGGAATTTTACTGCTAGAAGTTATTATTTATTCAACAACGGTTCAGGGGTATTTCCTGACGAGAACATTTACTATTTTGATTACGATTCTACTTTGGCAAGCATGTTTGGAATAGGATTGGGAGATATTGATCGTGATGGTGATCTTGACGTGTGTCTAACTAATCTTGAGGATGATTTCGAGTCTCACCATTATCTTTTTGTGAACGAAGGAGGTGGTAACTATATCGACAGGAGTAATGAGCAACTACCTCCACATAGCGTAACAAGTGGGAGTGAGGCTCATTTCATTGATATCGACTGTGATTTCGACCTGGACTTATCCATCTTCGAGTGGAACTGGGGTAATAACTACCTCTGGGAAAACCAGGGTTTTGCCAGTGGTAGATTTGTGGCGACTGTTCCATTTCCCTCCGGGAATGATGACAGCAATGATGCAGCATGGTTCGATGTCGACGGAGATTGGGATCTGGATTGCATCATCGTCAACGGGAATGGTCATCCTGACAGGATTATGATTAATTATGGAGGATATTTCAGTGAAGAAAGTGCAGAACGATTACCCGATGTTACTACGATGGACAATGATATTGAGTTCTTCGACCTCGATGGCGATGGAGATCTGGATGTTTATATTGCCAGCGGCTTTACTCCAGCGAATGACAAAATCTGGATAAACAACGGAAGTGGCTACTTCACCGATGAAAGCGTTGGGAGAATTCCTCAATATGGCGATCATAGCCTAGGAGTTTGTCTGGGAGATATCGATAACGACAATGATTTCGATGTGTACGTCGCTAATAGCTCAGTTGCTGGAACACATCCATCACGGATTTACGTAAATGACGGAACAGGACATTTCACTGATGAAACTTCATTACGATACCCCTCGAACGATGAGGAGAGCAATGATGGAGCACTTGGGGATATAGACGATGATGGAGATCTTGATCTTTATGTGGTAAATCAAGGATATGGTAGCGCTGAACAGAATCGACTACTAATCAATATGAGTTCTCCCGATTCATTCCCCCCGATGATCAATAGAACATTAATCCACGAAGATACGGCAGACACAGCCGGGCCATATATCATTATGAGTGAAGTATGGGATAATATCAGCAGAAACATCGGTGAACTGAATGTTTCGCTCAACTACAGCATTGATAACGATCCGTTCGATGGAATCTCAATGTACTATTGTGGCGGTTCTATTTTTCGTCAAGGGATCGGTGGATATCCTCCGGGTACTGAGGTGAGGTATTATATCGAAGCAGTTGACCGAATGGGAAATGTTTCTCTCGATCCATCAAATGCCCCTGATTCAGTGTTTTCGTTTGAAATCACCGGAGTTGGAGTGAAGGAAGATGATACTTCTCCGCGCATACCCACCACATACTCTTTGTCACAGAACTATCCCAATCCCTTCAACCCCTCTACCCTGATTCAGTACAGTATTCCAGAAAATCAGGAACAGCATGTTTCTCTGAGTATTTATGATCTTCATGGTAAAGTTGTGAAGAGATTGGTCGATAGTATTCAATCACCTGGCGTTCATAAGATACACTGGGATGGAGATAATGATCATGGGGTTCCTGTTACATCAGGCATCTATTTCTACCGGATTTCGTCAGGGGAGTACCATTTTACATAGAAAATGACACTCTTGCGATAGCATCATATGACCCCATGAGGGTAGGGAGTGATCCCTTTCATCCCCACGATGAAACCAACTCGCCCGCCTGACAGGTCGGGCCGTGCACGAACATGGTGACGCATCGGAGGATGTCATGAAGACCATCATCGAGCCGTTCAGGATAAAGGCCGTCGAGCCCATCTCGTTCACCACCAGGGAAGAGCGCACGGCCAGAATCAGGGACGCCGGCTTCAACCCCTTTCTCCTCAGGGCGGAGGACGTGATCATCGACCTGCTCACCGACTCCGGGACGAGCGCCATGTCCTCCGAAGGCTGGGCGGCCATGATGCGGGGCGACGAGTCCTACGCCGGAGCCCGGAGCTGGTACCGGTTCGAGCGTGCGGTGAAGGAGGTGTTCGGGTTCGAGCACGTCATCCCCACCCACCAGGGAAGGGCCGCGGAACGGATTCTCTTCGGGGTCATGGTGAAACCCGGCATGGTGGTGCCGAACAACACCCACTTCGACACGACGAGGGCGAACATCGAGTACCTGCAGGGACGGGCCGTCGACCTCGTGTGCGAGGAGGGGAAGGATCCCCTCCGGGAAGCGCCGTTCAAGGGGAACATGGACACCGCGGCGCTCGAGGAACTCATCGCGGAAGTCGGTCCCGACAGGATCCCGCTGGTGATGCTCACCGTCACGAACAACTCCGGCGGCGGACAGCCCGTGTCGATGGAGAACATCCGGGAGGTGAGCCGGATCGCCCGCAGGCACGGCCTGCCGTTCTACCTGGACGCCTGCCGCTTCGCCGAGAACGCCTGGTTCATCAAGCTGCGGGAGGAAGGCTACGCCGACCCGCCGATTCCCCGGATCGTCAGGGAGATGTTCGGCCATGCGGACGGATGCACCATGTCGGCGAAGAAGGACGCCTTCGCGAACATCGGGGGCTTTCTCTGCACGAACGACGACGAGCTCGCACGCGAGGAGCGGGACCTCCTGATTCTCACCGAGGGCTACTCGACCTACGGCGGGCTCGCCGGGCGGGATCTCGACGCGATCGCTGTCGGGCTCAGGGAGGTCCTGGACGAGGACTACCTCCGCTACCGGGCCCGGTCGACCGCCTACGTGGCGGACAAGCTGACCTCCCGCGGCATCCCCGTGGTCCGGCCGGCGGGAGGCCACGCCGTCTACATCGAAGCGCGCTCGTTCCTTCCCCACATCGACCCGCTCGCCTACCCCGCCTGGGCTCTGTCGGTCGAGCTCTACATCGAGGCCGGCATCCGGGGGGTCGAAATCGGCACGGTCATGTTCGGGTACGACCCGGAAACGGACACCGAGAAGCCGGCGCACATGGACCTCCTCCGGCTGGCGATGCCCCGGCGGGTCTACACGCAGAGCCACATGGACTACGTGGTGGAGGCCGTCGAGCTGGTGTGGGACCGGAGAGAGAAGATACGGGGCCTCTGCATCACCGAGGCGCCCCGGTTCCTCCGCCACTTCACGGCCCGCTTCGACCGGGTGTGAGCGACGCCTCGGTCAGGACAATCCTTTGTGCCGCCGTACATTGATTGCCTTCCATTCGAGTAGCGGCTGACAGCGTATGCGCCGCTGAAGAGAGGTGTCGGTGGTCAAAAGGGTAGGGTCGATCTCCCCTCGCTCCAGTAAAAGATCCAAAAACGTCCGTTCGGAATCCATGAAGGGCAAGACTGACGATAGACCTTCGCGGCATTCCCTTACAAGACGCGCTCCATACTGAGTTGATTCCACTTGGAGCTCCGGCGAATTGACGCGGAGCGTTGGAATCAACTGCCTGGCCAACTCCATGGCGTCGAAGTCCACACCATCCGCGGAGACCGTCCTCCAGTCTTTCCTGTTCATCGCGCCGTAGATCACGAACCCGATGCGAAGGCGGCGGGAATCGAGGTTGGCCATCTGGAGAACCCGGTGGCTGTCGAACAGGTCCCGCGCCTGTCTGCGTGCGAGTAGCGCCGCCAGTTTCCCGGCTGCCAGCTCATGGTGATCCAGCACGGGAACCCCCGAGGCCCGCCAAGCACCGACGGGATGAGAGTTCAGCGTCGTCACCGGCCACAGCGGGAGACGGAACATGTAATTGATGTCCACTTCGAGGTTGCCGCTTCGGCCGGGGGCGCTTTCATACTGCAAGGACCATTTACCTCCAGCGTGTTCTTCAGGCATCCACCTGACGTTGAAGCCCTCTCGAGCGAAGACCGCTTGAACGGCCTGTTCGACCTTCGGACGCTCGGCGAGCATCTTATCGCGATCTTCGGCTCCTACGTAGTTCAGATCGATGTCGACGGAGAGCCGGGGCACATCGAAAACGAATAGATTCAAGGCTGTACCGCCCTTGAGCACCAGTTTCCCCTTGAGGAACGGATGACTCTGCAAGGCGGACAACAGCCCCAACAAATGGGCGACCTTTTCGAGCACATCCGTTCTGAAGCCCGTCGCCTCTGCTTCTGCTGCTAACTTCTCGAGGGAGAATTTCATAGTACCTCCCCCCAGGCTCGTTCGATGACTTCTCTCGGAACCACCAAGTTCCATTCCAACACGAGTCGACCGGATTTTCGTCTGGAGCGGTCCAGGTAACGAGGCTGTCGGGGGCGTATAGCATGAAGCGCCTCGAGATGACGATCTTCCACCATCAACGGTTCGCGATGCTGTTCCAGGAAGAACCCTACCTTCGCTCCGGTGGTCTCATTGCCAAGCAGGAGCGTGTACTCCACTACTTTGTCGAGGTCGAAAAATTCGACGGATTCCAGCGACCGCCAGATTTCCTCCCAGCTTCCTGAGAGAGC
>CAZMKB010000068.1:0-13861 GCA_964566685.1 uncultured Gemmatimonadota bacterium | reverse complement strand
GACAACCCCGACGATGTCGTTCCGGTCCCCGAGTCCTCCGCGGACGGACACCGCCTCACGCTGCCGGAGATCCTCGAGACGGTCGGGAGCCTCCCGCAGGCGGTCCAGGTCGACGTCTTCCTGCCGGGGTGCCCCCCGCCGACCGAACGGATCCTCGACCTCGTGAAAATCGTCGCCGGCTGCGCCGCCACTGGAGATGTCCCGTCCGGGGGACCGGTGGTCCTGGCATCGGAGAAAGCGCTCTGTGAGGAGTGCCCGCGCAGGGATACCCGTTCCGGCGGCAGGATCGCCGCAGTCGTTCGACCGCACGAGACGTCCCCCGACGTCAGTACCTGTTTCCTGGAACAGGGCATCATATGCATGGGCATCGCCACCCGGGGCGGGTGCGGGGCCACCTGCATCCGGGCGAACATGCCGTGCCGGGGATGCTTCGGCCCCACGGCCGAGATGCTCGATCCCGGCGCCGGGGCGATGTCCGCCATCGGATCGCTGGCGGGGGAGGCGAACGAGAACGACGTTCCCGAGCACGAGATGAAGAAGGCGGTGAGGAGCATCCGTGATCCCGCGGGGACTTTCTACCGGTTCACGCTGCCGGCCGCCCTGCTGAACCGGCTGGTCATCGACAGGGCGAAAGAGGAGAAGGAGTGACGAAGAGAATCAGCATATCGCCGATCACCAGGCTGGAGGGCCACGGAAAGATCGACATCCTGCTCGACGACGAGGGAAATGTCGACGATGCGTATCTTCAGGTCGTCGAGCTCCGGGGGTTCGAGCGTTTCTGCGAGGGCCGTCCCGTCGAGGAGATGGCGCGAATCACTCCCAAGATCTGCGGCGTCTGCCCCGGGGCCCATCACATCGCAGCGGCGAAAGCGGGCGATGCGGTCTACGGCGTGACCGTTCCGCCGGCGGCTCGAAAGCTCCGCGAGCTGTTCCTGGCCGCTCACATCGCTCACAGTCACATGCTGCACTTCTTCGCACTGGCCGCGCCGGACTTCCTCGTCGGACCATCGGCCCCTCCCGCCGGGAGGAACCTCCTCGGCCTCGTCGAGAAGACCGGGATCGAATTCGGCCGCCGGGTCCTCTCGAACAGGGGATTCGCGCAGAAGATCCAGGGAGTGATCGCCGGCCACCCCATCCACCCGGTCGCCGCGCTGCCCGGCGGGATGTCGAAGCCCATAACCGAAGAGGAGCGGGACGAAATCGAGAAGATGGCCTCGAGCATGGTCGACTTCGCCGGGGAGTCGCTCTCACTCTTCGAGCGGGAAGTCATCGGGAGGGAGGAAACGGCCCGTCTGATCGAAGGCGACACGTACTACCACGAGACCCACTACGCCGGCATGGTCGACGACGAAGGCCGCGTGAACTTCTATGACGGGCCCATCCGCGTCGTCTCGCCCGACGGCAGCGAGGTGGCCCTCTTCGCACCGGCCGATTACCTCGACCACATCGCCGAACGGGTGGTTCCCTGGTCCTACCTCAAGATCCCCTACCTCAGGAATGTCGGCTGGAAGGGGATGGTGGACGGCCCGGAGAGCGGCGTGTACCGGGTGAACTCGCTCGCCCGGCTCAACGTCGCATCCGGCATGGCGACGCCCGCTGCGGAGGAGGCCTACCGGCGCATGTACGACCACTTCGGCCGGAAGCCGGTCCACCACACCCTCGCCTACCACTGGGCCCGGCTCATCGAGTGCCTGTACTGCTGCGAGGAGGCGCAGCGCCTGTCCCGCGATCCGGAGATCACCGGCACGGAGGTCCACTGCGTTCCGACCGGAAAACCGGCCGAAGGGGTGGGCGCGGTGGAAGCCGCCCGCGGCACGCTGTACCATCACTACGTGACCGACGCGCACGGCATGATGAAGTCGGTCAACCTCATCGTCGCCACGGTGCAGAACAACGCGGCCATGAACATGTCGGTGAAGAAGGCGGCCCGGACGCTGATCAGCGGGAAAGAGGTGTCGGATGAGCTCCTCGACCGGGTCGAGATGGCGTTCCGGGCGTACGATCCCTGCCTCGCCTGCGCGAGTCACACGCTGCCGGGCCGGATGCCGCTCGAGGTCACGGTCCGCCGTGGGGATGACATCGTCGCGCGTCTCGTCCGCGGGCTCCCGCAATCCTGAGAAGCCGTGATCCGAGAGAGCACATGAAGACACTCGTCGTCGGAATCGGGAGTACCATTCGAAGCGATGACGGCGTCGGGGTGCACGCCGTCAGGGCGGTGAGAGACTGGCTCGAAGAGTCCGGCCGTGACGGGCACGGCACGTCATCCGGCCGATCGTTCCGGGTGGGGGGACAGACGGTCGACGTCGCGGAGATCGGAACGGGGGGAATCTCTCTTCTCGATCTCGTGGCCGGCTACGACCGTCTGATCGTGCTCGACGCCGTCGTGTCGGGCGCCGCCCCGGGAGCGGTCATGCTCCTCACAGGCGACGAAGTCGCACGGGCGGAGCACCTGGGAGCCGGTCACGAAGCGGATCTTCCGACCGCTCTCGCCGTGGGACGGAGGCTGGCGGGCGCGGGCCTGCCGGAAGAGGTCTTCGTCGTGGCTGTCGAGGCGGGAGACATCGTGACCTTTTCGGAGCAGTGCACACCGGACGTCGTGCGGTCGATCCCGGAAGCGGTCCGGGTGGTCCGGGGTCTCGTTCTGGACCGGGGGAGACCGTGAACAGGCGCCGGTTCGAAAGGCTCGTCGGGGAGGCGCTCGACGATCTCCCGGGGATCTTCCGGTGCCACCTCGACAACGTAGCTGTCGTCGTGAGGGACTGGCCGACGGACGAGGACATCGAATCCGCCGGCCTCGACCCGGACTCGGACACGCTCTTCGGGCTCTACGAAGGGATACCTCTCACCGAGCGGACCAGCAGCTACGGTCAGATCCTTCCCGACCGGATCGTGATCTTTCAGGGCCCCATCGAAGAGGCCTGTTCGGGAGAAGACGAAATCCGTCACGAGATACAGGTGACCGTCGTCCACGAGATGGCGCATTTCTTCGGGATCGACGAGAAGCACATCGAAGACCTGGGATGGGCATAGCCCGAATTACACATACGCTTTCGATTCCGGTGGCCGCTTCGGACTTCAGGACCGCCTCCTGCCCGGGTCAGACACATGAGTCGGTGATGATGAGGAGCATCAGTCCGCCGTGCTGAAATCGAACACACTCTTCTCCGTTCTGCTCTGCTTCCTGTTCGTCCCGTCCGCTCCTCTCGCCCGTCCTCTCTCCTCACCGTCCGGACTTCATCCGGCGGGAGGAGACAGCGAAGCTCACCCCATGAACGGCATGACGGTCAGGAGCGTTGCAATCTACGGAAACCGCATCACCAGGGATTACGTCATCCTCCGGGAGCTCGACCTCAGGGTCGGAAGCGTCTTCGAGAGAGAAAAGATGGAGGAGGATGTCCGGCGGCTCGAGAACCTCGGCATCTTCCGCTCAGTCGAGATGAATCCTTCCCGGGTGCGGGGAGGCGTCTCGGTCGAGATACGGGTCGACGAGGTGACTCCCTACGTCCCCTATCTGGCCGTCGAGTACAACGAAAACGACGGATTCTCGCTCGGCCCGGGATTCTCCGCCGTGAACCTTGCGGGGAGGAACATCACGCTCTCCACGTCGATCGTGTTCGGCGGGGCCACCTCGTTCTTTCTCGACTACCTCGACCCGTGGGTGGCCGGCAACCACATTTCCTACCGGATGCTCACCAGTTACCGGGAGCGGGAGGAAGTGGTGTTCGGATTCGACGAGAAGAGCCTCGAGCTGACACCTCAGATCGGGACGTTCCTCGGGCGGCACGGCAGGGGCCGTATCTTCTTCTCCTGGTTCCGCATGGAAGCCGACGAGGACGGACACACGCTCTCCCCGGACAACATCGACAATCTCATCCGGGTCGGGGCGGCGATCGGCCTGGACACCAGGACTTCCCGGCAGAACCCCCGGCACGGCTGGTGGGGAGAGCTGGAGGTGCTGAAGACCGGCGACTTCCTGGGAGGAGATGCGGATTTCGTGACGGCGAACTTCGACATCCGAAGGTTCCAGCCGTTCGCCAAACGACACACGATCGTCTCGGGCGCACTCCTCTCGCTTCAGAGCGGAGAGGTCGGCCGCGACATCCCGGAGTACATGCAGTACTACCTCGGCGGAGCCAACACGGTGAGGGGTTACGACAGCGAGGAGCTGGGGCTCGGGTTCGCCGGCAAGCATCAGCTGATATTCACCGCGGAATACCAGTATCTCCTCATGCCCCCGGTGAAGTTGAAGATCTCGACCTGGTCCACCACCATCGGCCTCGAGCTCGCTCTCTTCACCGACACGGGCATCGCCTGGACCCGGCAGAGCGAGCTCTCCCTCGACAGAACGCGGATCGGCTTCGGTGCCGGCGTGCGCTTTCTCGTCCCGAACCTCGACGTCGTACGGCTCGACCTGGGCGTGAGCACCTCGGGAGACATCCGGTTCCATCTCGGTTCCCGGTCGATCCTCGACGCCCGCCGCTATCGGATCCGCTGATACAGGGGGTTGACCGGCACCCGTTCGTTCGTAAATTAGGAGATGTAAAGAGGCGACGCACACTACGTACACACGTTCAGGCATCCGGACCGACCGGTGAAGGGACACACGATGTCGACACACAGTTTCAGGCCGAGCCTCGTTCTCCTCATTTTTCTCCTGCTCTCTTCTCCTCTCCGGCTCCACGCCGACGACAGTGTCCAGTACATCGGTCACTACAATCCGGTGTTCTTCGTGGAGCTGCTCGACGTCCAGGTGAAGAGCGACACCGCCTATCTCGTGGGTGTGAGCGACTTTTCGATCGTGGATGTCCAGGATCCATCGGAACCCGTTTTCATTGGACGGTATGTCCAGAACAGCCCCCCGCTCATACCGTTCTTCGACGTGGAAGTCGGCGCCGGCTACGCTTACGGCTCGAGCAGGTTCGAGGGGATCGTCATTTTCGATCTCTCCGATCCCGCCCATCCGAAGTTCGCCGGCCGGTATCAGGAAGAAGATGTCGCTTTCGAGAGCACCACGCTGCGTGACACGCTCCTCTTCGCCGCAGCCAGGACAGACGGCATGCGGATCTTCAGTGTCGCCGACCCGGAGACACTCGTGGAGGTCGGTTCGCTGGAAGCGTTCACGGCGGCGTGGGAAATCGTCGTCGATTACCCCTGGGCGTATGCGGCCGACGGGGCTGGTGGCCTGAAAGTCATCGATGTGTCTGATCCGACGGCGCCTGCTGTCGCCGGGAGTCTCTCGACGAGCGGCTCCGCACAGGATGTCGTGGTCTCGGGAGACCTGGCCTACCTTGCGGTCGGGGGACAGGGTCTCGACATCGTCGACATCTCGTCGCCCCAGTCCCCGATCCTCGTGTCGAACTACGACACGCCGGGGTCCGCGATCGGCGTCGCGGTGGAGGACAGCCTCGCCTTCATCGCGGACTGGGACGGGATACGTGTCGTGCGGGTGTCGGATCCGTTCGATCCGGACCATGCTGGATGGGAGGACACCCCGGTCAGGGCGATGGGCATCGATGCCGACGGCATCACGGCCTTCGTGGCGGACTGGTTTACCATGAGAGCGTACGAGTACGGTCCGACGACCGACGCCGATCTCTACCTGCCTGCCCCGGAAGTGGATCTCGGCGATGTGGAAGTCGGTGAGTCGGCGGACACGACGGTTCTCCTCGTCAACACCGGCGGCGGGACGCTCACGGTCGACAACATTCTGTCGAGCAATCCCGATTTCGACATCGTGCCGACAGCGTTCAGCGTTTCCGGGTCGGACACGCAGACGCTCGAAGTCTCGTTCTACCGTTCCTACGAGAGCTCGACGATCTCCACGTTCACCATCCAGAGCGACGACCCCGACGAGGACCCCTCGACACTCACCGTCAGGATAACCGATTCGAACAACCTGCAGGAGGGGGAGCTTGCCCCCGACTTCACCCTGTACGATCTGGAGGGCCTGCCGCACTCGCTGAGCGATTACCGCGGGCAGGTGGTCGTTCTCGCCTTCTTCGCATCCTGGTGACCGGTCTGCGGTCCGGAGTTTTCGGACCTCGAGACGTCGATCTGGCAGGTGTACCAGGATGAGGACTTCGTCATCCTCGGAATCAATTACGCCGAGTCTCAGGAGGTCGTGGAGGAGTTCGTCGCCACCTTCGGAGTGACGTTCCCGGTTCTCCTCGACGCGGCCGGCGGGGTGTACCTCACCTACTCCAACAACGGGCAGTCCCCGTTTCCGCTCGACTACGTCATCGACCAGAACGGCATCATTCAGTACATCGCCACCGAGTACGATCCCGACGAGATGATCACGGTGATCGAGGAGCTCCTTGGCATCACGGTACCTCCCGCCCTGACCGCCACGTGCCTGCTGCTCGAACCCGTCGTTCCCGAGGGAGGGTATCTCCCCTTCGAGATCACCCTCGAAAATACGACCGACGGCGACATCCCGGCCGATGACTACCTGCTCCTCGTCGAGCACTTCGAACGGACCTCGTGCAGCCTCCTCGACGATCCCGTGTTCACGCATTCGCTGTCACCGGGCGCGGTTCTTCCGCCCGGCCCGTCGACGTTCCGGTTCGACGTCGGTCCCCTCCCGGCCGGGATCAGCGTTCTGAATCCGTTCGCGACACGCATCTCGAGCGTGATTCTGGAACCGGAAATTCAGATCACCGATGACTGCTGTTTCAGCTGGCGGGCTTCTCCGCATCCCCTTGCGAGGGACCGGACACAGCTTCCCTGATGTGCCGGGCACTGGCGCGCCTCCGGCAGGAGGGGCAGGTGGAGAGCACCGACGCGAGATCGGCGTCCGCCTCCAGCCGGCGGACGATGCTGTCGTGCGCATCCGCGGGGAAAAACGGCCTGCCGCACTCCGTGCAGGGGGTGCAGTGCGTGTCGTGGCCCAGAAGGAGTGCGGCGCGACGGAGCTCGCTGATGAGATCACGAAGCCTGATCCCTGCGGGACAGCGTTCCGTGCAGACGTCGCAGGTGGGGCAGAACCAGATGAGTTCCTGGGAGAGGATGTCCGGATCGGTGAGGGCGCGCTCGACGATCCCCCGGGGGCTCCTTCCCCGGCCGATGTCTCCCAGATCGCCGATGAAGGGGCAGGAAGACGTGCACTTGCCGCAGGCGAGGCAGCTCGAGAGCCCGTAATCGGCGGCCAGATTCCCGGGATCGAAACGGATGGTGTCGATGATCATGGCTCTTCGCTCCTCTGCGCGCGTGCCTGGCCGGCCGATGCACGAACCCGTTCTCCGAAGGCGCGCATCCTGTTCCTTTCCGCAGCTTCGGCCTCGATGAAGGAGAGGGCCCCGGCTTCGCAGGAGAGGACACACAGCGGATCACCGCCGCAGAGGTCGCACTTGACCACGCCGCCTCCGTCCGCGTCGAATCCGAGCACGCCGAACGGGCAGGCCATGATGCACATCCTGCAGCCGATGCACCTGTCCCGGTCGATGGTGACCAGGCCATTCTCCCCGTCCCGGGAGATGGCGCTCTTCGGGCAGACCGTTCCGCAGGGCGGGTCGACGCACTGCTGGCAGAACATCGGGAGATAGAAACCGTCGACGTCCCACCGGATCACCCGGATGCGGGCTCTCGACGGATTCGCCGTGCCGGTGTGCTTCACCGAGCAGACGAGCTCGCACTGGCGGCAGCCGGTGCAGGCCTTCTGGTCGAGGACGATCATGCGGGACATGACGCCTCCAGGCCCAGACGGCTCAGTGTCTCCGGTGTCGGCCGCCCCTCCGCGTCCCAGCCGTGGTGCCGGTAGTACTCATCGAGCATCGATTCGAACTTCTCCCGATCGATGGACCTTCCCCTGACCATCTCGAAACCGAGAGTGGTCTTCTCGTCGTAGTACCTGTCGGGAAGCCGGTCCTCACTGCGGCCAGCCCCCTCCCTGTTGTTGAAGAGGCGCTCGAGATTGTATGAGCGTTCGGCCGCATCCCAGATTTCCCGGGGCGACATCTCCAGGCCGGTGACCAGCCGGATCCATTCGGAGAACTCCTGGAACGCCGGCATGTTGGGTGACAGGAACACCGTGTGGAACTTGCAGATCCCCAGGGAGTCTACCGCCATGTAGCACATCTCCTGCCAGAACACCTGCCAGGGCTTTCCTTCGTAGTCCCTGAAGTCGGAAGTGAGCGGCCCGTTATAGGGGACGGGGCTGCCGTAGACCTTCCGGAGGACGTGTTCGGGAAGGTGATACAGGTCGATGGCTGGGCGGCTCCGCAGGTGGTCGGCACCGCGCGTCGAGGTGGCGATGTTCAGGGCGAGAGACGGGGTCGCCCGCTCGTCCGAGTGGAGATTGCTCATGCCCTTGACGTGTATGCAGTATCGGGCCGCCCCTTCTGGGAGCCGTTTCACGGCGCCGCGGAAGCCGTCGGCGAGCACGTCTCCGAATCCCTCCCGCTTCGCCGTCATCCGGGTGATCTCGATCAGGGCCTCCGTGTTGCCGAAGGTGAGCTCCAGGCCGCCGGTGACGCCTGCGTCGATCAGCCCTTCCTCGTAGAGCTCCATCGCCCAGGCCGTGAGGCTGCCGATTTCCAGGGTGTCCATACCGTACTTGTTGCAGAGGTGGTTCCCGTAGAGCAGTGCCGAAAAGTCCCGGTTTTCCGTCTCGGTGCCGAATGCGCCCTGTGTCGTGTACTCCGGTCCCTCGTCGTAGACGCCGGCGTGGGGTCCGTCGGAGATCACGTAGCGGTGCCTGCAGTGTATCTGGCATCCGAAGCACCCGGCCGTGCCGACCGAGTGAGCTTCGATGTTCTCGCACTCGATGGATTCGCTGCCGGCGAACTGGTTGTGCTGGAAGTTTCTCGTTCGCACCAGTCCCGTGGAGTTGGTGACATCGTAGATGAACATGGTTCCCCAGCGACCCATGATCCGGCCCACCTTGGTGGAGGCGATCTTCCCGCAGAGCCGGCGGTTGTACTCCAGCGCCTCCACCGGATGGGCGATGCTGATTCCCTGCGTCCCGCGGACGGCTACCGCCTTGAGCTTCTTCGATCCGAGGACGGCGCCCATGCCGGTACGGCCGGCGGCGTTCTTGTGGCCGGTGATGACGTTGGCGAACCGGACCAGGTTCTCTCCGGCAGGGCCGATCGCGATCGACGTGATCTCCTGGTCCCTCAGCTCCTCCCGGATGAGTTCCTGGGTGCGGAAGGTGTCGGCCCCCCAGAGATGGGACGCATTCCGTATCTCGATCTCTCCGTCCCGGATCCACAGGTACACGGGTTCGGGAGAAGCGCCGCTCACGACGAGATGGTCGAAGCCCGCGTAGCGGAGCTCGGGCGCGAAGAAACCGCCCATGTTCGAAGAGCCGAGAAATCCCGTGAGGGGGCTTTTGGCCATGATGTGGGTGCGGGCGGAGGCGCTGGCCGGGGTTCCCCCGAGGAGGCCGGCGGAGATGCAGCAGACGTTGTCCGGTCCGAGCGGATCGACACCGGTGCCGAGCGCATGGTAGAGATAGAAGATGTCGAGACCTCTGCCGCCGATGTATGTTCTGCGAAGATCGACGGGGATCTCCCGGATGTCGACCTGCCCGCGACTCAGGTCGATGAATGCGCATTTACGATCGAGTGCCATGTCTTTTTCCCAGGATTCTCCGGATGGCTCAGTTCCGCCCCTCGGCGGGCCTTTCCCACACCGGCCCGCGGATCTTCGGCGTCTCGCTGTTGAGCCACGAGATCCTCCACTCCATCTCGCAGCCCGGGCAGAACGCGCGCTCGGCGCCTTCCTGCGGCGTGAAGCGTGAGAAGCAGTTCAGGCACCGGATCTCCTTCTCCCGGGGCGATTTTTCCTTCGTCATCGGCGTCCTCCCGCTTCGTGTAGGTCCCGTGCCGGATCGTTCCCCGCCGCCGTGCGTTTCTCCGGGATCTTCCCAGGCCGCATGCCGTCCAGGAGCAGCTCGGTGACCGAGCCGGCGAACTGTTCGAGCGATCCCCTCGAGCGAAAACGGTAATAGGGAGGGGTGAAGTGTTCGTAGAGTCCGGCGAGCAGCTGCCCCGTCTCCTCCGGATCGGAGACGTCGAAGATCCCCTCCTCCACTCCCTCCCGGATGATGCGGCCGAAGATGTCGCCCTGTTTCTTCACGAAGCCGTCTATCCGGCGGACGATCTCCGGCTTCATGGAGGAGATGACTTCCTCGCCGTGCGGGTAGCGGTGGACGAGATCGTAGATGGTCATCACGCGGTGCAGAAAGCATTCCCTGAGACGACGCTCCGGCGGCGCGTTCTTCCGGGAGATGGCGTCGAGGTCGTTCGTGATGCGCTCGCTGGTCCGGTCGACGAGGGCGAGCATGATGTCCGACTTCGATCTGAAGGAGAGGTACAGGGTTCCTTTGCCGACACCTGCCTCCCGGGCGATGTCCTGGATGGTCGTCTTGGTGTATCCATAGTGACGGATGAGCTTCCAGGCGGCACGGAGAATGACGTCCCTCTTCGTGACCGTATTCGATTCGACTACCGGCATCGTGCCTCCGGCCGAACGAGAACCGCATCGTTATTGGCAAAACGTAACTGACCAGGATACGATTTTGGTCAGTATATCAACATGATAGCAGAAAGGCGGGAAAACTGCAAGGAAAATCTTCCGGCGGGAGCAAGTCAATCTCCTTCGCCGTAGTCCTCCGGCAGGACGATTGCACACCGGCAGGCGGGTTTGATTTCGAGCTTCTTCAGCTCGGCGATGCTGACCGATCTGCCGTTCATGTCCCAGCAGATCCTGCAACCCTCGTCACCGGGCGAAGCGATGAACTCGACGCGAACCCGTTTCCCCTGCCGCTCGTATTCCTCGGCTTCTTCGAGGATCCGTTCCCAGTGGAACTGCTCATCGACCTTCCGCTCGAGGTCGCGGCGGGTCACGTACCGGCTGAGCCCATTCTCTTCCAGCCTGGCCTCTATTTCTTTCCGGATCTGGTTTTTCGTCCTCATGGCTCTTCACTCGTATTCATCCTGATCCTTCCGGGTCAGAGCGTTCCCGAAGTGACAGATTGCGTCGAATGTCGGCCTGATCAGCCGGTTCCGTTTCCCGTACGATCTCATTCTCACCGGCACGTACGAGAGTATAATGGGAAGAAAGTGCATCGGGAAGAGATAGATGTCGTGGTAGCTCCGTCGAGCGGTGTTCCAGTTCTTCATCCAGGGCGAATCGGACAGGCAGTTGATCTCCTCGTACTCCCTGTTTTCGAACGATCGCTCGAGCATCATGTCGAAGAGGACATTTCCGGGTGAATAGGACGAATACGACTCGTCGAAGGCGATCTTGAACAGAACGAAGGATCTGTTCACCCGAATTCCGAGGTGGCCTGCAATGGCTCTGCCCGCTGTGCGGAGGAAGTGCCATTCGAGCCAGCCGATACGGGTGAGCCTCCTCGTCAGCGTCCGGTAGAATTCGAGGAGATTCTGATCGATGAGGATCGCGGTGCCAGAGCGCCGCTTCCACCCCGACGCCTCGATCTCGAGAAAGGTCCGGAGATATTCGTCATCGGACCCCGCATCGGTGTGGCAGGTGAACTCGACATCGGGGAGCGAACGGATCTTTCGTCTCAGGCGCCGCAGGTTCCTGGTGAATCGGGTCTGCATGCCACTCTTGAAATCGTCGTACGTACCTTCGATCCGGATGAAATTCCCGAAACCGCAGAAGTCCTCCAGGACGAACGTGTGATCGAGACATCCTGAACCGAGCGAGTGGGTCGGCGATACGTCAGGGAGGCGTTTGAATTCGAGCATGCGCAGCGAGGGAAACTCTTCCTCGAGTTTCCGGTAGAGATGCCCGGTCGTATCCGGTCCCGCCTCGTTCGAGAGGACGAGATCGCAGCCGAAGGTGTGGTCGTCGTGCGGAGCCCTCAGGCTGCACGCTTTCTGGCCGAGTGCCGCCGCCGGCGTTCGAATGACGGGCAGGACGCCGAGAAGGGTGCCGTTTCTCCGCGCCGTAACACAGCACCAGCTCTCGCCGGGCTTCAACCGGTGCTCGATGAACGACGAGACCCACGCGTGAGAGAGCATGGGAAGCCGTTGCGGAGAAGCCAGGACGAGGTCGTTCCACGCACCGGCGTATTTCCCCAGATGATCGAGATCCCGTATTACCTCGACCTGCACGACTCTCCCCCCGGAGTGAATGAGATCGCAATCGGAGACCACTGTCTCGTGCTGTGTCCCGTGTTCGAATGCTGAGAAAAAACGTGATGCAAAAAAAGAGCCAGATGAGACGGAGGCTGCGGTCTTCGCACGGTTCGAAACCCGTTGCCGGAATAGTGCCCAAAACGGCGCCTGTTTTCGATTCAGTGGAGGAAGAGAGTCCGGCCCTGTCAACCGGGAAAGGTTGAAGCGATGTGGTGACTGTTCTGCTCACGGGATCAATTTCCCACCCCCGCGCTCCGGGAGTCCGCCTGGAGCGTGGGGACCCCGGGACTCGTGAGGCTTCGAAGGAACGCAACCGGGTCGGCTTTCTCCTCGTCCGTGAGACCGAGTGGAGTGATGAGCGGGTCGAGACCGGGATGCGGAACGCCTCCGCGGTCGTAGAACTCAACCACCTCTTCGCCGCCGCGTCGAGCGCATCCTCCTGTCCTCCGTAGCGCCAGCGGTCGAACGGAGTGTCACCCGACAGCAGCGTTCTCTCCCGGCTGGCGATCGCCTGTCCGATGCGGTCGAGGGAAGAACACGCGTCGAAGGCTTCTTCGAAGAATCCGTCGTAGTCGGAGTATCCGCGAATCCGTGCGAGGAGCCAGCCCACCGACGGATTCGCCATTTCGTCGGATGCGAGGAGGGGGTTCAGGCTCTGTGTTTCGAGCGATGTTTCACGGACGTCGATCGTGACCAGCTTGTCCGATCCGTCGCCGAGCCCCTCGATGCCGAGGGTCCAGACGTAGATGAATTCATCCTGACCCGTGATCTTCGCCATGTGGGGCGACTGGCACGTTTCGTCGGCCGTGAGCATGCCGGCCGCTCCAGTGAGGCAGCGCACCGCAAGGGCGGAGCCCGACACGGCGAGGTCGTTGTGCCGAACCGGTCAGTGTGACATACAATGTATGTTCGACGGGAAATAAACTCGTAATCCGGGAGGAGCCTGCCAATGCCCTCCCGCCCAAAACCCTGTGCGGCATTCGAGAAATGGCGGGCCGGTCACCGCCGGAGATGAGGACCGCAAAAGGAAGAGGCTACGTTACATTCCCGGGTTCCTGTCGCCGTCCTCACGTTCCTCCCGGGGCCCCTCCGGTCGAGGCGACTGTTCGGTTCCGCGGGTACCGCACGCACGCACGGCGGATATGAGCTCTCCGGAAGGTCCGGACTTGGTGAGATAGGCGACAGCTCCCGCTCCGTGCATCGCACCTGCGACATTCCTGTCGACGTGCATGGACAGCCCGATCACCTTGATCTGCGGATGCTTCGAGAGGATCCTCTGTGTCGCCTCCACTCCGCTCATTTCCCCCAGGTTGACATCCATCACGATGACATCCGGTGACAGCCGTGCAGCCATTTCGATCGCCTGCGGCCCGTTGGCTGCCTCACCGACGACTTCGATGTCCGGCTCGAAACGGAACAGACCCGCCAGGCCCTCCCGCATGATCCTGTGGTCGTCGACGATGAGGACGCTGATCAGGTCGCTCCTGCGGCGAACCTTGCTCGTTTCGTGAGCTTCCTTCCCTGCAGCACTCCCGGCCGCTTCTCCCGTAACAGTGACGGCCGTTCCCGCCGGCGCTGTGAGTGTGATCCTGGTTCCCTTCCCGGGAGCGGATTCGACCTCCATCTGTCCCCGGATGTGAACAAGCCGCTCCTGGATGCTGAACAGGCCGAATGTCGGCTCGTCGGAACGCCTCTTCCTGATCGGGTCGGGGTCGAAACCCTTCCCCCGGTCGGCTACGACTATCCTGATC
>CAZMKB010000067.1:0-14119 GCA_964566685.1 uncultured Gemmatimonadota bacterium | reverse complement strand
TACACCAAAGACGAGTGGCAACGTATGATGGAGGGCGGGGGCCGGTTCGCACGCATGCTGGGAAGTGAAACCATCTGGGTGTATCCCACCGACGAGTTGAAAACCGAGTGCCCATCTGCTGACCGCCGTGCACGACGGACAGCCCCGCTGCAGATCAAGAATCCCCCACGCCCACGCTGCGGGCATCTTCCTGGGTTAGCAACGATCATGGTGATGTCAAGCTCGGTTCCGGTGAACTTCGGATGAAGGTGTCTGGGAGGGAAGGATACTTTTCATGGTAGCTTGATTTTCCAGCGGGTACAGCTCAAACAGGAGAGGGTATTAAACTAACAATTACCATTCGGAAAGAACAGCTGCTCACTCTTCCATCAACGGCCGGTGGAAACAATGAATGCAGACTGGAAGGCAGTCCCGGGGAGCCTGCCATGAACGAAAAAACGGAAGCGGACATCATCCTTGGTACGATCGGCGAGGCCTGACAACCATCCTCGACCCGGATTACCGCGGCGTGGAAGACCTGGATTTTTCAGGGAATTCAAACCGAATTTTTTCGTCTGCAGCCCCGTACAATCCGACTCCGATGCAATTGACACGGCAGGGCTTATCTGCTAAAATCAGGCTGTGTATTCGAAGCGTGGTCGTTCGACACTGACCAGCGATCCCCGGCGGTGCATGAACCGACAGTCTCGTGTACCCGCCGGACGGTTCACATCAGTACCCGGGGAGGGAACGAATGGGGAAAAGAAGAGTATCTCCATGACCGTTGTCATCGGGACCGTCCTCGCCGCTTCTCTTGCCCTTGGTGCCGGGAGCATGTACGGCACCACGCTGGAAGAGATGTACGACGCGGCAGGGCCCGGAGAAGGCTATGACAAGCTCGTCATCCTCGAAAGGGGGCAGGTCTACACCGGGAAACTGATCATCCCGGCCAACACGACCTGCTGCATCCGCGGGAACGGTGCCGTCTGTGACACCGAAGGTCTGTCCATCCGTGCTTCCTCAGGCGTGACCCTCGACATCTTCGACACGGTAATCACCAATCACTACGCCCTCTACTACGACCCGGACTCTCAGGGCCACATCAGCGGCAACACCATCACCGGCGGATATTACGGCATACGGTGCCTTCTCGCTGATGTTGTCATCGAGAACAATATCGTCGTGAACAATTCCTATATCGGGGTCGCTGCTGATTCCGACCTGCTTCCGGTTGCCAGTTACAACGATGTCTGGAACAACGCCGGAGGCAACTACATGGAATACTGCTCCGGCTGAGGGGGTGGTACGTGGGAGAGTTTCTCCCCTTATCCCGGCACCGGTGAGATCAGCGCCGATCCCCTGTTCGTAAATGTCGATGAGTTCGATTTCGTATTGACCGTCGAGTCGCCGTGCGTCGATGCGGCTGATCCTTCCCTCTCTGATCCCGATGGAACCAGACGTGACATGGGAGCCTGTCCTCACCCCTTCATTTCGATCACCTGCTTACAGGAAGAAGTGATCGTGTCTCCGGGTGACGTCCTCCCGCTTCAGCTGACGGCCGGGAACCAGCTGACAGATCCGTCGTTCCCCATCTGGGTGGAAATATTCGCGCGGCTCCCGAACGGGAACGAGATTCCCCTGGAAGGTCCGATTCCCCGCTCGGGCATCTCACTTCCGGCCGAATCGTCACTGAGCGGAACCATTGACCTCCGTGTACCGGGGAATGCTCCCGGCGGGCTCACGTGTACCGTCAAGACCGTGCTGTCGAACGCCGGAACGGGCGATTACGTGCACGAGGATTATTGTGACGTGACGGTTTCCGGTACATTCTGAGAATTCATGCGAAGGGGACGGTTCCGCGGACTGTCCCTTCCGGTGGGTAACCGGGTTGCTCCCCGGAGCCTGGCCCGGTGGCCCGCCACCGCACCCTATCAGGCCGCCGCCGGCCCCCGGTTCCTGGTGGCTGCCGGTCGGTCCGCCGGGATCAGGAGCGAGGCACCACCTGCGAGGAGGCAGTCATGGCAAGCGGGCAGGAGAACTTCATATGGCGGCGCCATCCCGAGGCGGACGCCCTCGTCCGCTCCCTGATCCGGGACTTCGTTGCGAAGGTGCCGCCGGTGGCTGAGCTGGAGGAAGAGATCCTCGGGCAGACCAGCACGCACCTGCGCGAGTACATCGACCAGATCGTGATTCCCGCCGGTGGAGCCCCTGCCGGTCAGCTCAGTGAGCTCGGTTTCGTCGAGGAGGAGCAGCGTGCCGCCGGGAGCGGGAAGATCATGCGCCATCCCGGTGCGGAGTTCCCCCGCATCCGACTGGCGCCCGAGAGGGCCGACACGGCGGAAACCACTCTGGCGGTCGGCATCCAGGTGGAAGATCTCCCGCGGTTTCTGATGACCTGGGGACGTCACGTGCCGATCGAGGGCCCTCCCCTGAGTCCCTCCCGTCATGCGATTGCCTGTGAGACGGAGGGCCGCCGTTTCATCGTGGGAGAGCGGCGGATCGCCGGCGAGCTGGTTCCCCGGGAGATGCCTCCCGAACATGCGCACCGCCACCTGCAGGCTTTCGAGCAGTGGTCCACGCGCCGCCGCCGCTTCCCGAGCCTGGAGGAGGGTCTCGCCGCGACGCGCAGTCTGGCCGGGGAACTCGTGGGCCGCCTCGGTGTCAACGACGCCGCCTGGGCCACCTTCGCCGGTGAGCGGGCGTACTGGCAGCAGCGAAACGCCGTCGCGCGCGAGCAGAAGCGCCGACAGGACGCCTTCGGCCTGGGCTGGGCCAACCACGATCACCACACCTTCCGCAGCTCGCGCCGCGCGTTCCCCGGGCTGATCGGCATCCTCGAGACATTCGGATTCCGCTGCCGCGAGCGCTTCTATGCCGGCGCCGAAGCGGGTTGGGGCGCGCAAGTGCTCGAGCAGCCGGCCTGCAATCTCGTCGTCTTCGCTGATGTCGACCTGGGTCCCGACGAGGTCACCGAGGACTTCGCGCACCGCACGCTGCCCGAGCGCAGGGAGCTCGGCACCGTCGGCCTCTGGTGCGCTCTGCACGGCGAGTCGATTCTGGAAGCGGGGTTGCATCACCTGGCGGCGTGCTTCGACTTCGAGTGCTTCCGCGAAGACATCGAGGAGGAAGGCTACGGCATGCTGGAACCCTTCAGCGACTTCCCACATCTGCGCCAGGCCTTCTCGGAAGGGGAGGGCTGGGCGGTGGAGCGCGGGACAGCCGAGCGCCTGTGCGCGGAGGGCATCATCGACGAAAAACAGCGCGACCGTTTCATCGAGCACGGGGCGGTCGGCAGCCACGTCGAGAACATCCAGCGCTCCGACGGATTCCGCGGATTCAACCAGCAGGGTGTCAGCGACATCATCCGGCGCACCGATCCGCGGGCGAGCACCGGGGCCTGAGGACCCGAGACAAGATCCCAGTCGCCAGGTGGCGCTTCGAAAAACTTCGAATCGTGGTGAGAAGATCTTCGAAAAACCGCTCGATTCCCGCCAATTAGCCCGTCTCGCGCATCAGATGCAACTTATTATTCCACAATAAATTGCCTCTCTTTTCCCTTTCCGGCACGGTCCATGCTTCGGCCGAAGGCGGAAGCGGGCCGGGCCGCGGGGATCTTTGCGGCGTGGCCCCATGAAGGAACACGCGCTCTTGTCTGAACCAGGAGAGGGCCACCCGTATGAAAGCACAGGAACAGCCGAAATACAGCTACATTCTCGAACCGATCGCGCTCGAAGAGCGGCCGAAGCGCTTCCTGGAAGCGTTCGCCGCCATTCTCAAGCATTCGAACTACGGGCCCGTACTCGATTCCTATCTCCGTATCCGGGCCAAGTGCTCCATCTGCACCGCCTCCTGCCAGGTGTACCAGGCGACGGGCGATCCCGAGGACATTCCCTGCCAGAGGTCCGAGTTGCTCCTCCGCGTCTACCGGCGGTACTTCACGCTGTCGGGGATGCTGAAGGCCCCGCTCTTCGACGATTTTCTGCTCACGAACGACTACATCGACCGCATGGCGGAGGCCTACTACCGCTGTACCGCCTGCAAGCGATGCAAGTACTCCTGTCCGCTCGGGATCGACCACGCCCTTATCACCCACCTGGCCCGCTGGACGCTGGCCGAGATCAACATCATTCCGAAGGCTCTCAAGGTGTCGGTGAGGGAACAGCTCGAGGGAAAGACGAAGAACACGTCGGCGATCCCGGTCATCGCGATGAAAGACACCTGCGAGTTCCTGGAGGAGGAGCTCGAGGAGATCTATCCCGGACAGGGCATCTCCTTTCCCATCGACGTGGAGGGGGCCGAGTACGTCTTCTTCCCGGCGGTGTCCGACTACCTGCTGGAAGCCGACACCCTCATGGGAAACACGGCCATGCTCCACGCCATCGGGGCCTCCTGGACCATCGGGTCGGGGAATTTCGACGGCATCGACTACGGCCTTTTCTACTCGGACCGGATGTGGGACCGCATCATCAGGGACCAGGTCGCCGAAATCCACCGGCTGGGCGGGAAGGTCATGCTCATCGGGGAGTGCGGTCACGCTTCGCGGGCGGCCAGGGAGGGCATGGCGAACTTCGTTCCGCCGGAAGAACAGGTCCCGGTCGTGAACATCATGGAGCTGGCCTGCGAGATGTTCAGGAAGGGAAAGCTGAACATGATCCGGGGAGCCATACCGGAGCGCACGACGTATCACGATCCCTGCAACATCTCCCGGAAGGGATGGATCATCGATCAGCCGCGGGTGCTCCTCCGTCACATCTGCCGGGATTTCGTCGAGATGGAACCGCACGGCTCGGAGAACTACTGCTGCGGCGGAGGAGGGGGAACGGTGTCGATCGACGAGATCAGAAAGTTCCGTACCTCGATCGGAGGTAAGAGGAAGGCCGATCAGATCAGGGCCACCGGGGCTCACTACGTCGTGGCTCCCTGCGCGAACTGCAAGAAGCAGGTGGACGAAGTCATCGCCGACCATGGACTGGATGTCGTCCGGACCGGGCTGCACGACCTCATGCTGAAGGCCATCATCATGCCCGACGGCCAGAAACCGATCGTGAAGAGCGAAGAGGCGTGAACATGACCGGCGAAAAGCGACAGGAACGACAGGAAGAGGAGGTCAACATTGGAAGCGTGGCTTGATTGGGCTCGTGGACCCGTGTTCAGGCTTGCGATCGCCCTCATGGTGCTGGGAATACTCAGGCTCCTGCTGCTCAATACAATCAACATCGTGAACCTGGTGAAGCATGCACAGGACAGGAGCATCCCGCTGCGGAGCATCGTGCGCGAGACCGCCCGCTGGTTCGTTCCGAACAAGAACACCCGGTCGCAGCTCTTCTTCTCCGTTACCTCGTTCCTGTTCCACATCGCCGTCATCGTCACTCCCATCTTTCTGGGGGCCCACGTCATGCTCTGGGAGCGGGGAGTGGGTGTCGGCTGGCCGGCACTCCCGCAGGAAGCGGCGGATTACCTCGCGCTGCTCGCCGTCCTGACGGCTCTCCTCCTCTTCGCAAAACGGGTGACCGCTCGCATGACGAGGGCCATGAGCCGTGTTCAGGACTACCTGCTCCCCCTCCTCATCAGCGTTCCCTTCATCAGCGGCTACCTGGCCATGCATCCGCCCATCAACCCGTTCGACTACTATGCGACGATGTTCGTTCACGTCATGTCGGGGAACCTGATTCTCGTACTCATACCCTTCTCGAAGCTGAGTCACATGGCGCTGTTTCCCACCGCTCAGCTGGTGTCCGAGATGGCCTGGCATCTCGACCCGGATTCGGGAAAGAATGTCGCGATCACCCTCGGTAAGGAACAAGAGGCAATATGAGCAAGAATATGGCGATACTGACCGACGTCACGAAGTGCATCGGATGCGAGAAGTGCGTCGAGGCGTGCCAGGAGGCGAACGGGCTTCCCGAGGAGAAGCCGTGGCCCTGGCTCGAGAGCATCGATGACCTCTCGAGTGCCCGCTGGACCACGATCGACCGGCTGCGGAAGGAGGACGGGGACCGGTTCCTCCGGCACCACTGCCGGCACTGTCTCGATCCTTCCTGCGTCTCGGTGTGCATCGTCGGGGCGATGAAGAAGACACCGGAAGGACCGGTGATCTACGATCGGGACATCTGCATCGGGTGTCGTTACTGCATGATCGCCTGTCCCTGGGAGATCCCCCGGTACAGCTGGGAAGACCGGGTTCCCTACATCCAGAAATGCAACCTCTGCTACGAGCGGGTGACGAGGGAGGGAAAGATACCGGCGTGCGCGGAGGCCTGTCCGACCCAGGCCACGATTTTCGGAGACCGCGACAGCCTCATCGCGGAGGCCAGGAGACGCCTGGCGCGGGAGCCCGGAAAATACATCCAGAAGGTGTACGGTGAGAACGAGGTCGGTGGCACTTCCGTGCTCTACATCTCCGATGTCGACATCAAGCTGACGGGTCTGGATGAGCCGATCACCGATCCCACTCCGGTGCCGGAGAGAACCACGAAGATACTGCATCAGATGCCTTTCGCCTTCAGCGGCATGACGTTCCTCATGGGTGGATTGTACTGGGTGATCAAGCGCCGCCAGGAGAACATGGCGGCATCCCGGAGGGACCGTGAGGCCGGGGAAATCCCGGACGAGGAAGGTCATGAACCGGAAAACCGGAACCAGTAACAGGAAATCGAAATGTCACAAGATATGAAGGTACGTCTCACGAAAATGATCCTGTGGTTTTTCGCGGGACTCGGGTTCACGATCGTCATCCTGCGTATCCTCCACGGCCCCGGCTCCGTCACGGCCCTGACCGACATTCTGCCATGGGGTCTGTGGAAGGGGGGAGGCGTCGTCGCCCTGGTGCCCATCGGCGGCGCCGGATTCACGCTGGCCATGCTCGTGTACATCTTCCGTCTCGATCGATTCAAACCGGTCGTCCGGGGGGCGGTCCTTCTCGGGCTCATGTGTTACACGAGTGTCGCCTTCGGTCTCTCCATGGACATCGGGATCTGGTGGAGAATCGTCTTCCCGGTTTTCCACTGGCAGTTCCATTCGGTGCTGTTCGAGATCGCCTGGTGCATCATGCTGTACCTGGTCGTGCTCGTATTCGAGTTCAGTCACACGGCGCTGGAAAAGTTCGAGAAGGAGAGAGCGCTCCGGGTGCTGGAGAAGCTCACCATCGTCCTGGTAATCGCCGGCATCGGACTGTCGACTCTTCACCAGTCCTCGCTCGGAACCCTGTTCCTGGCGACTCCGTTCCGGCTGCACCCGCTCTGGCACACCGATCTTCTCCCTCTCTTCTTCTTCATCACCTCCATGGGACTCGGCTGCCTGACCATCTCGTTCGTCACCCTCGCCGTCTACCGGCTCTACGGTGGAGAACCGCCGATGAAGTCGATATCCGGGCTCGGTCACATCGCCGCCTGGCTCATGATCGGTTACCTGATGCTGAAGTTCGTCGAGATCTTCGCGGCCGGGGAGGATTCGCTGCTTTTCGCGCCGGGCTGGGATACGGCGAATTTCTGGCTGGAAGTATTCCTGTCGGCGGCGCTGCCGGCGGCGTTTCTGCTGCGTTCCAGATTCCGGAGAAGCCAGACGGCGATGTTCTGGATCAGCCTCGTTGCGATCATCGGAATGTCGCTGAACAGGGTGAATGTTGCGGGGCTCGCCACGCTGAGCCTGACGAACGCGGTCTACTTCCCGGCCTGGACGGAGTGGGCGATGACCCTGGGCATCCTGTCCGCGGCGGCCCTGTTCTTCCTCTTCTGCGTCGAGTACTTCGATCTCTACGAGGGCGTCGGGAGAGAGCGTGCCGAGGAGCGCCTGTTCGGAACGAACTTCGATCACGCCGACGAGAGAGCTCTCTACTTCGGGAGCCAGAGGCTGGGAAGCGTCCAGCTCTATTCGGCCATTTTCATCATCGCCGGAGCCCTCTCGTTCGGACTGGTCCCGAGAGATGCGGTCTTCGGGGTGTCCCCCGAACGGACGGCGGCCCGGAAAGCCCGCTGGGTCGAAATCTTCAAGGTGTCGAATCCCGGGAATCCCACCGCGAAGTTCGTGGTCGACAGCGACAACGGGAACGATGCCTCCCTCGACGAACCGGCCACCGTCATGATGATCGACGGGAACAGGGACGGGCGATACGTTCTGTTCGACCACGAGGTGCACGAGCAGCGAGCAGGAGGAAAGGCGAGCTGCGGTGCCTGTCATCACATGAACAAACCCTACAACAGGGCGACGGGGTGTTACGAGTGCCACTCGGACGCCTATCTTCCCGTCTCGATCTTCGACCACGGTCTGCACGTGGAGAAGACCGGCGGAAACGATCACTGTACCGATTGTCACCGGGATCTCTCGAAGCCGAAGATACGCGAAAACACCACCGGCTGCCGGGAGTGCCACCGGGGCATGATGTCAGAAGAGTCCCGTGTCATGATCGAGGGTACTGAACCCGGGGTACAGGCCGACGGATACACGGATGCCATGCACGGTCTGTGCATCGACTGTCATGAAGAGGCCGAGACGGCCGGGCGCACTGAGCACGAGAATCTCTCCGGCTGCACGACCTGTCACCGTTCGCTGCCGGAGCCGGGTGACGACGCCTGGGAGAACAACCTCTGAACTGATCTTTGAGCAGTCCGAAAGCGGCCGCTAAAATCGAAATGGTATGAATAATTCGGGTTGAGAGAGGGAAGTCGATGTCGAGACAACCGCTACCGGAAGAAGTGAGAAAGTGGATCGGATGGCAGCTCTTCGAGCACGTCCCCAGTAACATCGTCGTGATAAACAGGGACTTCGAGGTGGTGGCGGCGAACAGTAATTTCACCTCCGTGTTCGGAAAGGCCCACGGGAAGCACTGCTACGAAGTCTACAAGAAGAGAAACGAGGTGTGCGAGCAGTGCATGGCGGCGAGGACGTTCGAGGACGGAGAAGCCCGGGTGACCAACGAGGACGGCATCGACCGGCAGGGAAATCCTGCATACTACGTCGTGCACAATGTTCCGGTCAGGAACGGATCGAACGAAATCACTCATGTCATCGAGATGTCCTACGACGTGACCGACACGAAGTCCCTCCAGAGACAGTACAATGTCCTGTTCGAGCGGGTGCCGTGCTACGTGGCCGTGCTCAACCGTGACCTGCGCATCGTCAGGGCCAACGAGATGCTGCGGAACACGTTCGGCGAGACGAAAGGTCAGCTGTGTTACCAGGTGTACAAGCACCGTCTCCAGGAGTGCGAGGACTGTCCCGCCCTCAAGACCTTCTCAGGCGGCGGATCCTATACCACCAGGCAGGTCGGCATCAACAAGAAGGGTGAGATCACCCACTACATATCCGTGACGGCTCCGCTCGCACGGACCGGGTCGGAGATTCACCACGTCGTCGAGATGTCCATCGATGTCACCGAGAGCCACAAGCTCTCTCAGGAGCTCCTGAAGGAGAGCAGTTTCAGGCACGAGCTGACCGAAAACGCCATGGACGCGCTCGTCGGAATAGACCCCTCCGGTTTCATCAGCATTTTCAACCCGGCGGCGGAGAAGCTCTTCAAGATGTCCGCGATCGACGTGATCGGGAAGAAGAGTGCCTGGGACATCCTCCCCGAAGAGTTTCATCTGTTGTTCCATCAGGCCGGGAGCACGCTGGACCTCCCGGACACCGTCGTCCGGGACGCTGGCGGGGAGGAGATACCGGTCAGGTTTTCCGGCACCGTGCTGGGTGACGGAGAAGCCGTCATCGGGGCGGCCGCTTTTCTCCAGGACCTGCGGGCCTTCAAGAAGCTCGAGAGGGAGAAAATGGCCAGTGAGCGGCTCGCCGTGGTGGGCCAGACGGTGACGCAGCTCTCTCACGGAATGAAGAATATTCTCACCGGGGTGCAGGGTGGGCTGTATGGGATCAAAGCGGGGATCAAGCGAAACGATTCCGAGCGCCTCTCGGTCGGATGGGACAGGCTCGAGCGAAACGTCGGGCGCCTGAACGAGCTCGTCCGGGGATTCCTGAATTTCACGAAGGAGCACGTCCCCGAGGTGAAGACGACCGACCTCAACAGGCTTGCCGAGGAGGTGTTCGCGCTCTACCGGGATGCAGCGGAGAAGGAGGGGGTCGAACTCCGCCTGGACTCGGAAACGGGCGTCGGGACTGCAAACGTCGATCCGGATGACATCCACACCTGCCTCGTAAACCTGGTCTCGAACGCCATCGATGCCTGCAGGGAGAAAGAAACCGACAGAACCGATATGTCGGTGACGATCCGGCTCAAGGAAGAGAACGGCGTCATCATCTTCGAAGTGGCGGACACCGGGTGCGGAATGAATGAAGCGACGAAGAACAAAGTGTTCACTACCTTTTTCACCACGAAAGGGCTCCAGGGAAACGGCCTGGGTCTCCTGGTGACGAGGAAGCTGGTCCACGCTCATCACGGCAGGGTGGACGTCGAGTCGACGCCCGGGGAGGGGTCGCTGTTCAGGATCGAGCTCCCTCGGGATGATTTACCCGTGCCACCGTCGAACAACGATGCCGGCTGACGGCGGGACGAGCTCGATGGAAAGGAGAATGCTCATATGGTGAAGCCGGAAGAGAAGACGATCCTCGTCGTAGACGACGAGGAGGATGTGAGGGATTACTTCGCCGATGTCCTGGCGGACGCCGGTTTCAATGTCGTCACCGCCGCCGACGGCGAGGAGGCCCTCGAGCGGGTTCGGGAGAAAAAACCGGATTTCATCTCTCTCGATCTCGTGATGCCGAGAAAGTCGGGGATCAAATTCCTCTACGAGCTGCGCCACAACAGGGAGTGGGCGAACATCCCCGTTGTCATCGTCACGGCGCACGCCAGGGACAAGCTGGGCCGGCAGGACTTCCAGGACATCTTCGAGGGAAAGAGCTTCAGTGGTCCGAAGTTCTACCTCGAAAAGCCCATCAATGAGGAAAAGTACGTACGCCTCGTCTGTGAAAACGTGGGTGTGGATTATGAAGAAGGCGAGAAGCAGGAAGTACCGGAGGAACAGCGCCGGGAGATCGAAGCGCTGATGAAGGATGCGGACCCGAAGAAGCTCGATGAGATCATCCGGTTGTTGAAGAAGAGAGAGTGAGTGCCACGCCCCTGAAGACGATTCCATGCGAACCGGAGAAATGGAGTGATGAACCATGAAAAAACACCTTCTGGTCGTCGATGACGAGCAGGATGTCCGCGGGTATTTGAGAGACCTGCTCGTCGATAACGGATACGACGTTTCCGTTGCCGAAAACGGCACAGCCGCCATGGAGATCATAAGGGAGTCTGTCCCTGACCTCATTCTCCTGGACCTCATGATGCCGAAAGGCACCGGTACCGATCTGTATCGAAGACTGCATCAGCAGAAGGAGTTCAGGGATATCCCGGTCATCGTCATCAGCGGCCTGCCTGGCAGGCACATCGCCGTCAGCAAGTCGGTGCCGGTCTTCGACAAGCCGATCGATGAGAAGGGAGTGCTCGAAGAAATCAGAAACGCCCTCGAGGTGAAGTCTTCCGAAGCGGGGTAGGCCGAGATGCAGCCGTTCACCATGCTCGTGAACATGAAAACTCTTCTCATCGACGACGACGAGTATGTCCGGGATTCCCTCCGGCTCTTCTTCGAATCGAAGAAGTGCTGTCTGAGAGCGGTCGAAACCGCGGAAGAGGCTCTCGAGGCGCTCTCCCGGGAGAAGTTCGACATCGTCATCACGGATTACATGCTGCCGGGAATGGACGGTCTCGAATTCTGCCGGAGGCTCAGAAAGATCAATCCGGGAGCTCTCATGATACTCATCACCGCTTACGGAAGCACGGCGGTCGCTTCCGAAGCCCTCACTCTGGGGATCCACGAGCTCATCGAGAAGCCGTTCACCACCACGATGATCGAGGATTCCCTCTCCCGGCTCGTCGAGAAGTTCTGCTGATACGCTTCCCCGGCCGTTTCCCGGGCCGTGCCCGCCGTATTCCGTGCATCGTCCTCACTCACACAGGATCATTGTCCGCCGGGTGGAATTCTCATAACTTGTCATCATCGGGAGAACGATCACATTTTCACGCCGGATGGTACAATGAACTCTGCAATCCGTACACTACTCATCGCTCTCGTCACGGTACCGGCGGTCACCGCCCCCGCCGGGACGGTACAGGCCGATCATTCTGATGCCAGGGATCGTTTCCTGGAGGCGGAACAACAGAACTGGATGGAATACATCGAACGCTCCGCCCGCATCCAGCCGGACACGAGTTTCGACGTGCGGTTTTATCACCTCCAGGTCGACATCGCCGTCGGTTCGTCCTGGATCGACGGAAAGCTGCGGTGCGACTTCGATGCTGTCTCGGACGGCCTCGAGCACATCGCCCTCAACCTGCACCGCTCACTTCCGGTCGACAGTATCACGGGAAACGTCTCCGGATTCACCGCGGGGGGGGACACCATCTTCGTCGATCTCGACCGACCCTACGGCGCCGGGGAACCGGCGTCGGTGACGGTCCACTACCGGGGAGAGCCTGAGCTTGCGGGGGGTTACAAGGGGCTTCGCTACGAGACGCACGCCGGCGGCGAGCCGGTCATCGCAACGCTCTCCACTCCATTCCTGGCGCACTACTGGTGGCCCTGCAAGGACGGGCCGGGCGACAAGCCCGACTCGGTCTACATCGACATCGCCGTCCCGGATACCTCGATCGGCGGCCAGGAGCTCATCGCGGTCTCGAACGGCGTCCTCGACACGGTTCTCCAGGTCGGCGGAAAAAAGGTGTTCCGCTGGCGGGAGCGCTACCCGATCGTCCCCTACTACGTGATGGCTGCGGTTTCGAACTACCGGCACTACCGCCAGGACTACGAAGGGGCGGAGGGTGAGAGCTTCCCGCTCGACTACTACATCTTCGCCGAAGACTACGAGAGCGCGGTCACTGGAGTGGAGGACGTTCCGGAGGTGATGGATTTCTTCTCGGGCCTCTTCGGGACCTATCCCTTCGAGACGGAGAAGTACGGCATGACGCAACTGGGCTACTACGGCGCCATCGAGAACCAGACCAACACCATCATCAACAACATGTCCTCGGGCTGGTTCGACGTGACGGTCCACGAGCTTGCTCACATGTGGTTCGGCGACATGATCACCTGCCGTGACTGGCACCACGGCTGGCTCAACGAGGGCTTCGCGACCTACTCGGAAGCGCTGTGGGCCGAGCACACCGGCGGCTTCACGGCCTACCTGGAGAACATGGCGCAGAATGAACATCTCTCCGGGGGTACGCTGTATCTCCAGGACATCACCGATCCGTTCAACATCTTCATCAGTATCATCTACCGGAAGGGAGCCTATGTCCTCCACATGCTGCGCGGCGTGCTCGGCGATGAGATCTTCTTCGACGCCCTGAAGAGTTATGCACTGAATACGGCTTTGAGATACGGCCATGCCGTCACGGAGGATTTCCAGGCCGTCTGCGAGGCGGAGAGCGGCATGGACCTCGACTTCTTCTTCGACCAGTGGGTCTACGACGAGTACTACCCCCGGTACGAGTACGGCTGGTCCCAGGACCCGGGGACCTTCGAGGCGACGGTGACGATCCGCCAGGTCCAGGAGAGCTATGGATGGAGGCCCGTCTTCGAGATGCCGGTACAGATCGAATTCACGTTCGAGACGGATGCCGACACGGTGGTCACCGTCTGGAACGACTCGCAGGTTGAGCACTACGATTTTTCCTTCGACGAACCGCTCCGGATCGTCGCCCTCGATCCGGACGGGTGGATCCTCCGGCAGGTGCAGTATACCGGGATCGATGATCATGATGGTCCCGGTGCCCACCCGCGGATCTTCTCTCTCGAGCAGAACTACCCCAATCCCTTCAATCCACGGACCATCATTCGATTTTCGCTCCCCGGATCCGGTGAGGAGGCCGGTCTCGTCCCGCTCACGCTTCGTATCTACGACTCCCGGGGGAGGCTGGTAAGAACCCTCGTCGATGGGAAACGAACAGCCGGCGAACATGCGGTCGTCTGGGACGGTCGGGCCGACGGAGGGGAACCGGTGGGATCGGGCGTGTTCTTCTACCGGCTGGAAAGTGCGGATCACCGTGACACGAGAAAGATGCTCCTGACCCGGTGAGTGCCCAGTCAAGGGCGCATGTATCTAGCCCGGATTCCCATGTTAGTTTTTCGAGTTAACACCACGCGGAGTCACCCGA
>CAZMKB010000066.1:0-14201 GCA_964566685.1 uncultured Gemmatimonadota bacterium | reverse complement strand
GTGGTTTTCACTCACCCTCCTCTCGCCTCGGTCGGCATCGGCGAGGAAGCGGCGCGGGACAGAGGGCTCGACTACCGGACGGTCATGGAGGACACCTCATCCTGGTTCACCTCGCGAAGGATCGGCCTCGAACACTCCGGTTTCAAGATCCTCGTCGAGGAGGGCTCGGACCGCATTCTCGGTGCACACATACTGGGGGATGGTGCAGAAGAGATGATCAATGTGTTCGCTCTCGCCATGCGCCTCGGCGTCCCCGCGGGTGAGCTCGAGGACATGGTGTGGAGCTACCCCACCGGTTCGAGCGACATCAGGTACATGCTGTGACGATGAGCTTTTTTCGGGAAAGGCAGGGAAACCGGTATGGAAGATATAATCGGCAAGATGAAGAACGTGATCGACATCGAAACACTGACGACGCAGGCGGTGGGGTATCTCCCCGACGTCATTGCCGCCGTCGTGATTCTCCTCTTTTTCTGGATTCTCTTCCGGCTGACCAGAGGGTCGATCAAGACGGTTCTCCGGAGGATCGGCTTCCACGAAACCCTGGTCAAGATGCTCGTCGACAGCATCTTTCGCGTGACCCTCTTCATCATCGCCTTCATCATGGCGGCGAGTCAGATCGGGATCAACGTCGGCGCCGCCCTGGCGGGACTGGGTGTCGCGGGCCTCGCCCTGAGTTTCGCGGCGCAGGATTCCCTGGCGAACATCATTGCCGGCTTCCTGGTGTTCATCGACAAGCCCTTCGAGGTCGGCGACAGGATCAGCGTCGCGGACCAGTACGGGAGGGTGAGTTCCATCACCATGCGCTCCACGAGGATCCGCACCAACAACAACACCTACGTCATCATCCCCAACAAGAAGATCATCGACGAAGTCCTCGTCAACCACTCGAAACACGGTGAAACGCGGGTCGAAGTCCCCGTCGGAATCGCCTACAAGGAGGACGTCCGTGCGGCGAGAAAGGTGCTGCTCGAGGCGATACACGGTATCGATGGCGTCGCTGAAGAGCCCGAACCCGATGTGGTCGTGACCGAGCTCGGCGACTCGAGCGTGAACATGAACGTCCGGGTCTGGATCACAAAGGCCGATGATGAAAAGCCGGTTTTCTTCCGCGTGATGGAGGCAAGCAAGATCGCGCTCGACGAAGCCGGCATCGAGATCCCCTTCCCGCACCTGCAGCTCTTCCTCGAGAACATCGAGGAACGGGTCTGGGAAAAGGCAGGGAAGCTCGCGGCGGTGAAGTAGGCGCGCACAGGCGTTGAAAATCTTCGGCCGCTCGTGCATTATTCCCATGACGACGCACAACGCAGTGTCGATTCGAAGAATGGAGGAGAGTATGCCGGAGTTCGCGACACCGTTTTCAGGCCTCGCCAGCGACCGGAAGCTGACAAAAGCGGAATTGATCCGGGCTATCCGCTACTCGATAGCCGCTGAGTACGAGGCGATCCAGCTCTACATGCAGCTTGCGGAGTCCACCGACCACGAGCTCGCGATAGAGGTTCTCAAGGACGTCGCCGACGAGGAGCGCGTACACGTCGGGGAGTTTCTCCGTCTTTTGAAAGAGCTCGCTCCCGATGAGGAGAAGTTCTACAACGAGGGCGAGGAGGAGGTGGAGGAAGAGATCGAGAAGATGAAGGAGTGAGTTTTTTTCGACCGGACAGGAGGGGGGCTGCCTCGGGTTCCGGCAATTTTGGCGAGGGTCTTGCGTTCGACCGTATTCCCGATAATATTATGGGAAATTTCCGGAAATTGAGTATTCCGGAGGGAGGGAGTTCTCCGGAAGGAAAATCCAGGATGGAAAGGAGGAAGAAAAAGGTTTTTCGAGAACGTACGAGCGCGTACCGATGAGGGAACCCGATTCGCAGGGTAAAGCGGTCCCACTCATTGATACAGGCATGCACCGGGAATGTTTCGTTTCCGTCGGTCCCCCGCTGTTGTCTCGATGGATGTGACCACTGAGGTACACGGGCTGTATTCGAACATAAGGAGGGATAATACCATGGTCAGAAGATTGTTCGCCATCGCGGTGGTTCTGCTGCTGTTCGGTGCTGGCACCGGTTACTCGCAGATCGTGGAGAAGACATCGGATTTGACGGGCTTCGTCGGCATCGTGAGTTTCGAAGGAGCCGACGTTGAGTTCAATGGCTTCCAGGTAGAAAGCGACCGCAGTACCGAGTTTACCGTGGGCGCCCGGTACGCGTATCACATCAACGCGATGAGCACCATCGAGGGTACGTTCGGAATCGGGTTCCCGGAGGGTGGGAAGTTCTACAACTACTTCGTGAACTACCGGTACAACATTGCACTCGAGAACGAGAAGCTCGTGCCGTTCGTCACGGGTGGTGTGGGAGCCCTGACCGTTTCTCCAGACAGCGATCAGGTCGACAGCTCGACGGACATGTCTGTCAACGTCGGCGGTGGTCTTCTCTTCTTCGCGGCCGAGCGGATCGGTGTGCGAGTGGATGTGCGGGATCTCGTGGTCTTCGCCGAGGACAACACGACGAACAACATCGAGATAACGGGCGGAATCAGCTACTTCTTCATGTAAAAAATCTTCCCTGAAAAAGCGCCCCGCCCGTGTGAAACGGGCGGGGCTCATTCCATTCCCTTCTGTCAGGCTCTCATTACCGCAGAATGTGAATCTTCATACCCGGATTCTTCCAGTCCCACGTCGGGGCATCCAGGTCGACTCCTCCGAATATCCCGTTGTGAACGTGGACGAAGCCTTCGGCGCCGGCCGTGGCCCGCACCATCGGATTGTCGCAGGGCGGACCGGGAATGTAGTCGCAATCTTCGTTGTTTTCCTCGGTTCCGGCATCATAGACATCGGCGAACACCGTGCGCTCGTTGATGAACCGGATGATCTGGAGCCCGTTCAGGCCGAAGAATGCGTCATTGGTCGTCGCCAGCATTCCGGCGGCGCTGAGCTTCCTGAACGCACCCGCAACATTAACCTGCAGCGTCACCGATTCACCGGGCATGAGGCCGGCTTCGGCGATTGCATAGTCGAACACGTTCGGATCGGCTGAGAGCTCGGTTTCGAGCTCATCGGTGATCCCGTCTTCGGCCAGGTAGCGAAGTCCTTCACCGGCGGGCATGCCGAGCGTGAACAGCTGGTAGTTGTCGTTGTGAACGACGACGACAGGCGGAGTCACGACCTGTCTGCGGGTCACGTTCGTGAAGGTGATGTCGTAGGTGTAGTCGGCGCTGGCTGTCGAAACGGTTCCGGCAGCAAGCACGAGTGCCAGTCCAAGAGTAATCGCGAAGTGTCTCATGAGTGTACCTCCTCAGCAGTGTGTTTCAGGTTGAGCTTTCAGTGTGTGCGAAACTCGAGCATCCTCTCGGTTCCTGCCAATGACCCCCTCCCTTCCTTTTCTGAGTGTCCTGGTGGTGGCTGTCCGTACAGTCGTACGTTCGTGTTCACGTTTCATCATCGATCTTTTCGAAAACCGGTGTGTCGGGAAAATCCACCAACGTGCCGGCGGCGTTGTTGTACGTGTTGGTGAAGAGGACGGCCAGCACCTGTGCGATGATCTCGACGATCTCAGCGTCTCCGAGCCCGCGGTTCCGGAGGATCTCCAGGTCCTCCCCGGAGACGCGTCCCTGCGCTCTGACCACCTTCCGTGCGAACTGGAGCACATCCTCGATCCTTCGCTCCGGAGACACGCCGCGTCGGCTGTCCATGATCTCCTGTTCGCTGAGACCGACGGTTCTCCCGATCACGGTGTGTGCGCTGATGCAGTAAGCACATCCGGTGATCTCGGAGACCGTGAGTGCGATCTGCTCCTGCAGCTTCCGGGGCAGGGCGCCTTCTTCGAGCATCGTCCTCATCCCCATGTAGGACTCGAGGACCGACGGTGCATTCGCCAGGACGCGGTAGAGATTCGGTACCATGCCGAGGTCCTCCCTGATCTTTTCGATGAGCTCCCTCGCCTTCCCCGTCGTGTCTTCCGGATCGATCGCGTGCAGTCGGCTCATCGTCTCCTCACTGTTCGCAGTTTCTCTCTTGCCGTATAAAGAAGTACAAGAGTCGTGCCGGAACACTTCGATCCAGGTAACTCCCTGCAATATATAGGATTATGTGGTAGGCCCGCCTGATTTCCGGCACAACGAAAAATCGATGATATCGATATATCGTTGCATGTATCGAGATGTCGTTCCGTTTTTCCGGTTTATCGTGACGGTTGATCGCGGTGGTGGGTACGGCCGGGGCCGGGAATCGGCCCCGAGGGTCGTCATCGGTCGGAGTCCTCGGATTTCTGCCTCTGGATGATTTCTTCGATGTCATCCCTGTCCAGGGTTTCCTGCTCCATGAGCGCCCCGGCGATCGCCTCGAGGGCACCCCGTTCCTCCGTCAGAATACTCCTGGCTTTCTCTTCCATTTCCGTGACGATCGATCTGATCTCTTCGTCGATGACCTCTGCCGTGTGCTCGCTGAAATCCTTCTGCGTCGTCATTTCCCTTCCCAGGAAGAGGTGCTCTTCACCCTGCTGGAAGTAGACCGGGCCCAGCTTCTCGCTCATCCCCCACTGGCACACCATTTTCCTGACCAGCTGCGTCACCTGCTTCAGGTCGTCGGCGGCGCCGTTCGAGATGTCGTCGATAACAACGCTCTCGGCGGCCCGCCCGCCCAGCATGACCGTCACTCTGTTCATCAGGTATGTACGCTGGAAATTGTGCCGGTCGACCTCCGGTACCTGCTCGGTTGCGCCGAGCGACCGTCCTCTCGGGATGATCGTGACCTTCTGAAGGGGATCGGTGTCGGGGAGGGATTTCGCCACCAGTGCGTGGCCCGCCTCGTGGTAGGCGATTCGCCGTCGCTCCTCCTCCTGCAGCATTTCCTCGCGTACCGAGCCGAGGAGGATCTTGTCCCGGGCCTGTTCGAAGTCCTCCGTCCCGACCTCTTTCTTCTCTTTCCTGCCGGCGAGGAGCGCCGCTTCGTTCACCAGGTTCTTGAGATCGGCTCCCGAAAAGCCGACCGTCCTGGCGGCCAGGTTCTCGAGGTCGACGTCGTCGGCGAGGGGAACATCCCGTACGTGAATCTCGAGAATTTTCTTCCGTGCCTTCTTCTGCGGAAGCTCGAGCCTGATCCGGCGGTCGAACCGTCCCGGACGGGTGAGTGCGGGATCGAGTACGTCGGGCCGATTCGTGGCGGCGAGAACGACAACAGACTCGTGTGGTTCGAACCCGTCCATTTCCGAGAGGATCTGGTTCAGAGTCTGCTCCCGCTCGTCATGGCCTCCGCCGAGACCGGTTCCCCGGGCGCGGCCCACTGAATCGAGCTCGTCGATGAAGATGATGGAAGGCGCCTCCGCTTTGGCGTTCTGGAAGAGGTCCCGGACCCGGGAAGCCCCGACACCCACAAGCATTTCGATGAACTCCGAACCGCTGATGCTGTAGAAGGGAACTTCGGCTTCCCCGGCGGTCGCACGGGCGAGAAGAGTCTTGCCCGTCCCCGGCGGTCCCACGATGAGAATTCCTTTCGGTACGTCGGCTCCCAGTGTGGTGAACCGCCCGGGATCGCGGAGGTACTCGATGATCTCCCGAAGGTCCTTCTTTGGATTTTCCAGACCGGCCACGTCCTCGAACCGGACTTCGCTCGCAGATTCCCGGAACTTCTTCGCCCTGGACTTCCCGATGCCGAAGAGCCCGCCGCCTCCCCCCATAATGCGCCCCATCTGTTTCTGCATTCTCGATCTCGCGTAGACGAAAAGTCCGATAATGAGAAGCCAGGGAAGGAGCAGGTAGAGAATCATGGGGAACCATGATCCGTCTTCCGAAACCGCTTTGATCGTGACGTCATGTTCTTCGAGCATGTCGAGAAGACCGGTGTCCTCCAGGTTCGGGCGGGTGGTCTCGAAACGCCGGTAGCGGGTGCTGTCGGCTTTCTCTTCGCCGGTGGTGACGACATAGTCATCTTCGAATGATCCGAGGATGTTGTTACCCCTGAACGTCACTTCGCTGATGTTCCCGTCCCGGACCTGGCTCTTGAACTCGGTGTAGGATATCTGTACTCTGCCCGTCTGAAACACGTTCGAGAAGAAGAACGAAGCGAGAAGAACGAGCAGAAGCGCCCATATGAGGTGTTCCCACGTGCGGTGTTTTCTCGAGGGAGGCCCTCCTCGGTTTCGGTCTTCCCCGGGCGGGAGAGGTCCGGCCGGTCCGCCGCGATCCCTCTGCTCCCGATCGTATTCGGCGTTTATGCTCATGAGTCCTCTCGAATTCCGGTCACGACGACTCCTTCACTTTGACGGAGAGGATGTTGCACTGAGCATAGCGGATCACTTTTTCAGCGACCGATCCGAAGAAAATCCTCTGCAGTCCCGAGGTCCCGTGTGTCGCGATGACGATGAGATCGGCTTTCTCCTTCCGAGCCGCCTCGACGATCTCGTCCGCAGCGTCTCCCGTGGTGACCATGGTCCGGACGTTCTCCACTCCCGAGAGATGCTTCTTCACCACATCGTCGAGAGCCTTCACCGCGTTCTTCTCAATCTCCTCCTGATACGAGGCGACGTTGAAGCTCGAAGGTGCGGGTGGTCCGGGAACGGTCGGAAAGGCGGTCGTCGGAACGATCGGGACATTCGAGACGACATGAACGAGAATGAGCTCGCTTCCGAACCTGTCGGCCACCTCCTTTCCGACGTTCAGGGCCCCGTATGAGGAATCGCTGAAATCAGTGGGGCAGACAATTTTCTTCAGAGACAGCATTGTGTCCTCCTTGTCAAAAACTTCGTATTCTCTTCCTCCGTTCCGTTCGCCGGAGTCGTCCGCTTACGCACCTCTTTCGATGAGCATCGTAGCACGATCGACATTCCGCTTCAGGTCATCGAGCCGATGTTCGAGATCCTGTTCGAATGAGTCCCACGCTTCGCCGCCGGCCAGCCTGGCGGTCTGAATACTCTCGAGGAGCCGCTCCTGTTTCATCCGCAGACTGGAGAGCCGGCGGTAGAGTGTCTTCCTGTCCGCGGCATCCGATTCCTCGATCCGGGACTCGAGCCGGTGTATCCTGGACGAAAGACCCCGTGCTCGATCATCTATGCTTCTCTGGTCGGTCATGGGCTGTGTCACTCCCCCCTCCCGTCACCGATTCTGTTCCTTACCGGTGTCACAAATGAAGTGCCGGAACTGATTCCGGATCCCCTGCGGGATAGCTTCCTGTCTTTCCCTTCGATACAAGATACATACCAGCCCGGTGTCCGATTTTTCACGGATCGATGACGGCGGATTCCGGACCTGATCCCGGGAATCCGGTCCTCCTAAGAAATTGTCTCAGAATGCATTACACTGCCCCTTCCTTCCACCCCTCCCAGGCCCCGGGAGATGGTTCGGGAGGGCGGATTCGACTCGCGGGACATGGCGTTTCTCGAACGTACCGATTCTGCATGGAGTGCCGAAGGTATCAACCGGGAAGTGTACTCATTCTGCACATCTCCGTTATTTCAGAAGGGAGCGGACTGCCCGACGGGGAGGATCCCGTCCGGTCCGACTGGCGTAACTCATTCATGAGAAGCAAATTGCGATGTTTCCGAAAAGCCCTGGCACGGTTGTTGTCCTAAGAATGGATCATGGAGACGGAAGTGCGGCGTCTCCGGCGTAATAAGTGGAGTTTTCCGGGATCTTCCACCGCGGAATGCGGAGAACACTGCCCCGACCGTGAATCATCGTCATCGAGAGAGCACCCGAGAGGAAGGAGGACACAGTGTCGGTAGCCAAGGTTATTGAAATCACGGCATCGTCGACGAAGAGCTTCGAAGATGCGATCCAGTCGGGTCTGAACAGGGCCGCGGACACGATCGAAGACATCAAGAGTGCCTGGATCAAGGATCAGGAAGTCCATGTCGAAGGTGGGAAGATCAAGGAGTACCGGGTCAACCTGAAAGTCACTTTTCTGCTTCGCTGATGTTCCGGCATCTGTTTCGACCGTTCGCCCATACCGCCGGGGGTCTCGCAGCCCTCCACAACGCAGCCCCCGGCTGGAATGGGCCGGGGCGTTCCCCATCCGAATGCAGCTGTATTTGTGAACAGGGCCACTGGCGCAGTCCGAAAGCGGCCGCCAAAATCGAAAGCGTATGGGAGGCGAGATCGATGCAATCATCCGACGGAACCGGTTTCCCTGTCCGGGTGGGCCTTCACCCGTGCCCGGCGGTTTCTCCCGGTGGGCCCCCCGAGCCGCCCGAAGAGCCGGGAGAGGAGAACGGGAACGGGAACGACGAGCGGGAGCCTGAACCGGAACCACCGGAACCATGGGATCCGGAGGATCCACAGAAAGGCCCACCGAGATTTCCAACCGAGACACCGGAAGACCTGCCGGACAGACCCGAAGACCCGACCGACAGGGACTGATCTCCTTCGCGCATCCTGTCCATCTTTTCCTCCCCCTCATATTGACAGAAAATCCGGTTCTACTATAATCTCATATGTCCTTCTCAGTGCACTCATGTTGCTTTTTTTCAACCGGTGAACGGGGCGTTCATGGATTCCGACAATCTTCATGCGGTCGTGGTTTCGAAAGATCACCGGATCTCCCGCCGGGTCGACCGGATCCTCAGGAACGGCGACTTCACCGTCCACCGGCTCCGCGACATCGGGCAGGTCATGAAGACCTTCGGGAAGGAAGATGTCGATCTCATGATCATCGACTCGATCGGGGAGTACGAAAATCATCTCCTGATCAGGACGCTGCGGGAGATCGCATCGAAGAGTCCGCTCACCAGGATTCTGCTCCTGGTCGCCCCCGAGGACATCGACATCGCCGTCACCGCTCTCAAGGCCGGGTCCTATCACTATGCCAAACTCCCCGTATCCGACGAAGAGCTCAGGCTCCTGATCGAAACGGCGATCGAGGACAGGCCGGAATACGGTACCAGCGGCCTGCTTCGAAACGGAAAGAGAGAATCCCGTATCGGCCAGCTGGCCGGAAAGTCTCCCGCCATGCAGCGTGTCTACAAACAGATACGGCGCGCCGCATCGACGGACATACCCCTGCTCCTTCTCGGCGAGACCGGGACGGGGAAGGATCTTGTCGCTCAGACGATTCATCGTCTCAGCAAGAGGCAGAAGCACCCCTACGTCGCCGTCAACCTCGGGTCGCTTCCCTCGGAGCTCGTCGCGAGTGAGCTCTTCGGGCACGAGAAGGGAGCGTTCACCGGTGCCACCGAACAGCACAAGGGAGTGTTCGAACAGGGAAACAGGGGAACGGTGTTCCTCGACGAGATCGACTGCATCAATGAGAAAGTGAAAGTCAGCCTGCTCAGGCTCCTGGAAGAGAATCACTTCACCAGGCTCGGCGGTCGGACCCCCATCGAGAACACCTCGCGGCTCATCGCGGCATCGAATGCTGATCTGGAAGCCCTCGTGGAAGAGGGGAGCTTCAGGAAGGATCTGTTCTACCGCCTCGATGTGTTTCGCATCACGCTGCCGCCGCTCCGGGAGCGGCAGGAGGACATCATACCCCTGGCGGAAGAGTTTCTCTCCGGCTACAACCACACGCTGAACAAGAACATCCTTCGAATTTCCCGGTCCTGTATCGATCTCCTCGAGGGTTTCGACTGGCCCGGAAATGTCAGGGAGCTCAAGAACGTCATCCAGCGGGCCGTACTCGTCTGCGATTCGGCCGAGCTCCTTCCCGAACACCTGCCCCCGCGCTTCCGGAAAGGGGAGCGGGTGGCCCAGATGATTTCTTTCGAAGTGGGGACTCCGCTCGATGACGTGGAGCGTGAGATGGTGATCCGGGCTCTGGAAGCCGCCAGGAACAACCGGAAACAGGCGGCGAAGCTGCTCGGAATCAGCAGGCGGGCTATCTACAACAAGCTGAAGAAGCACAAGATCGAGTGATCACGCTCCCGGTCCTGTCCGTTCGAGGAGACCGGCCGGAGCGGCGACCGCTGGTGCGATGAGAGCGAATGTCCTTCAGCTGTCTCCTTTCAGGTGGTCGATCACCTCCTTCGCATTCGGAAGCGACTTCAGGAGGCCCGAAAAATCGCGCCGGTTCTCGATGGCTTTCTTCACCCGGCCGGTGGCGGATGTGTCGCCCAGGAGCACCGCTCCCACCATGCGATTGTCCCGGAACAGAAACCGCGCGTAGTCGGGACCCTCCTTCGATTCGACCACCCGGTAGCTTCCGTCTGCGGGCTCGATGTGGCCGATGCTGAACATGTCGTAGCCCAGGACCTTGAGCGTGTTGGAGCGCGGGATGCCACCGAACTCCGTTTCCCGGCCCGTGGCGTTCATCCCGGCGATGGATCCCTGGTATTGTGCGGCGCCCCACAGGCCGTAGAGTGTGCCCCGGTGCTCGGCCACGTCCCCGGCTGCGTAGATGTCGGGGTGAGACGTTGCGAGGTGGTCGTCGACCAGGATACCCAGGTTCACGTCGATCCCGGCGCGGCGGGCGAGGTGGCTGTTGGGCCTGACGCCGGCCGCGATGACGACGAAGCCGGCGGGGAGTGCTGTCCCGTCCTCGAGCTCGACCGCTTCCACCCGTTCACCGCCGGCGATCCGGCGGGTCATCGCGTTGGTGACGATCTCCACTCCGAAGCTCCGAGCGTGCTCCGTGAGCATCTCCCCGGCGCGCCGGTTCAGCTGCCTCGGCATGAGCCAGTCGTGCGCTTCGAGGAGGGTGACTTTCACCCCGAGGCGGGCGAGAGCTCCGGCGGTTTCGAGGCCGAGAATGCCGCCCCCGATACAGACGACGGGGTGATCCTCCCGTCCGGCCTCCCGGATGCGCTTCGCGTCGTCCACCGTTCTGAATATCGTTACCCCCTCCCGTTTCGTCCCGCCGAACGGCGGAACGTACGGATGGGAACCGACGGTGAGGATGAGCCTGTCATAGGCGAGGACCTCGCCGGTGTCGAGCTCGAGGGTCTTTTCTTCCGGCAGGATCCCGCTGACTTCCACTCCGGTACGAAGGTCGACATTCTTCTCTCCGTACCAGCTCTCCGTGTGGAGCGGGAGATCCTTCTCTTCGATCTCGCCGGCCAGGAACCGGGTGAGGTTGAGACGGTAATAGGGGAGGTGCTCCTCCCGGGAAAGGAACGTGACCGCCACGTCGGCGGAGATCGCCCTGATCGCCTCCACGGCGGACAATCCCGCAATGCCGGCCCCCACCACGACGATGTTTTCCGCGGTACTCCTCCCCCCCTCGATGCCCTCTTCCTTCGAGGCTCTCTCGAACTGATGCTTCGCCGCCCCGCACACCGGACACTCATCGGGAGGTTCCCGGCCTTCGTGCTCATACCCGCAGACGACGCATCTCCAGGCGTCGCCGGCTTCCCGTGCCGGTGCTGCCTTTTCCTCCGTGTAGGGCTCGAAGTCCGTCCGGTCCGCACCGCAGATCGGACACTCATCCGGAGGCTCGGGGCCACGGTGGATGTAGCCGCACACCATGCAGCGCCAGGCTCGTTCTTCACTCTGTCGTGTTCCATTCATCGACATGGAGGATCACCTTCACCGGTTGAAAGGTTCTTCATTCAACGTTCGTAACAGCCGACATCTACACCTCCGCCCTGCGGCCGCAAAACGCAGTCCAGATCGGCCGGAGGCGCGCCAAGCCGGGTACCGGCGTCGATGGCCGGGCTTCCGTCGAGCAGGTGGTAATCGCCGGGGGTTCCGAAGGCAGGATTCGTGAACAGCGGGTCGCCGTAGATGTTCCCCGGTCCGAGCAGACCGACTTCACCGGGACCGTAATCCTCGCTCCCGTGTTCGAGAACCAGGTCGCTCTGCGGGAAGAAGAAGAGGCTCCGCCCGATCAACGCATCCACCCCGGTCCCGAGGAATATGTGGGAGTTCCCGCCCCTGCCGCTGAAGATCGAATTGATGACCACGAGCCGGATCGGAACGTCGGGCTGATCGTACTGGACATACGTGAGATAGTTCTGGCCGAGCGAGTCGTCGACAGTGACGTTCACAAGCGTGAATCCGGCGTCGACCTCGTCCGTGCCGATCATGACCGCCGCCCAGGGACTGGGCTGCTGGTCACCGTCTCCCCTTCCGTAGACGAGCGTGTTCACGACCGTGCTCCCGCCTCCCCACAGCTTGACACCGTCACAGCGGTTGTTGGCGACGACACAGCCGGAGATGAGGGTGTTCCGGGCCTTCGAATCGATTCCGTCTCCCCTGTTGTGGGAGACGATCGTCCGGCCGATCTCGATCGGGCCCGCGGAAGGCTCGATGCCGAATCCGTCGGGTCGATCGTAGGGTCCCGGTCCCGGACCGCCCTGGTAGTAATGACCGGACCACGAGAGGACGCACTCCCGTATCCGGATGTCCCGCCAGCCGCCCCCCTCCCCGGCCGGACCTCCGATCGATCCGAAGCCGCAGTAGGAGATCCGGCACCCGGAGATCTCGGCGTTCTCGACGTCTCCCATGTCGATCCCGAACTCGTCGACGTGATGGATGAAGAGCCGGTTGAGACGGAGCTCGCTCGAGGGTTCGCCGACGGCCGAGATCCCTTCCCGAAACGGCTCTCCCCCGTCGCTGGTGATCTCGAGGTTCTCGATGGTGACGAAGCTCCTTCCTGCCAGGTCGACAGCCCGTATGAGGTTCCCGCTTCCGGCGAGGACGGACCGGTCGCCTTCCTCTCCACGGATAACCGTGCGCAGACCGCGGATCCCGGATGGCGGGACGATGATGTCTTCGTCGTACACGCTCAGGTGATACGTACCACCGAGAACTACCAGCGTGTCTCCGCCCGAGATGCGTCTCGAGGCGGGACCCGGACTCGCCCAGAGCTCTTCCCGGGTGCCGGGATTTTCGTCGTCGCCTGCTGGTGAGACGTACCACGTGGCGGTCCGCATGGAAAGTGGAACATGCTCGCGGGCCGGGTCGACGATTCCCTCCCCGGCGGCCCGGATCCAGACCGGGATGAGCAGCAGGAGAATCGGAAGGATTGGCATGGCAATCATGCCGGAACGTACTTTTCGAGAGGGATACATCGGAGGACCTCCTCACCTGTGCTCGACCGGTACAGAGAGATACCCCGCTTAACATAAGGAATAAAAGCCGCAATTGCCAGAATTTCCGGCCGGACCGGAGCATGGCCCGTAGTTGACAAAAAACCGTATTTGCTCTAATATGACAGTTGAAGCAGGAAATCATAGAGGACTGCTCCGGTGCGGTCTCATCCGCTCCCGACCGTCCTTCAGGGAGGTCTTGACATCGAACGGTCCATCCAGGAAGAAGAGTCCCGTCACCCGCGACGTACTCTCGAGCTTTTGACCGAATTCGAAGAGACGATAGGCCACCTTCAGGTGCATCGGATCATCGGTCTCGCGCTCGATTTCGTGACGGAGAAGCTTGACATAGACCGGGTATCCATCGCCCTGCTCGAAGAAGATCGCAAGGGCTTTCGCCTGCTCGATGTCCGGCACGACGCGAAGGAAATCGGGGCCGGGGTCTATCTGCCGTTCGACGACACTGTCCTCTCCCGCGTCGTGGACGAGCTGGTGCCCTGCTACCGGAAGGACATCGTCAGCGACGGACCACTCTATCCCGCCGATGAGCGGTTCACCGCGACGGGGCTCAGGTCCGATTTCCTGATTCCCCTCGTCACCGAAGATTACTGCATCGGAACCCTGAACGCAGCTTCGACCCGGGTCGACGGTATCACGGAGGATTCCCGCGAGGTTCTCAAGCTCCTCGCTCCCCGCCTCGCTCACTCGCTCTGGAACGCACAGCTCTTCGAGGCACTCGAGGAAGCCCACGGCAAGCTCGAGCACCTGGTGGAGAAACGGACGGCCGAGCTCGCCTCGACCAACGAAAAGCTGCGTCAGGAGATAGAAGAGCGCAAGAAGGCCCGGCAGCAGCTTCAGGAGGCTCACGATGAGCTCGAACAGCGCGTCGCCGAGCGGACCGCGGAGATCGAGAAGCTCAAGGACCGCCTCCAGGCCGAAAACGTCATTCTCCGGGAGGAGCTCGAAGGGTTCCACTCCTACGGCGACATCGTCGGCGAGAGCACTTCTCTCAAGACCGTGATCAGGCAGATCGAGCTCGTTGCTCCGACGGTTGCGAACGTGCTCATCCTGGGAGAATCGGGCACGGGAAAGGAGCTCGTTGCCAGGGAGATACACAATCACAGTGCGCGCAAGGACCGGCCCCTGGTCAAGGTCAACTGCGCCACCATCCCGAGAGAGCTCTACGAGAGCGAGTTCTTCGGTCACGTCAGGGGATCCTTCACCGGAGCCACCCGGGACAGGAAGGGCAGGTTC
>CAZMKB010000065.1:0-14301 GCA_964566685.1 uncultured Gemmatimonadota bacterium | reverse complement strand
GGATCCTGCCGGAGACTCGCCGTATGGAGCCCGGTCGAGCCGGGATGTGCTGTCGATGTCATGCTTTACATCGACGTGTGAACGGTTAAATTACAGGCCGGTCGATGTGATGACAGCCACGGCGTGCCCGCAGTGAACTGTTTCCTCCGTGGGAGTTCGGTTATGCTCGGATATCTGAGAAGTTCCCTCTTCCTTCCTGTCACCATCCTCTCTCTCCTTGCGTGCTTCGGCTGCGGCGACGGCACCGGCATCGAGACGAAGGCTGGGGATGCTCCTCCGGATCTCAGCATCATGTTCATCGGGATCGATGCTCTCGACTGGGAGATGCTGCGTCCGCTCGTGAACCAGAACAGGACGCCCAATTTTCGGAACCTTGTCCTGAGCGGCGCCTCGACGCAGCTCAACACGAACGATATCGGAGGAAGCGCGGTGTTCTGGACGACCATTGCGACCGGCGTGCACCGGAACAAGCACGGTATCAAGGCATTCGTCATCAAAAATCCCATCACCGGAGAACAGATCCCCTACACGAGCAACATGAGGAAGACCAAAGCATTCTGGAATATTCTCAGCGAGAGAGGGATTACGACCGGCATCGTGGGCTGGTTCGTCAGCTGGCCCGCCGAAGAGGTCAACGGTTTCATGGTATCTTCCTATCTCTCCATCACCGGGGAAGACCCGCTGGCGTGGAAGGGAACGATCTACCGGGACAGGCCGAGCATGGTGTATCCGCCCGGACTGGAGGAGGAAGTGGACGGCTACATCGAGAACGCCGAGGAGGGATACGAAACGATTCTTCGCAACATCATAAAACCGGCCGCCCTGGAGGAGAATCACCGGGTCGTCCAGGAGACGAAGTGGGCGTTCCTGTCCGACGAGATTTTCCGTGAGGCCGGGCTCGAGCTGTACCACTCGTGGGAACCGAGGGTGTTCGCGGTGTACTTCGAGGCTCTCGATGTCGTGGGACATCGTTTCACAACCCCCGACAGCACAGAGCAGGAGGAGATCTACGAAACCTTCGGCGACGTCCACGAGAAGTACTATCTCTACATGGATCACGTGCTCGGGCAGTACATGAGCGCAGCCCGGCCGAACACCATCATCATCATCTCCTCCGACCACGGCCTGATGAGAGGTGAACACACGGACAACGGCGTGTTCATCATCGCCGGACCGGTCATCAGGAAGAATGTCCGTCTGCAGGAAAACATCAACCTCACCGACATCTGCCCGACGATCCTGTATCTCATGGGGCAGCCCGTCGCCGCCGACATGGACGGTCGAGTCTTCGCCGGGGCCCTTGAGGCGGAGTACCTGGTCGAGAACGAGATCCGCTACATCGAAACCTACGGGGCAAGAGAGTCGGCCACGGACACCCCCGTCGAGTCCTCGTTCGACGAAGAGTACCTCGAGCGCCTTCGGACCCTGGGGTACATCGAATAGCTCCTTCCCGGTGCGGCAGGGGGACGACAACGGGCTCCCCTGAAATCCCGAACCGGTTTTCTCAGCGACTCTGCGGACGATCCCCCGGTTGGCATCCGGGGGATCATTGGTGACAGTGTTCCCGTATTACTGTGTGCTCCGATTCCATGCTCGCTACTCTACCCTGAACTGCACTGATTTGCTACCGAGCACTTCTACCGGCTGTCCGAGCTCAGTCGCTTCGATCATCGCAGTGTACACCCCCGGACCCAGTGCGGCGGTCGGGAACTGAATGAAGAACGGTCCGAGGGGATTATTCGGCGGAAGCATCGGCGACACCAGCAGGTTCCTCACGAGCTCGTTACCGGCCTGCTTGATGACCAGATAGGCATCGACGCGGAGCGACGAATCGTTCTTCAGCATGGTGAAAACACGCTCGATGGCGAGTGTCTCACCCTGCGCGATGGCGATGGGCAGCTGGTCCAGCCTGGGGTCGGAGAAGCCGATGAGTACCGTGTCGAACTGGAGCCGGTGTGTCGTGGGAGAGTTCATCCACAGGTCCGTGTCAGGATCCCTGACGGCGATGTCGTACTCGATGTCCTGGAGCGTCGCCCCCTCATCGAACGGAACGGTGAAGGTCAGGTGATAGGAGAAGTGCATCTCGTCCATCACGGAGTCGTCGAGAGACGGGAAGACAGGATCTCTCGCCAGGTACGCCGACCAGATGCCGCCGAACTGGTCCTGGAGTTCCGCCTGTCCGAGCGGGTCGGGGTCGAAGGAGATGGCGTCCCCGTTGAACTCGAAGCAGACAGCCTGCCCGGTGTTCTCCATGGTATCGGGCAGCCGGAATCCCACGTTCATTTGGGGAGATGTGTTGGTTCCACGGTAGACGCATGCTTCGTCGATCTCCACGACGTGCTCCACCTTGATTTCGAGATGCGCCTGCTCCTCGATGGTGAGACATCCCTTCACCCCTCCTGCGGTCTTGCATTTGATGCCCTTCACGTAGTCATATTTCTCGAGGATCTTTTCGATGACATCGTCGCAGCAGCAGCCGTCGATGGAAAACGCAGTGAAGATGATGAGCGCGGTGAGCGCCGATTCCTTCCCTCTGAGCCGCATCATCGGGACCTCCCTCGTGTTCGTGTTTCCACAAAGGGCTGCGGTCGGGGAGAGGCATACCTCCTGTATCGACATGGGCGGCAGCAGAATCAAGTACCGTCATTCGATGGGAATTCGACCCGTTGAACCGACGGACGCGATTGCACCGATTTCTCGCAAAAGCCACGGTCATGATGACCCCTGTCGTCCTCATCCGGCGCTCCTGCGGCTTGACAATACCGGCCCTGAACCATATATTTTCACCCGTGCGAACGAAAGGGAGCGAATATCGTGTACCGCAAGGTCTGGTTGAACTCGGCTTGCGGCCTTTTCGTATTCCGTTCGATTCGTAATCAACCGATGGAAGGAGGTGAAAGAGATTGGCACGAGGTAAGGTCAAATGGTTCAGCGACCAGAAAGGTTATGGCTTCATCACAACTGAATCGCAGACTGATGTGTTCGTACACCACAGTGAGATCCAGGGCGAAGGCTACAAGACTCTCGAAGAAGGCCAGGATGTCGAATTCGAAATCCAGATGGGCCAGAAGGGCGAGCAGGCTGTCAACGTCGTGAAATTATAACCTTCAGCGTCAACGGGCCCGGCTTGCAGGCCGGGCCCTCTCTTTCAGGATGCGGGACGGGAGTTCCCATCCGGCTCAGGGAGGGCACACAATGCACACCGGAAAGATCAAGAAACTCATTCGTGACCGTGGATTCGGTTTCATTCTCGACACCGACGGAAGAGAGATCTTCTTCCATCGGAGCAGCCTCGAGGGTACCGATTTCGATTCGATTCGAGAGGAACAGGCCGTGGAATTCGAAGTCGAAAAATCGGACAAGGGACCCCGGGCTGTCAACGTGAAGGTGGTCACCGGCTGAGCCGTATAGAAATCCAGCGTCGTTGAAGTACGCCGACACTCTCCGCGGTGTCGGGAGAGTGCCGGCTCATACGATGACTCCTATTTTTCGGGGTAGGGCGGCGGTTCGGGAACTTTCCTCTCCTTTGTCTCCAGCTCTTTCAGGATGACCTCGATAGCCTTTTCGAGCTGCTGGTCCTCTCCGGCGAATTCCCTCGCAGGATCGTTGTCGACGAGAATGTCCGGTTCGACTCCTTTCCCCTCTATGATCCACTCCTCTCCTTCCAGGTCGAACCGGGAGAACTCCGGTTTTCTGAGCTCCCCGCCGTCCATGAGCGGCAGCGAACCGCGGATACCGACCACGCCTCCCCAGGTCCTCTTGCCGACGACCTTGCCCAGTCCGTGTTTCTTGAAGCGGTAGGTGAAGATGTCGCCGTCGGAGGCGGAGAATTCATCGGCGATGCAGACCATCGGCCCGTAGATCAGTGCGGATGGGTTGGGGACGGGTTCCGCATTCCGGGCGATGGTGATCATGACCGCTTCCCGCCTGAGGCGCTCGATGATCATGGGCGACACGTTGCCGCCGCCGTTTCCGCGAACGTCGACGATGAGGGCCTTCTTCGAGATCTGCGGGTAGAAGTATTTCACGAATTCGCCCAGGCCGTAACGGCCCATGTCGGGGATGTGGACGTAACCCACCTCTCCGTCCGTCGCCTCGTTCACTCTGTCGATGTTGTCCTGGACCCGGTTGTAGTAGTACAGCTTGGATACGTCGTCCGTGGGAACGACGGTGACGTCGCGCCGGCCCTTCAAGGACGGCTTTCCGTTGAGGCTCAGGACCACCTGTTTTCCCGCCCTGTCCACGAGCGATTCGTAGATGTTGGGCATGGCGCTGGTGGGCTTTCCGTCGACGGCCACGATGTAGTCGCCCTCCCCGGCGTTCACCCCGATCGCTTCGAGCGGTGAGACCAGGTCTTCGTCCCAGCTCTGGCCTTCGAGTATGCGGGTGATTCTGAAGAATCCGGACTGTGGATCCTTCTCGAGCTCCGTCCCGAGGAGGCCGGTCGCAATACGTTCGGGCATGGGACGATCGCCGCCTCCGACGTAGGTGTGCCCGGTGTTCAGCTCTCCGATCATCTCGCCCATGATGTAGGTCAGGTCGCTCCTGTGCCGGACGTGGGCAACAAGCGGTTCATACTTCTGGCGGACCGCCTCCCAGTCGACGCCGTGCATGTTCGGTGCATAGAAGAACTCGCGAAGCTGTCTCCATGATTCATGGAAGATCTGGTTCCACTCCGCACTTCTGTCCAGCCGGACTTTCATGTCGGAGAGGTCCAGTTTCTCTTCGATGTTCACCTCCTCGGACGGGAGCTCGATGATCGCATAGGAGTCCTCCTGCGAAACGAGCATCTTCCCGTGATCGGCCGAGATCTCGTATCCGTCTATCTGGCCCAGGTCGGTCTCTTCCTGTGTCTCGAGATCGTACATCAGGAGCCGCGATTTCTCGTCGCCGGCTCCGTCCCGCCGGTAGTAGATCCTCTCACCCACCGAGGTGACGGCGGAGTAGCTCGAGGGATCGATGGGAAGCGCGACGATCCGCTGCGCGAGGCCTTCCGGATCGACCGTCAGCGGGACGGCATCCCGCTTCGCACCCTTGTCCGTGTCGTCCCGTTCCTTCTTCTCTCCCTTTTCCTCGTCATCCGCCAGGACCTCGTCGCTTCTGGGCCGAAACGGCGACTCCGCTTCTTTCGAAAGCGTGACCAGGTAGATACGGCTCATGTCCCGGTAGGCGTGGTTCCATTCCGTCCAGCTGTAGATGGGATCGAAGTCGCGGTCCGACACGAAGAACAGGTACCTTCCTTCGGAATCGAAAGAGGGACTTCTCGATTCGTACAACTCCTCCGTCACGGGATACCGCTTCCCGTTCTCGAGCGAGTAGAGGAATATCTTCGCCATCCGGCGCACTTCCGGCCTCCGGTAGGCGATCCACCGGCTGTCGGGAGACCAGGCGTAGTCTCTGATTTCCCAGGCGTCCGCCCGGTCCACTTCGGTAATCTCTCCCGTCTCCACATCGACGTACCGGAGGCGGTGCCGCCGGTCGGACCAGAGGAGCTTTTCGCTGTCGGGCGACCAGAGCACCTGATACTTGTATGTCCCGGCTCCCGTTGTCACCTGCCTGGGCTCAGAGCCGCCGTCCTGGTCCATGACGTAGATCTCATCCTCCCCGGTGAGGTCGGATACGAAGGCGATCCGTTTTCCGTCGGGCGACCACTTCGGATTTCTCTCGTGCACCCCCGATGTTCCCGAGAGATTCCTGATCGCCCCGTGCTTCGCCGGTACGGTGAAGATGTCGCCGCGCGCTCCGAAGAGAGCCCGTTTCCCGTCCGGGGAGATCTCGTAGTTCGTGATATACTTCTCCACGGGGAGAAGCCGGTCCCGGCCGCTCAGCATGTCTCCCGCGACCCGGATCGGAACTTTTCGTGCCGTTTCGGCCGCGAGGTCGAACCGGTGGATGTATCCGCCGTACTCGTAGACAATCGCTTCGGGACCGATGGAGGGAAACTTGACGTCGAAATCCCGGTAGTCGGTCAACTGTCGGGTCTCCTCCGTGCCGGTCTCGTACACGTAGAGGTTCATTCTCCCGGCCTCACCGCGATCGGAGAGAAAATAGATCCTGTCACCCGACCACATGGGGATGATGTCGGATGCGTCGTTGTCGGTGATGTTCCTGGTGCTCTTCGTCTCGAAGTCGTAGATCCAGATGTCATCTGCCATTCCGCCGCGGTACCGTTTCCAGGTTCGAAACTCGCGGAAGATCCTGTTGAACGCCATCGTTCCGTCATCGGGAGAGAAGGAGCAGAATCCGCCCCGTGGGACCGGTATCTGTTCGTGAAGACCTCCGTCGAGGGTGACGGTGAACAGCGAACCGTTGAAGTCGTTGAAGGATCTCATTCGGGACCGGAATACGATCGTCCTGTTGTCGTGCTTCCAGGCCATGGTGATATTGTTGGGCCCCATACGGTCTGTCACATCGTCCCGCTCGAGCGTCGCCGTCCACGTCAGCCGCGTCGGGGAGCCTCCTTCCGCCGGCATGACGTAGACCTCGGTGTTCCCGTCGTACTGACCGGTGAAGGCAATCATCTTCCCGTCGGGGGAAAAGCGCGCGAACATCTCGAATCCTTCGTGACCGGTGAGCCTGCGCGCGACACCACCCCCTGTTCCGACCGTATACAGATCGCCGGCGAAGGTGAACACGATCCGGTCACCGTGTATCGCCGGAAAACGGAGAAGGCGGGTCTCCTCCCGGGCGAATACCGGGGAGGAAGTAATTATGCCGAGGACAAAAAGAAAGCAGATTGTTCTCTTCATGAACCCTCCTGATTCGATGGTTGTTCTCCTTTCTTCTACATTACAATGCGGTAATTGTTCGCCATCGATCATGTAACATACTTGTTCTCTCCCGCTTTCGTAAGGGGGAGAGGATGCAGCGCAGACCGCCGGGGTCGATTGACATGCCGAACGGCCCGCCGTATAATCCAGATGTCGGTTCGATCTGACAGGGACGGTCCCGGAAGCGTTTTTCCGGGTGAGCGGTCGTATTCGATCCGGGAAAAGTAAAGATGGCGGCAAAAAGACGGCGATATCTGATTGCGGCGGGGGTGATCCTCCTTGCCGCGGCGGTACTCCTCGGCCTCCTGACCGTTTCGCGGGACAGGCCTCCCAATGTCCTCATCATCAGCATCGACACCTGCCGGGCCGATCATCTCGGATGCTACGGGTACGCCCGGGACACGACTCCCCGGGTCGACGCGGTCGCCCGCGAAGGGATACTGTTCGAACACGCCGTCACGCCTGTTCCCATCACCCTTCCGGCACACAGCTCCATGCTGACCGGCACCGTCCCGCTCTTCCACCGGGTGCGGGACAACGACAACTATCGACTGCACGAGTCGAACGTGACGCTCGCCGAGATCCTGAAAGAGAACGGATACGTGACCGGTGCCGTGGTCGGTTCGTTCGTTCTCGCGTCCCACACCGGCTTGCAGCAGGGATTCACGACCTACGAGGACGACCTCGGTGAGCCCCGCGTCGACGAAGAACGCTCCTATTACTTCAACGAACGCAGCGCCGAAGAGGTGACCGGCCTGGCAATCGACTGGCTCGAGCGGCACGGAGACGGGGCCTTCTTTCTCTTTCTCCACTACTTCGATCCTCATGCGCCCTACCAGCAGCATCTCCAGTACAGATTCACGACTCCTGTCTCCCCCGTCGAGCCGGCCGGCAGTTGGGCGGAGCGGACGGATTACCTGGAGAACAGTCTCGATCGGTACGACAGCGAGATAGCCTGCGTCGACGACGCGATCGGCGAGGTGATCGACACGCTGAAGGAGCTTGGGGTCTACGAGAAGACATTTCTCGTCATCACCTCGGATCACGGAGAGGGGTTCGGTGAGCACGGCGAGGTGACGCACTCGTATCTCATCTACCAGAGTACTCTCCGGGTGCCCCTCATCATGAAACCTCCCGGACCCGCGGCGGGGAAGCGGGTGGAATCCCTTGCGGGCATCATCGATGTCGTGCCCACCGTCCTGGGCTTTCTGGATATTCCCGTTCCGTCCATCGTGCAGGGCGCCGATCTTCGTTCATCGTTCGCTTCCGGCGAGCCGCCGTCTTCCGGCAGATCCCTCTCGTGCGAATCGCTCCTCTTCACCAAGTTCGGGTTCGATCCGCTCGTCGGTCTGGTGGATGACCGGTGGAAGTACATCCACGACGCCCACCCCGAGCTGTACGACCTCCGGGAGGATCCTCACGAACTGCACAATGTCGCCCTGCAGGAAGAAGAAAGGGTGCGGAATATGCGGAGGAAGCTCGAATCTTCTCTTCCTGCCGGGGAAGCCCGGAGTGCGCCGGAAGTCGGTCCGGGGACGGAGGCGGACACGAGAGAGCGGCTCCAGGCGCTGGGGTATGTCTCGACGTTCACGATGAACGAAGAGATCGCACTCGACCGGATAGACAACGATCGTGACGACCTCGCCGTCTGTCTCGCGTTCATCGAGAATCTCATGTTCCATCTGACCCGTTCGGAATACGGCCGGGCGAGGGAGCTGTGCACGGATATCCTGTCGCTGTGGCCTGATTTCGAAGAGGCCCATTACTACCTGGGAATGACCGCATCGGCCGAAAATGAGCTCCAGACGGCGGCTCTCCACTTCACAAGGTACCTGGAACTTCTCTCCCGCGAAAAAGATCGTGCGGGAGAGCGTATTGGCCCTTCCCCCCGGGCTCTGGCGACCGCTCACTACACCATCGGAAGCGCTCATGTGGAGAAGAACGAAACGGAGAGAGCCATCGAGCACCTGGAGCAGGCGGTTCGGTACGATCCGTCACTGCGGGACGCCGTCCTGAACCTTGCGGGTCTCCACTTCCGCCGGGGAGATCTGAACAGTGCTCTCGCGCAGTATCGGAGAGCTCTCACGTTCGGGCCGGACGATCCGGTGGCTCACTACAACGTCGGGTTGATCTACCTCGAGAAGGAAAAGTACGACGACGCGGTTCATCACTTCCAGGAAGCCCTCTCGCTCGACCCCGACCTGGGTCTCGCCGCCGACAGGCTCCGCTATGCCCGCATGCAGGAGGAACGCCGGGAGAAAATCGTCGCGTCACTCCTCGAAAAAATCGAGGAGCATCCCGATCAGCCTGTGCTGTACTTCCGCCTCGCGCACCTGATGCACCGTCAGGACAGGCCCGGGGAAGCCGTCCGCTACCTGGAGAAGGCTCTCGACCTGGATCCCGATGCGCCGAGGGTGCTGAATCTCCTGGCCCGGTTGAAGCTGAACCCGGATCTCGAGTCCTTCGACCCTGCCGGGTCTGTTGTCCTTGCACAGCGTGCCTGCGAGCTCACCGATTATCGTGATCCGGTGCTGCTGCAGACTCTTGCCGTAGCCCGCGCGAGAAAAGGAATGCGGCGTGAGGCGCTCGAGGCGGCCCGCCGGGCGCTGGAGCTGGCACAGGCGGCCGGTGACGAAGCTCTCGTCAGGTCTCTCGAGAACCTGTCATCGTCCCTGGAAGGCGGCTCCGGGCGGGAGGAGCCCTGAAGCTTCCTCTCTACGGCATGGCCAGGCCTCCGCTCACGTGGATGTACTGCCCCGTCACGAAGTCGGACAGGGACGAAGCCAGGTAGACGATCGTCCCGGAAATGTCGTCCGGCAGACCGATCCTCTTGAGCGGAGTCATTTCCGCGACCTGCTGCTTCATCTCGACCGGCTGGTCCGACACCGCGTCCGTTTCCGTGAGGCCGGGACCGACGACATTCACCGTGATTCCACAGGGTCCGAGTTCCATCGCCATGACCCGTGCGATCGAATCGACGGCGGCCTTTGCCGCCGCGTGGGCGGCGAATCCGTACCCGGGACGGCGCGAGAGGCCGCTGCTCACGAAGATGAGCTTCCCGCTGCCGCGTTCGACCATGTCCCTGAGAACGGCGTGTGAGCAGTTGTAGAGCGCTTTCATCTCGCCGACGAGCTTCGATTGTATCTCATCCCAGGTCAGCTGCGTGAAAGGCTTGATGGGGAAGCCGATGTTCGCATTGTTGACGAAAATGTCGATTCGGCCAAACTCCCGGAGCGTACTGTGGACCATCGTGTCGACCGCCTGGCTCACCCGCACGTCCGCCTGGACTGTTTTCCCGCTGCCGCCGTTTTGCTCGATTTCCGCGAGTACCTCTTCGGCCTTCTCCCTGTTCTGCATGTAATTCACGATGACCGTGGCGCCGTGAGCGGCGAGAGCCCGTGACGCCGCAGCTCCGATTCCCCTGCTCCCCCCGGTGACGAGGGCGATCTTCCCGTCGAGACCCAGTTCCATTCTGTTCCTCCTCGGTGAATGTCCGTTCTTCGATCCGCTGCTCTTCCCTATATAACTCATCCGGCCCTCTTTCGCACCCCCCGGTCATACCGGGACATCATCCGCTGGGGTTTGCCTCCGCTCGTCAGGCTCCGGCGGAAAGCGGGGGGTAGTCTCCCTCGCCGTGATGTGCTATATTTCAGGGGATGGAGGCGACCGGGCCCATCCGGAAAGTTCGCACTGAGAGTACGATCCCGCTGAAGAAGAGAAACCATGACGAACGATGAAACCGGCGTGAGGCAGGAAAATATCGACCACCTGTATCTCGCCCTCCGCGCCATCAGAAAGGTCGATCAGCTCCTCATCAAGACCAAGGACAGATCGAAGCTGATCCAGGGAATCTGCGACAGTCTCGTCCGGAACAGAAGTTACTACAACGCCTGGATCGTGCTCGTGGACGAGTCGAGGACCGTCACCGAGACGGCCGAAGCCGGCCTGGGAGACGAGTTCCTCCCCATGGCGGAGCAGCTCGAGGCCTGCAGGTTCACGCTCTGCGCCACGCAGGCCATGACGAGCGACCGGGTCGTGGTCATCGAGGATCCCTACACGTTCTGCACCGACTGCCCGCTGTCCGAGAAATACAGCGGCCGGTCGGCCATGACGGTGAGGCTCGAGCACGACGGGAAGATCTTCGGGCTCCTGTGTGTGTCGATTCCGAAGAAGTACGCCGCCGACGAGGAGGAGCTCGAGCTTCTCCGGGAGATAGCCGGCGACATCGCCTTCGGGCTCAACAAGATCGCCCTGGAGGAGGCTCTGGTTGAAAACGAAGAGCGGTTCCGGGATCTCGTCGAACACACTCCCACCGGGATACTGATCGTTCAGGACGACACCGTCATGTACCGGAATCCGGAACAGGAGAGGATTTCGGGCCATCTGCACAGACCCGGCGACTCGTTCGAGCTGCTGCATCTCCATCCCGACGACGAGGAGAAGGTCCGGAGCGGTTTTTCCATGGTAGGGTCCGGTGCGAAGAAGATCATCGACATGGACTTCAGGTTCTATCCCTCCGGGAACACGGACTCGAGACTCGACATGAAATGGGGGTACTGCCGTGCCAGCGTGATCAATTACCGGGGCAGAGATGCCATCCTCGTCAACATGATCGACATGACGAGGGCGAAGGAGCTCGAGCAGGCTCTCCTCGTGAAAGACAAGATGGTTTCGCTGGGACACATCGCAGCCGGTATCGCGCACGAGATCAGGAATCCGCTGTCGGGCATCAACATCTACCTGAACACCCTGGAGCAGATGCTCGCGGGATCCGACGAGCCGGAAACCGTGAAGAAGATCTTCGGGCAGCTGCAGTCGGCTTCCCGGAAGATCGAGTCGATCATCAAGCGGGTGATCGATTTTTCCAAGCCGAGCGAGCCGAAGTTCGTCGAGGCGGACGTCAATCAGCCGATCGAGGAAGCGGTCAAGCTTTCCGCGGTCACCATTCGTAAGAGCGGGGTCAGGCTGGAAAAATCGCTGGCCGAAGAGCTCCCGGGGTGCCTCATCGATCCGACCCTGATCGAGGAGGTGATCCTGAATCTCATCAACAATGCCACCGAAGCGATGAAGAACATGGAGGGGGAGAAGAAGATCGAGGTGCGCTCGGAGAGGCGGAACGACCATGTCCTCATCAGCGTTAGCGATTCTGGTCCGGGAGTCCCTTCCGCCATCAGGAAGAGATTCTTCAATCATTTCTACACCACCAAGAACGACAGCACCGGCATCGGTCTGAGTCTGTGCCACCGCATCGTGACGGACCACGGCGGCACGCTGGATGTCCGGAGGAGCCGGTGGTCGGGCGCCGAGTTCCAGGTGAGACTCCCGGTCGTGAACAGCGAGCCGGGGAAGAAGGCGCCCGGGGCAGAAGGCGCATAATCCATTCCTGGCATTCTCGAAGGATCCTTTCGTGAAGATCACCTATTGCCTGTACGTCGTCGACGACGAAGAGAGCATCAGGGAGGGAATCAGCCTGTACCTGGGCGATACCTACCGGGTGAAAACCTACGCCACGGCGGAAGACGCCCTCGAGGAGGTCGGCGACCTGCCGCCCGACCTCGTCCTGCTCGACATCGGCCTGCCCGGCATGGACGGGGTGAGCGCTCTCCGGGAGTTCAAGATGCACGATCCCGGGGTTCCGGTCGTCATGATCACGGCGTACGAGGACATCGACACCGTGATCAACGCCATGAAATTCGGAGCGCACGATTACATCGTGAAACCGCTCCAGATGGAGGAGCTGAGCGTCACCATCGGCAACGCCCTCGAGATGGTGAGGCTCAGGAAGGAAGTGCAGGTCCTCCAGGAGCGCTACCTCAGGGAGAACCTGCCCTTTTTCATCGGGGAGAGCGACGCGATCCAGGACGTCATGGAGCTGATCGGGAGGGTCGCCCGGAGCCCGGACACCCCGATCCTCATCGTGGGCGAAACCGGAACCGGCAAGGAGCTGATCGCCAGCGCGATTCACTACCGGAGCCCGAACTTCAAGGGCTCCTTCGTCACCGTGAACTGCGCGGCCATCCCGCAGAACCTCATCGAGAGCGAGCTGTTCGGCTACGAGAAGGGCGCTTTCAGCGGTGCGAGCCCGGCCGGGAAGAAAGGGCTCGTGGAGGCGGCGGCGGGCGGGACGCTCTTCCTGGACGAAGTCGGGGATCTGAGCCCCGAGGCCCAGGCGAAGCTGCTCCGGTTCCTCGAAGACGGAGAGTTCTACCGGGTCGGGGGCACGAGCACCATCCACGTCCGGACCAGGATCGTCTCCGCGACCAACAAGGACATCAGCCGCATGACCGGGGAATCCTCCTTCAGGAAGGACCTTTACTTCCGTCTCGGCGTGGTGCGGGTCGAGATACCGTCCCTGGACGAGCGGCGTGACGACATCCTCCCGCTCGCGAAGCACTTTTTAGTGGAGTTCAACCGCAAGTTCGGGAAAGAGGTGTCCGGGTTCTCCCGGGAAGCCCGGGAGGCCCTCCTCTCGCACACCTGGGAGGGCAACATCCGCGAGCTGAAGAACGCCATCGAGCGAGGTGTCCTCATCTGCCGGGAAAGGGAGCTCGGCCCCGGGGACCTCGGCCTGGAAGCACATCCGTCCCGGGCGAAAGAGGCGGGCGGGCGGGCTCCCGGCGGGCCGACGGTGATTCCCGAGGAGGGGCTCGATCTCACGGAGCTCGTCAGGAACGTGGAGCGCCGCTACATCGAGGAAGCGCTGAAACGGGCCGGGGGAAACGAGAGTAAGGCCGCCAGGCTCCTCAACATGAACCACCACACCTTCCGCTACCGCAGGAGAAAGCTCGAGGAGGACGAGCGCCGCTGATACAGTGTCCCGGGAAATCGCCGCTTTTCCATCTTCTCGAGGAGCACTTCGGACGGTTTTGCCAGTGCCGCCTTCTTGACAGCGAGACCGGGTACGGGTACCCTATAAATCATCGCCCCCTCTCAATCACGGAGGTGTTCCCGTGTCGAACCGTGCTGAAGACTGGTTTTCTCAATCGGAGAAAGACCTCGCACTCGCAGAACTGGCTCGGGAGCGGGGACATCACGAATGGGCCTGTTTCGCGGCACAGCAGGCTGCGGAAAAGGCGGTGAAGGCACTCCACCTCTCTCGGGGGCAGGAAGCATGGGGACATGTCGTTGCTCGTCTCCTGAGGGAGCTTCCGATTCCCGTCGATCCTGCGATGATCGAGAAGGGAAAAGTCCTGGACAATGCCTATATTCCGTCCAGGTATCCCAATGGCCACCCCGAAGGCGCCCCGTTCGAGCATTACGGTACTCTTCAGAGCGAGGAAGCAATACGCCATGCCGGTGAGATCCTTGAATTCGTCCGTTCTCAAATGGCCTGACCGGGAGACGGTGGAGAGGGCCGTGCGTGACTGGATCCCGGAGGAAGCCGGACGTCATGGGGAGCTCATTCGTCTGGGGTACTTCGGCTCCTATGCCCGAGGGGACTGGGGTGTCGGAAGCGATCTCGACCTCGTGGCCGTCGTCAGGAACTCCTCGGAACCCTTCGAGCGGAGGGCGAACAGCTGGGATCTCGGCA
>CAZMKB010000064.1:11105-14372 GCA_964566685.1 uncultured Gemmatimonadota bacterium | reverse complement strand
GCCGCGTCTCCTCGAACATCATGGCCACGGCGGGATGGTCGCTGGGCCAGGCTCGCGACGCCACGTCGGGGTCGGCGCGCATCTTCCGCAGCTCGGGCTCGAACTCGTCTGCCAGCATCTCGGCCCACCCGTCGAGAGCCCGGCCCGTCTCGCCCCCCTCCCGGAGGACGGCCTTCTCGACCTCGAGGACGAGCTCTGCAACCTGACCCCTGGTGTACGGCCGGTTCATGAAGAGGAGCCCGCCGCCGTAGCCCCTGAGCATCAGCTCGTCGATCACCGGGTACGCCCAGTGCTCGAGCGGGAGGTTCTCATGGAGTGTCGCCCCGGCGGGAGCGGCGACGCCGATGAGGGCGAGGAGCAGGATAAATGGAAACCGCGCGGCCTTCCACGGCGGGATGCCGCGATCCGGTGTCATCTTCTCGGTGGAATCGATTGCTGGAATGGCGGTAAACCCTCGCTGGCCGGCTGTCCGTTTCATCACAGGGGGATGCCGGCGCCACCCCATCTCCTGCTGACCCGAATTACTCATGCGCTGATGAATAACCCGGGCTGGGAATGAACGAACTCTCCGGGAAAGAGCTCCTCTTCCTCCCCCGGTGCGTAATATTACCCGGCGCCGTCGGGCCCGTCAACGATCTTCTCCGGCGCCCCCGGTCGAGCGAAGTAGCGCCGTGTGCGGGGGTGGCTGATGAGAAATATGGTGGACGGTGCATACACGAATGCCGAAACCAGAAATGCGTAGAGCGCCGTGCTCGTTGCCTCGGGATTGCCGATGAGGAGGTGATAGCCCCAGGCGATGAGGTTCGACGTCACGCTCGGGTAGAGTACTCCCCTGAGGTAACCTTTCCACCGGCTGGCCGCATCGCGGGCCAGACGTTCGGTCCAGCCGCCGAAGAAGCCGGACCAGACGACCCGGAACAGGCTGTGAAGCGTCGCGTACCCCATGGCGGTAGTCACGCCGGCCGGATACACGGCCAGGAAGGCGGGAAACCACTGGGCGACGGCAGACCATACTCCGAGTTTCCAGTTGAAGACGTGAAAGAGAGAACGTCCCCACCAGAGGGGGAATTGTTTCCTGTTTCCAATGTCGCGCATGTCGTCTCCCCCGGGGCCCTGCCCGGTGGCTCCTTCGTGTCAGTCCAATGTAACCGCCCGGCTGTTTCCTGACAAGATGGAGGGGTGATGGGAGGCGGGAGAGATAAATTGACACCGCTGCCGGTAAACGCTATAATTACATCGATTTCAACGAGGGCGCCCGGGCCTCCGGCACGACATTCCTGATCAGCCACCGCCTCGTTCGATGCTCATCGACACATTCTGTTCGGGGACCGGGCGGAAGCACACATGAAAATCCTGTACTGTACGAATTTCTACACCGACTCTTCCGGCGGCGTGAAGACCTATCTCCACGCCATGGAGAAGGAGCTCCACCGTGCGGGGCTTCCGTTCCGGCTGGTCGTCCCCGGGGAGAAGGATGCATACGGGGATGATCCCGGCGGGGATTCCCGAACCTATGTTCTTCGTTCTCCGCGGTTTCCCGTGAACCGCGAGTACCGCATGATCCTGCCGCTCGAGTTTCTCCCCATCTTCCGGTTCCGGCTGGGGAAAATCATCGCCCGGGAGCGTCCCGACGTCGTCGAGGTGAGCGATCTCTGGACCCTGATCTACCTCGGCTACGCCCTCAGGCACCGTTCGGCGTGGTTCGGGCTCGGGCGGCGGCCTCTCGTCTCGGGTTTCGCACATGACAGGCTCTCTGATTACGTGGTTCACTACTTCAGGAGCGACCTCGCCCGAAGGTTCATGCTCGCCCTTTCCGCATGGTACCTCAGGACCGTCTATCTTCCCGCGTACGACGTCATCCTGGCCAATTCGGAATACACCCGGGAGGAGCTCCTCTTCCACATGGATCCTCGGCCCGAGGTGCGGAAACCCGGCACGTTCGTCGTCCCGCTCGGGGTCGACGTCGAGACGTTTTCGCCGGACCGGTCGGACGACGGCTTCCGGCGCGACGTCTTGAAAAACGCTGAAAAATTCCTCATTGTCTATGTCGGCCGGCTCTCGCGCGAGAAGGGGCTCGACCGGCTCGCGAACGCTATGCGGCTCCTCGAGGACAGGGGGAAGAGGGAGGTCAGGCTCCTCGTCGTCGGTGAGGGGGAGCGCAGGTCCTGGCTGGAGGATCTGGATCTCCCGAACGTGACGATCCGGGGATACGTTTCGGACAAATCGTCACTCGCCCGGATATACGCTTCAGCCGATGCGTTCATCACGCCGTCTGTCAGGGAGGGATTCGGCATCGCCCAGCTGGAGGCAATGTCGTGCGGACTCCCCGTAATCTGTCCGGAGCGCTCCGGCCACATGAGCTACACGGACGAGCGCATCGGGGTCGTGACCGGAAGCACTCCCGCAGATCTCGGTGATGCCGTCGTCCGTCTGTGCTCGATGGAGGAAGAACGTCGCGGAGCGATGGGAGAGGCCGCGCGCGCCGTCGCCGTCGACTGTTCATGGGAGAAAACGACGAAGCGCATTCTCGACATCTACCGTGACTCGCTCCGGAGACTGAGATCCGGGGAGGGGAACGGTGACAGCCGCCCTCAGGCTGCATACACGGCGGGTCACGCGTGAGGAGGCGCGAGAGAAGAGATGGCCTTTTACACTGATCTGCACTGCCATTCGAAGTACTCGAACAGGCCGAGCCAGTTCTATCTGAAGTGGATCAACGCCCGGGAGAGCTACACGGAACCGCGGGATCTGTACCGGACGCTGAAAGGCCGGGGCATGGACCTGGTCACGATCACCGATCACGACACGATCGACGGCGTGCTGGAGATAGCCGGCAGGGACGACGTGTTCGTCAGCGAGGAGCTCACCTGCTATTTCCCGGAAGACGGCTGCAAGGTCCACATTCTCGTCTACGACATCGAGGAGGAGATTCACCGCGAGCTCCAGAAGATCAGAGAGAACATCTACGAAGTGAGCTGGTACCTGCACCTGAATTCGATTACTCACTCCGTCGCCCATCCTCTCTTCAGGCTGAACGGCATGCTGAACGCAACGCACATCGAGCGGCTCTTCCTCCTGTTCCGGAATTTCGAAGAGGTCAACGGCGGCCGGAGCAGGGCGTTCAACGGCCTCATATCCCGCCTTCTGGACGACGTCACCCCGGAGAGGATTGAACGGCTGGCGGAGAAGCATGACCTGACACCGGTCGGGGAGAGACCCTGGAAGAGGGGAAGGACCGGCGGCTCCGACGACCACACGGGGCTGCTT
>CAZMKB010000064.1:0-11095 GCA_964566685.1 uncultured Gemmatimonadota bacterium | reverse complement strand
GGATCAGCGTGGACCGCCGTCGAAAATGCGGATTCGTGCGGCGGGTTCATCCGGGGTATCGCCTCATCCTCGGGCAGGGCGGGGGGTGTCGACGGAACGTCCACGAGCCTTGCTCACAGCATCTATCACGGCTGCTACCACTTCCTGCGGGACAAGGTCTTCACGGACACTCCGGTCGATTCGGACATCATTTCGGCAGGCTACATCACGAGGAAAGTGCTGGGGGAGGAAGCGGTGGGATTCTCCTTCACCGGTGGACTGAGGTACGTCGCGGGAAGGCTCGATCCCCGGAGATGGAGGCGGAAGAAGCAGGTAGATACGCTCTTCTCGTTCAGGGAAGTCAAGTCCCTCTACCGGAAGATCTGGTCGACACCGCCGGATAAACGGGACAACAGCGATTTCGAGCGCCTCAACGAGATGATATTCGAGTCGGTGAGCGGGCTCTCGAACAGGCTGTTCGAACGGCTCCTCGGCGCGTTCGGTCGGAAATTCCTGCGGGGGCACCTGAACGAGAGCATCAGCTCCGCCGGCTCACTGGCATCTCTCTTCACGACGCTGATGCCGTACCTGATCGCTTCCTCGCACCAGAACAAGGACCGGGACCGCCTGAGGAGGATTGCCGCACAGTTCGACATTGCCTGGGATTACCAGCACGACAGGCTGGCCTGGTTCACCGACACCTTCGACGAGGTGAACGGGGTGACCATGACCATCCGGAGAATGGTGGGGGAAGCCCGCGCCCGCGGGAAGGACATCACGGTGATCTGCGCTCATGAGGGAGAGCCGGATCCCACCATCAGATGCCGGAACTTCCCGCCCCTCGGGATGTTTCAGATCCCCGGAAGCGAGTACCAGAAGATTCCGTTCCCGTCGTGGCTCGACATCGTGCATCACTGCGAGCTCGAGGGCTACACCAGGCTCGTCATCAGCACGCCCGGTCCCGTCGGTCTCACGGCACTCATAGCTTCGAATGTGCTCGGAATAAAATCGGTCGGCATCTTCCATACGGACATCCCGCTCTACGTGAAGATTCACACCGAGAACCAGACCTTCCACGACATCGCCTGGAAGTACATCACCTGGTTCTACAACAGCCTCGACACCATCTACATCGCTTCGGATTACTACCGTTCCTACCTGGTCGACCACGGCTTCGATCCGTCCAAGATGCGGATCTTCCCGAAGGCGGTCGACACGGAGATGTTCACCCCGGAGAGGCGTGATCCCGTTTTCTGGCGGCGCTGGAACTGCGACCACGAGATAAAGCTGCTCTACGTCGGCCGGGTCGTGAAGGAGAAGAACCTGGACGTCCTCGCCAGGTCGTTCGAGCTCCTCTCCGAGAAGAGGAACGACATGCTCCTCGTGGTCGTGGGGGACGGTCCGTACCGGGAGGAGCTCGCCAGGCGGCTCGAGGGGAAGAACGTGCTCTTCACCGGGGTGCTGGAAGGAGCCGATCTCTCGAGTGCCTACGCGTCTTCGGACATCTTCGTGTTCCCGAGTACCACCGACACTTACGGGAATGCGGTTCTCGAAGCGCAGGCGTCCGGGCTGCCCGCCGTGGTCTCGGACACGGGCGGGGCCCAGGAAGTTATCCATCCCGATACGAGTGGGATCGTCACGGCGTCGATGGACGAAGTTGCCCTGGCGAAGGCGATCTCCGCCATTCTCGATTCACCCTCACTCAGACGGCGGATGTCCGAGGAGTCCCGGCGCCTGGCTCTCCAGTGCCGGTGGGACGACGCCGTCCAGATCTTCTGGAAGCAGAACTCAGGCTACTGACGATCAGCGGGATCCCCCGTCGACGATGGTGAAGGGGAGAGAGTTGACACTGCTCCTCTGGTTTTCGCCGTCCGTCACCGTGGCCCTCAGGTGGCAGCCGGCCGACGCGGAATCCGAGGCCACCGTCCACTGGAAACGGCCGCTGTTCGGCAGGTCAGAAGCCACCGGTGTCCACGGTCCCTCGGGACCGTCGGTGGAGAGCTCGAGATCCACCGTGGAGGAGTCCCCCGCCACCCTGCTCACCCACTCGATGAACCTGACCGATCCCGTCTTCAGGGTTTCGTACATCCGGGGGGAGGTGATTCTGACGGACAGCCCCGGCCAGGACGAAGCCTCCAGGTAGCAGCGGAGCTGGTTGATCTGGTTGTACCATGGCCCTTCCTGGTCGAGGAGCACGATGTCGGGGTAACCGTTGTGGTCCACATCCGATCCCGTTCTGAGCGCGTTGACGTAGCCGGGGTTGGCGGGGAGCGCGAACTCGGCGGCCTGGTTCCAGTTCCCGGTTCCGTCGCCCTTCCACACCGAGACGGTTCCGTAGCCGGCTGCGACGAGGTCCATGGTCCCGTTCACGTCCATGTCGAAGAGCTGCGTGATCTCGTAATCTCCGCTGGCGGGGAGTCCGCTCGAAGCCTCTGCCCACAGGTTTTCGTCTTCGAACCGCCACACTTCGACTCCGCCTTCGGAGTTCACGAATGAGAGGTCCTGGTAACCGTCGTTGTCGATATCTCCCAGGTCCGGACCGTTCCTGGTCCCCCAGGGCTCGGGTGGCAGGTTCCCGTCGGCCGGGGTGAAACCGCCCGTGCCGTCTCCCAGGTACACCGTCCCGTACTCGTGTGAGGCCGCGAAATCGGCGTTGCCGTCGCTGTTCACGTCACCGAACACGAGGTCCATCGAGGAGTTCCCGCCCAGGAAACCGTAGCTCTGCGACCAGGTGCCGTCTTCCTGGTTCAGGTAGACGTGGATTCCCGAGCCGCTGCCGAAGGAGTTCGCGGCGATGTCCAGGAAGCCGTCGTTGTTCACGTCGGCGAAGTCGGTGCAGAACATGCCCCACGATTCGCCGTTCTGCGCCATGCCGTCGTCCCAGGGAGTCCAGTTCTCGCCGGTGCCGTCGCCGAGGGCGACTTCGATGAGCTGGTCGCCGAAATCGGTGGAGGAGTAGTTGTGGTGCATGGCGTACCCGACGTCCATGAGGCCGTCGTTGTCGACATCGCCCAGGCACACGCCTCCGTATCCGAAGTCGCCGTTCATGAAGACGTTCCAGGAACCCGTCCCGTCCCCGAAGTAGACCATGACGCCGTGCTCGTCGGTGTTGATGTACGGGGAGCCGTGATCGCCGATCGTCACGATGTCAACGTTCCCGTCGCCGTCGACGTCGCCGAACTCGAGCTCGCTCCTTCCGCCGTCCCATTCCGGGAACTCGAGTCCGGTGGAGGACTGGACGTAGGAGAGAGGATGCGGCACCTGGTACCTGACCGCGTGGAAGTCCGTCGTGCGGCCCGGTGTCACCGGGACCGGGAGAAGAACCGCTGTCGTGACGATGAATGCGCAGAGTCTCATGTTGTCTCCCCTCGAATCGAATGACGTGGATTCCAAGCCCTGTTCAGAAGTGCGATGGCGACCGGTGGCGGTGAGGCAGCCGGACAACGATGGGAGTCGGTGAATCCCGGAGCCGCCGCGTATCATCACCGTGTCCGCGAACAGAGCCGCTTCGTGCTGGAAGCGTCTCATTATATCAGAAGCCCGCCGGGATGTCAATCGGTCGATCGGCGCCGTCGGGCGCGGGGGGAGTGCCCTGATTTCCCCTCGGAATCGCCTGGCCCGGGGATTCGGTGGAGCCCGGTGGAGCACTGCCTCGCTCCGCCGGGATCGAGGGGACCGCTACATCGACGCCAGCATGTTCTCCGCTCTCGTCCTGATGTAGGCGTGGTTGAGGGAGTTGAGGGCGTTGAACCGTGCTGCCCGACGGCAGTACTCCACGGCCTTCTCCTTCTCGCCCTTCTTCCCATACACCAGAGAGATCCGGTACAGGTTGTACGGGTTCTGGAGGTTCGCCTGCCGGAGCTCCTCGAGGGCGCGCTCGTAGTCCTCTTCCTCCATGGCGATCGTTCCGGCCAGCTCATGGGCCAGCTTGATCTGCAGGGGGTTATTCACCGAAGTGACTTCCCGGTGGAACTCTTCGGCATGGCCCCTGGCCTCCTCCAGATCCTGCTTTTTCAGCGCCACACGGGCCATGTTGTAGAGGTAGCCGCGCCGGGCGTTCTCCTTGACCTCAGGTGAGAGGTTCGATTCTTTCATCGTCTCGAACGACTTCCGGAATTTCTCCGCTGCGGCGTCAGGCTTTCCGTTCTCGAGGAGGATGTTCCCCATCACGATCAGGTCTCCCGCCATGGCCGCCGCATCGTCGATCTTCTTCGCGAGCTCGAACTGTTTCTCCTGCTCTTCGAGTGCGGACTGCACGTTGCCCTCGTCCATGTAGCTGACGGTCATGGCGAAGTGGGCGGCCCGCCGCTCACCGTCGTTCCGGGCGATACGATAGAGCTGTTCGAGCTGCTCCCTGGCCCTGTCGTGCTCGCCCATGAGATTGTAGTCGGTGGCGATGCCGATGTGCGACGCGACGAAGTTCGGATTCTGCTCCAGCGCCTTCCGGTAGGAGGCGATCGACTCCTCGTAGCGTCCCATCTTCATGAGAAGCTCGGCGTAGGAATCGAAGGGATTCGGATCGCCGGGGATCAGCTGGATGTATTTTTTGAAGGCCTGCTCGGCCTCGGCGTAGTTCCCCAGGAACCGGTGAGCGTAGCCGAGCTGGTTGTACGGCTGCGAGTACCCGGGGTTGATCTGGATGGCCCGGGTGAACTCCCCGATGGCCAGCTCCCATTCCTGCTGCCCGAAGTAGTGGTTCCCGAGAAGCGTGTGGGCCCGCTCGTCGTCGGGGTAGGCGGCGGCCAGTTCCTGGTAGTACCTCCTCTGCTCCATGGGGAGACCGCTGGCACCGGCCTCGACGCCCCTGATCCAGAGCCGTTCCGCTTCCGTGGCCCCGGCGGACAGAGAGACGGCCTTCTCGAGGTTCTCGAAGAACGCCTTCGCGCTGGGGCTGAAGAGGGCCAGGTAGAGGTGGGCCATCGCAAAATCGTGATCCTCGGCGATCGCCTGTTCGAAGTAGCGGAGCGATTCCTGCCCGCGGAGCTTTTCCGAGAGCTCCCGGCCCCCGAGGAAGGATTTCATGGCCACTTCGGAGGACGTCGTGACAGGGATCTTCTCGGACTGCACGGTTTCCTCCCGCGCCTCCTCCGTTCGCTCTGAGCTGCAACCGATCGAGCCGAGGACGACCGCACCCATCAGCGATGCGGCCAGCAAGAACGTGATTGTTCGCATGGTGTTTCTCCTTTCACTCCGTCGCGCTGACGGAATCGGACAGACTGCGTGCGGCCGGGTCGCCGCCGATCCGGCATTCCGGTAAGAGGGCGCCGCCGGGCCTTCAAGTGGTGTGTTTGCCGGCTCCTCCCGAATACGGGCATGTTGGTCGTACCGTTCTCATTAGGAACCCGTTCATCCGCCGTCAGACCCGTCGATGCGGGAATTCCGGGCGGATCGTCATGTGAACACTATACGAGCACCGGGCGGAAATTGTTCGGGTCGGTGTTCAGCTTCCGGTTGTGCCCCTGCCTGCGATCCCTCTGAGGCCGAGAGACAGGTACTTCCCCGGCTCGCCGTGCGAGAGCAGGAGGCGGAGCTTGAAGAGCCAGAACCGGGGTGAGAGGAGACGGGAGAGAATGTAGCGCTGAAATATCATTGACAAATTCCCACAGGTGTGCTACGATGACCGGTGGGGATTTCTCCACGGATGCTGCCCGGTAAGGTGGTAATCTGTATACACTCTGAAGGCTCGATCTGTCTTACAGCATGGAGGAGTTCATGAACGCACGCCTCACCGCTTTTCGGGGGATCGTTCTTCTTTTCGTGGCGGTCCTCTTCGTCTCTTCTCCGGAATGCCTCGCAGGCTCACGAACACCCTACGGCATCTACTCGCTCGGTGAAGACGAGCTCGCCGACGATGCGCGGGCAGCCGGCATGTCCTACGTCATCCGGCAGTTCGCATGGAGCCAGATCGAGCCGGAACAGGATCTGTTCAATTTCGGCCTGATCGAGAACTGGTACCACAACTCGCTGGAACCGAACGACATGTTCGCCGTCGTCAACCTGCGGACCCGGCAATGCTGGGCCACGAACAACGCCTCCCGCTCCATACTCGGCATGCCGATTCCGTCCAGCGCGTCGGCGCCGCCTCTCGATTACGACGATTACTACGATCTCGTGTTTCGCCTCGTCGATCACTTCGCCGGAACGATCGATCATTTCATCATCGAGAACGATCCCCTGACACGGTACGAGTGGTACGGCACACCGGAAGAGTACAAACAGCTGGTCGCCGTGGCGTACGAAGCTGCAAAGGCCGCCAATCCCCACTGCGTGATCATCGGAAACAAGTTCCCGGCCATGGCCCTGCCGTATCTCATAACCCGGGACATGATAGACGGGGGGAAGGCTGAGGAGGCGGTGGCATTCTGGAACGGCTACCAGGCTCGTCGAAACGACCACTTCCAGGTGAATTCCCTGGAGGAGCTTCTCGGTTTCCTGAACAGCAGTTTCGGGAACTGGTGCATACCGTTCAGCGACGCCATCATGACACCCGACCACGCGGCGAATCTGGACGTCATCGGTTACAACTACTACATGCACTATGAGTACATCGACGAGATCGTCGGTTGGCTGAGGTGGAAGATGGAGAAAAACGGCTTCGAGCTGCCGCTCGTCGATCTGGAGCACGGTGTGAAAGACGAGAGGGATGAGGTGCCGGATGTCACCGCCGCGCAGGAGCTGGTCAAGGGATACCTGATCACGTCCATGCTTGGTATCCCCTCGATGGCCTGGTATCCGTTCACTCTCGACACCGTCTCGCACAACTTCGAGAATCTGAAGCTGATGTACGACTACCACGGCGGGGAATTCCTTCCGCCGTACTATGCCATGAAGACGCTGTCCCGCCATCTCACGGCCCGCCATGTCTTCCAGGCGGCCGACACCGTGGGCTGGTTCCGGTACTCTTTCATGAACGCGGCCACCGGGCTCACCGACATCGATGTCGTGTGGTCGGACGGTGCCGATTCGGTCGTCACCCTGCCGTTCAGGAGCGGTTTTGCAGGCGCCGTCGTGACGAACTACCTCGGCAACGCACCTGACACGATGTGGTGGACGTCGGGTTCCGTCCCGGTCGAGGCCGGCCCGGCGCCGAAATTCATCAGATGGCTGGGATATTCGCCCGCACCCCATGCCGATCCGATCGGCGTGCCGTTCACTTCACCGGGTAGGCGGGGTGGCCGACCGACACCGGCGGCTCGCTCTCCAGTTTCTCCATGATGAGCTCGATAGCCCGCTCGAGCTGAGGATCCCGCCCGGCCAGAACCGATGCGGGATCGTTCTCCACCAGGACATCAGGCCGGGCCCCCTCGTTCTCGATGATCCACTGGCTCGCAGCGTTGAAGAATCCGACGTTCGGCTGGGTTATCAGTGTGCCGTCGACCAGCGGGATCATGTTGATGATGCCGATCAGCCCGCCCCAGGTCGGTGTCCCGATGACGGTGCCGAGGCCCAGATCCTTGAAGTGCTGCGTGAAGATCTCTCCATCCGAGCCGGTGCCGCCATTACAGATGACCACCTTCGGACCCTGGTGGACCCCGTGGGGATACCGCATGGGAACGAAGTCCCTGGTGCGCGTGAAGTAGAGGAGAACACGCTCGAGCTTGTCGATGATGAACCAGGACACGAATCCTCCGCCGTTCTCGCGGACGTCGATGACGAGGCCGCCGCAGTGGCGGTATGCCCGGAAATCGCGCTCGAACTGCGCGATTCCCTCCTCGTCCATGTCCGTGAGGTGGAGGTAGCAGATGTGGCCTCCCGACCGTTCCTCGACCGTCCTCCGGTTGCCCTCGATCCACTCGCGGTACCTGAGCTCTCCATCGTCGGCAATGGTGCGGACGGTGTATTCGGTCGCCTTTGACACGTCGGGCCTCTCGCCGACGAGGATCCTCACCTCCTGTCCCGCTTTGTCCACCAGGCGGGAGAGGTAGTTCTCCCCGGCGTGGATCCGCTCCCCGTCGACGGCGAAGAGGTAGTAACCTTCCTCGATGTGGATGTCCTCCCTGTCGAGCGGTGCCTCCAGACCGTCCTCCCAGGGCACGCCCTCGAAAATGTGCTCGAACCGGTAGGCGTCGGCCTCTTCGTCGGGTACCAGGTCGGCTCCGAGGAGTCCCACCCGGACCCTGTCGAAGGACGAGCCCTCCGGCCCGCCGAAGATGTACTCGTGAGAGGCGGTGAGCTCGCCCGTCATCTCGCCCAGAATCCAGTTCAGGTCATCCTTGTTCCCGACAGAGGGGATGAGATCCTCGTATTTCTCCCGGATGGCCTCCCAGTCCTTCCCGTGCATGGCGGGGTCGTAGAAGAAGTCCCTGAGGAGCCGCCAGGACTCGAGAAACATCTGGCGGTATTCTTCCAGGACGTCCACCCGCTGGCTCACCGGGGAGAGGATGATCATGCCCTCACCGGCCCCGCTCTCGGTGCCGGTGTCGACGACGCCGAAGATGTCTCCGATCCGGTAGGACGCCATGCCGCCGTCCGGTGAGAGAACGTACCGGCCGATGCCGCCGATGACGGTCGTCTCCTCCTCCCCGGCCGGGTCGTAGCACATGAGTCGGTAAGTGGTGACGGAACCCGGCCTCAGGAACTCCTCGAGAGAGGGAAATCCCCAGTCGTCCCGGGCCAGGTAGAAGATGCTTTGCCCGCCGGCACGAAGATCACTGTACGTTCCGAAGGGCACCGGAACCCGGAAGAGTCGGCCGCCGATCCCCACGAGCTCCAGCGCCGGTACTTCCCCTTCTGCTCCGCCATCCTCCTCGCCGGCCTCCCACCCGTCCTCGAACGGCGGCTTCCGGCCTGCCTGCAGCTGAAAGAGATAGATCCCCGCTGTGTTCACGTTGACGTTGTTGTCCATAAAGGGGTCGAGCAGCGGCTCGAAGTTCCGTCTCGAGAGGAAGAAGAGATGTTTCCCCGAGGGATCGAAGGCCGGGGAGTAATCGTCGTAGGTCCAGTCGGTCAGCCTCGTGTGCTCGCCGCTCTCTATCTCGTACAGGAACAGGGAGCTGTTCAGATTCTCGTCGACCAGGGAGTACGCGACCCACTTTGAATCCGGCGACCAGGTGTAGTCACGGTACCGCCAGAAGATCTCGTTGTCCTTCTGGTATATCGAACGGTCGACCAGGATCGGCTCCCTGTCTTCGATGTCGACGAAGAAGATCCTGAGGTCCTTGTCCCCGAAGAGAATCTTCTCCGAGTCCGGTGACCACTCGAGCTCGTAGTAGTATGTCGAGGAATTCCGTGTCAGCGGAATCCACTCCGACCCGGGGCGCGGTTCCGTGATGTAGAGCTCGTACTCGCCCGTGCGGTCGGAGAAGAAAGCGATCCACCTGCCGTCGGGGGATGGTGCCAGGTGGATCTCGCGCGAGCCCGGCGTCTCCGTCAGGTTGACCACCCGGTCGTCCTCGCGGTCGAGGAGATAAATGTCCCCCCTGGCTTCCACCACCGCGGTGTCACCGCCCGCCGTGAGCGTAACGGATTCGATGTAATCGGTGGGATCGATGTAGCTCGGCCTCATCCAGGCCCTGTCCGAGGGGACGGTGATCTCGAGCCTGCGGGACGATTCGCCGGTGATGTCGAACACATGGAGCCGGCCGCTTTTCACGTAGACGATCCGGTCTCCGCCCATCGAGGGGTACTGCACGTCCCACACCGTCTCACGGGTCTTCCTGCTGATCGAACGGCCGGCCGGGTCGTACCAGTAGAGGCTCAGCCGGCCGTCCTCCCGGTCGGAGGTGAAGTAGATCCCCCGCTCGTGCCACATGGGATGGTTGTCGAAGCCCTCCCAGTGGGTGATGCGTTCGAAGTTCTTTCCGGAGAGGTCCGTGACCCAGAGATCCTGCTGGCGCCCGCCGCGGTAGCCCTTCCAGTTCATCGCGTCCGATGCGAACCTGTTGAAGACGAGCTGCGTTCCGTCCGGAGATTCGCAGGCGTACCTTACCCTGTCGACGGGCAGCTGCCGGGGATACCCGCCCTCGACGGAGACGCTGTAGAGCTGCGAGTACGAGCCGGTGGCGTCCCGCCGTCGTGAACGGAAGAGCAGGCGACGGCCGTCTCTGCTCCAGTCGATCAGGAAGTTGCCGGCGGGGTGCCAGGTGAGACGTCTCGGCTCGCCGCCCACAGCGGGCATGACGTACATGTCCCATCCGCCGTCGTAGTTCGCCGTGAATGCGATCTGCGATCCGTCGGGAGAGAATTTCGCCCGGCCTTCCCATCCCGTGTGCGAGGTCAGCCGGCGTGCGGGCTCCTCCTCGCCGTCCGCGATCCAGAGATCGTTCTCGTAGGTGAAAACGATCGCATCGCCGTGAATGTCGGGGTACATGAAGAGCCTGCCTTCCATACCACCGAGCGGTGGAGTGAAAAGGAGGCTCCCGAGGAGAACGAGCATCGTGTTCGGGAACGAGCGGCACATGACTGCCTCCGTCGAGAGGGATGGGTTCTTCGGACGTCTACTTTTCTCGAGCATCTCTTCCTCTCTCTACGTTTCAGGGAGAGAGAAGTTTCCGGCCATGGCCCTGTCTCACTCGAACGAGGCCCAGGCGGGTAATTCTGCGACGGCGATGTCGAACACGTGGATGATGACGATGAACGTCGCCGCTGTTATCAGGAGCGCACCGATGACGTTGAGCACGATGCCGGCGCGGGCCATCTCGGAAATCCTGACACGGCCGCTGCCGAAGATAATGGCGTTCGGGGGAGTGGCGACCGGCATCATGAAGGCGCAGGAGAATGAAATCGTCGCTGGTATCATGAGGAAGAGCGGGTTGAGACCGAGAGAAACCGATGCGGTGGCGAGGATCGGGAGGATAGTTTCCGCCGTGGCGGTGTTCGACGTGAATTCGGTGAGGAAGGTGAATGCGATGCAGAGGACGAACACGAGGAGGAGGGGGCTCGTGTCGCTCATGCCGGTGAACTGCGTCCCCAGCCAGTAGGACAGGCCGGACTCGGTCATTCCGCCTGCGAGAGCGAACCCGCCGCCGAACAGGAGCACGATGCCCCATGGCAGCCTGGACGCGGCCCGCCAGTCCATGAGCATGCCGGTATCGGAGCGCCGGGAGGGAATGAGGAAGAGGAGGGAATCGGGAAGATTTTCGTACAAATAGGCATATGCTCCCGGATCGGTATATGT
>CAZMKB010000063.1:0-14588 GCA_964566685.1 uncultured Gemmatimonadota bacterium | reverse complement strand
GTCTTCACCGGATTCTTCTGCTCGATAGCGATGGTCGGGCGTATCCCCTCGATGACGTCGTAGTCGGGCCGCTCGAGCTTCTCGAGGAACTGTTTCGCGTACGTCGACAGCGACTCCATGTAGCGCCGCTGCCCCTCGGCGAAGATCGTGTCGAAGACGAGCGACGATTTCCCCGTGCCGGAGAGGCCGGTGACCACCGTGAGCGTCTGTTTCGGAATGTCGAGGTCGATCCCCTTCAGGTTGTTCTGACGGGCGCCTCTGATGCGGATGAATTTCGGCATAAGATGTTGGAATGTTATGGCTTACGTGATTGGCAGGCGGGCCGGCCGCCGTGAGACCCCAGAATGTATAATCTACGCCGGACCGTCGGGGAGTCAAGCAACCGGGGGTGAAGGTTATCCTGTGGCAGGGCTGCATCTGATGCAGTGAACGACTGTCCTTCCGCGGGGCTACTTCTTGAACGAGACGCGGGCAAAGCGGCGCTTTCCGACCTTGACCGTGAAGCTTCCTTTCGCCGCCACCTGAAGAGTGGGGTCGTCGACCTTCTCGCCGTCGACCGTCACCCCGCCCTGCTCGATGAGGCGCTTCCCCTCGGATGAGGACCGGACGAGCTTCGCCTCCGCGAGGAGCCGGGGGAGCCAGATCTCGGCTTCGTCCCACTTCACCGACACCCGGGGAATGTCGTCGGGAACTTCCTTCTTCACGAAGAGCCCGTCGAACCGCTCCTCGGCTTCCCCTGCCGCCTCCTCCGAGTGGTACATGGCGACGAGAGTCCTGGCCAGCCGGCGCTTGGCGTCACGCGGGTTCAGGCTTCCCTTCTTCAGGCCCTTCCTGATACCGTCGATCTCGGCCGGCGGAAGCGATGTCAGGAGCAGGAAGTAGTCCACCAGGAGCTCGTCGGGGATCGACATCGTCTTCCCGAAGATCTCGGCCGGCGGCTCGGTGATGCCGATGTAGTTGCCGAGGCTCTTCGACATCTTCCGGACCCCGTCGGTCCCGACCAGAAGCGGCAGGAGCACGAGCACCTGCGGTTCCTGCCCGAACTCACGCTGGATGTCCCTGCCCACGAAGAGGTTGAAGCGCTGGTCCGTCCCCCCGAGCTCGACGTCGGCCTTCAGAGCCACGGAGTCGTAGGCCTGGACCAGCGGGTACAGGAACTCGTGGATCGTGATGGGGCGGTTTTCCCGGTAGCGCTTCTCGAAGTCGTCGCGTTCGAGCATCCTGGCCACCGTGTACTTCGACGCGAGCAGAATCACCTCCTCGAAGCTGAGCTTCGAGTGCCACGAGCTGTTGAACGAGATCGAGGTCTTCCGGGGATCGAGGATCCTGAAGATCTGATCCTTGTAGGTCTGGGCGTTGGCGAGGACGTCCTCCCGGGTGAGCCGGGGACGAGTCTCGTCCTGCCCGGAGGGATCGCCGATCATCCCCGTGAAGTCGCCGATGACGACGTTCACCCGGTGACCGAGTTCCTGGAATGTCTTGAGCTTTCGGATCTGAACGGTGTGCCCGAGGTGGAGGTCCGGCGTGGTGGGATCGAACCCCTGCTTGACCTGGAGCGACTCCCCGGTTTCGATCGACCGCCTGATCTTCGCTTCGAGCTCCTCCTCCAGGATGACGTCGACGGTTCCCCTGAGGATGGCGTCCATCTGCTCATTGAGAGGCGGAAAATTCTTTCGCGGTGCGTCCTGATTCATGGGCTGAAACACTTTCCCCTGCGGCGTGTAGAGGTAACCGATGGGAGTTCGGACAAATGTAATAAACGGCTGCGGTAAAAGCAACTGCCGGATCCGGACTCCGTGCTCCGTCCGGAACGCCGGCGACCTTGACTGGTCACCGGACGGGTGTTACAATAGCCCAGTGTGGCAACCGGGACAAATCTTCGCCCCTGCACGCATTTTCCGGTGACAATCGATGTCGGCCAGCCACACTCGGGAGCAGGTTCATGACAGAGAAGGAAAAGAACAGGGCATCGCAGTATCGCCTGCTCAGAAACGCCGCACTCGCGGGAGTCATCGTCGTCTCGCTGGCGATGGGAGCGGGTCTGGGCGCCTACCTCTCCCTCAGCCGGGACCTCCCCTCGGTCGGCAGGCTGGAGCTCAAGGACTACACGACCGGCCTGATCACCAGGGTGTACTCGAGCGAAGGCGAGGTCATCGAGGAGTTCTACGAACAGAAGCGGATCCCGATCCGGCTGTCGCAGCTGCCCCGCGACCTCATCGAGGCGACCCTGGCGGTCGAGGACCAGAACTTCTATTCGCACTGGGGCGTGGATTTCGAGGGGATCCTCCGCGCCGTGTACGTGAACCTGCGCCACCGCCGGATCGTCCAGGGAGGCAGCACCATCACCCAGCAGCTCGCCCGCAATCTCTTCCTCAATCCCGAAAAGACCCTCATGCGGAAGGTGAAGGAGGCCATTCTCGCACTGGAGATCGAGAACACCTACTCGAAGGACGAGATCCTCGAGCTCTACTTCAACCAGATCTACTACGGATCCGGAGCGTGGGGGGCCGAATCGGCGGCACAGATCTACTTCGGCAAGCACGTCTGGGAGCTCTCCCTCACCGAGTGCGCCATGCTCGCCGGCATCCCCCGATGGCCGGCCCGGTACTCGCCGAAGCTCAACCTGGAGACGTCGATCGAGCGGACCAGAACGGTCCTGCGCCTCATGGAGGAGCGCGGCTATCCGGTGGATGCCGACATCGATGTGGAGGAGGTGACGCTCGCAGCGGCTTCGGGGGACACGAGCGAGACTGTCGGCCGGTATTTCATCGAAACCGTCCGCCAGTACCTGGAAGAGCAGTACGGCACCAACCGCCTCTACAAGGGCGGGCTCAGGGTGTACACGACCATGAGCGTCGACCTGCAGCGCGAGGCCGACCGGATCCTCGAGGAGGGTCTCGAGAGGATAGAGGAGTTTCCGGGTTACCGGCACCCCACCTACTCCGATGTGATCGAACGCCGGGAAGGGAAGAAGAGCAAGGAGGGAACCACCGAGTATCTGCAGGGAGCCCTGATCGCGCTGGAGCCCTTCACCGGTCACGTGAAGGCCCTGGTCGGCGGCCGGGATTTCAGCGACAACGAGTTCAACCGCGCCGTCTCCGCCAGGAGACAGCCGGGATCCGCGTTCAAGCCCATATTCTACACGGCGGCGATCGACAACGGCATTCCCCCGTCCACCATCATCATCGACTCCCCCGTCTCCATCCCCCAGTCCGACGGAACCGTGTGGAAGCCGACGAACTACGAACGCACGTTCAGGGGGCCCACCGTCCTCCGGGAAGCGCTGACGCAGTCGATCAACATGATCTCGATCAAGCTGCTCATGAAGATAGGTCCGCAGACCGCGGCGGTATACGCCCGGCGCATGGGAATCGACAGCCACCTTCCGCTCGTCGAGTCGCTCGCCCTGGGAGCGGGCGACGTCACACCGCTCGAGCTCACTGCGGCGTTCGCCACATTTCCGACCGGCGGTCTCAGGGTGACCCCGATATACATCACGAAGGTCGTCGATGCGAAAGGCAACGTCCTGGAGAAAAACCGGGTCAAGCGGGAGCAGGCGGTCCCGCCGCAGACAGCCTACATCATGACTTCGCTCCTCGAAGACGTCGTCGATTACGGCACCGGCAGGTCCACCCGGGCGTGGGGATTCAGGAGACCCGCGGGGGGGAAGACGGGAACGAACACCGACTACACCGATGCCTGGTTCGTCGGCTTCACACCGGACCTGGTCACCGGGGTGTGGGTCGGGTTCGACGACGTACAGACGATCATCCGCAGGGGGAGCGGAGCCCGGCTGGCACTGCCCATCTGGACGGAGTTCATGAAGGTCGCGCACGACACGCTGCCCGAGAAGACCTTTCCCGTGCCGGACGGCATCGTCACCGACAGGATCTGCAAGGCATCCGGTCTCCTGGCGACGGACTACTGTCCGCGGGATCTGGTCTACTACGAGGTCTTCATCGAGGGGACGGAGCCCACCGGCCCCTGCGAGATACACAGCCCCTCACTGCTCCAGGGTGACAACGAATACTTCATCGACACCCCCAGAGACCAGTCAGCGACGCCGGAGTTCTTCTGACCGTTCCCGGAAGCGGAAGCCGCCGGCGCCGGCGCAGACGTACACACACGTGAGGCCGGTCCGACCGGGGGCACCGGGGAGAAACTGAGCAGCGCATTTTTTCCGTCGAGGAGAGTGCCGGATAGAGGCCATCGACGACATCAATACTCAGCGGCGTGGAGGTGACAGATGACGATCGAGGTGATCAATCCCGCAACGGGAGAGTCCACCGTACAGTACCAGGAGATGCCGCCCGGGGTGGTCGATGCGACCATCGAGGATGTCCACCGGGAGTTTCTCGGCTGGCGGAAGACGCCCTTTTCCCAGCGGTCGAAGCTCATGCGGGAGGCGGCCGGAGTACTCAGAGACAACGCCGGGGGATACGCGAAGCTCATGGCGACGGAGATGGGCAAACCGGTGCGGGAGGGCCGGGCGGAGGCCGAGAAGTGCGCCTGGGTCTGCGAATATTACGCCGAAAACGCCGAACGGTTCCTGGCCGAAGAGGCCATCGAGACCGATGCCGGCAGGAGCTTCGTCACGTTCGAGCCGCTGGGGGTCGTCCTTGCCGTGATGCCCTGGAACTTTCCGTTCTGGCAGGTCTTCCGTTTCGCCGCCCCTGCTCTCATGGCCGGCAACGCCGGCATCCTCAAGCACGCGTCGAACGTCCCCGGATCGGCTCTTGCCATCGAAGCGCTGTTCCGGAAGGCCGGATTTCCACCGGAGATCTTCCGGACCCTCCTCATCGGCTCCGGACAGGTCGACCGGGTGATCGAGAATCCGCTGGTCAGGGCGGTCACCCTGACGGGCAGCACGCCGGCCGGCCGTGCGGTGGCGAAGAAGGCCGGCGAGGTGCTCAAGAAGAGTGTGCTCGAGCTGGGCGGGAGCGACCCTTACGTGGTGCTCGAGGACGCCGATCTCGAGGAGACGGTGGAAACCTGCGTGACGAGCCGCCTCATCAACACCGGGCAGAGCTGCATCGCGGCGAAGCGGTTCATCGTGGTCGGGGCGATCAGGGAGAAGTTCGAGAAGCTGTTCGTCGAGAAGATGAAGGCGAAGCAGGCCGGTGATCCGATGGCCGATGACACGGAGCTGGGTCCCCTGGCACGCCACGACCTGCGCGACGAGCTGCACGGACAGGTGGAGCGGAGCATCGAGCGGGGTGCGCGGTGCCTCCTCGGCGGCAGCGTGCCGGAAGGGCCGGGGGCCTATTATCCGCCGACGGTCCTCACCGATGTGAAGAAGGGAACGCCGGCGCACGAAGAAGAGCTCTTCGGGCCGGTGGCCGCCATCATTCCGGTGAAAGACGAGGAGGAGGCCGTCCGCACCGCCAACGACTCCGTGTTCGGACTGGGGGCCGCGGTCTTCACGAAGGACCTGAAGAGGGGCGAACGGATCGCGGCCCGGGAGCTCGAGGCCGGCTGCTGCTTCGTGAATGCATTCGTGAAATCGGATCCCCGTCTCCCCTTCGGAGGCATCAAGGAGAGCGGGTACGGCAGGGAGCTCTCCTCCTACGGAATCAGGGAATTCGTGAACATCAAGACGGTCTATGTGAAGTAGAGGACTACGTCCGGGGAGGGGCCGACCTCCGGATCCGACCAGCGGTTCGGGGAAGGAACAGGCGCGCCAGGCGCGTGTTCGGATGCTGAAGAGAGGCGGGTGCACGCGCGAAAGGCGTGTGTGATGAGAAACAGGCGTGAAAGGAGTGTGCGGTGCTGGAGGAACGAGAACGGGAAGCGGTGCGATCAGCCTGTGGCAGAGTGAAGGACACGCTCACTCTCTATCTGAGCCTCCCCGATCCCGCAGATTCTTTCGGGAAGGATCTCGGGGATTTTGCGGGGGAGATCGCGGAGCTCTCCGGCGGACGCGTCCGGATCGAGGAGGGCGGCAGTCCGGCTCTGGCGGGAAAACCCTCCATCACCGTCACGGGAACCGGCACCGGCACGGTCCACTACTCGGCGATGCCGCGGGGGACCGAGCTCGAGCCGTTCCTCGACCTGCTCGTCTGGACGGGCGGGGTTCACCGGCCGGAGCTGCCGGCGGCCGCCGGCCGGCTCGACGGGATCCGGAAACCCGTCGATCTCCTCGTTCTCATGGCCGAGACCTGCCCCAACTGCCCGGTGGTGGTCCGGGCGGCGCTGTCGCTCACCGTCAGCCGGCCCGCCGTCGACCTCATCATCGCCGACGTCATGCGGTTTCCCGACCTCGCCGAGCGCTACAGCGTCAAGTCGACACCGACGGTGGTCATCGACGGGGAAGCCACCTACGTGGGCAGGATGGACACGAAAACCCTCATCGAGCGCATCGCCGAATCCCGCGAGGCCGGCTCGCTGACGAAGGTGATCGCTTCCATGATAGAGGCGGGGAGGGCGGAGGACGCGGCCCGCGTGCTCTGCAGCAGGAAGGAGCCGGAGGCCATCCTCCCCATCTACCGCTCCGGGGAGTTCTCGACCCGCATGGGGGCCCTTCTCGTCATGGAAGAGGCGCTGGGCATAGACTCCCGCATCCTCGATCCGCTCGTGGGGAAGCTGGTCGGGCTTCTGAGCCTGGACGACACGTCCCTCCGGGGCGACACCGCCGAGCTCCTCGGCCGGATCGGGCGCTCCGAGGCGCTCCCCGCCCTGCGCGAAGCGGCGAACGATCCCAATCCCGACGTGAGGGAGGCGGCCCGTGACGCAATCGAACGGATCGAGCGCGGGTAGGTTCCGGGTCGCCGGTCCTTGACAGGACCCGCCCCGGGCGCTATAGTCGGGAGAGAAAGGCACGGAAAGGTGAGAGAGATGAGCGACTGGATCACGATTCCCCTTTTCCTCATAGCCTGGTTTCTGGTGAGCAGGTACCTGCTGCCGAAGCTCGGCATACCCACCTGAATGTCCGGTGCCTGCGATACCGGGTTCCGGTACGAAAAAGACGCTGAAGAGACCGAGAAAGGACACCGAGAAGGAGAACGATAGGAATGCCCCTCTACGAATACATCTGCAGGAAGTGCGACGTATCCTTCGAGAGATTCTTCCCATCGGCCGCCCAGGCCGAAGGACCGAACGTGCTGGAGTGTCCCCGCTGCGGCGGCACGGACGTCGCCCGCATCCTGAGCTCGTTCTGGGGATCGTCGACGGGGGAGGACTCCTGCGGCACCGGCCCGACATCGTTCGGCTGAGGCGTGTAATCACCGGAGGACGGTCCGTCCTCCACCCTCGACAGATCGCCGAACCTCCCGATAAAGCCCTCCCGACTACCGATCCGCTTCCGGGCCCGAGACCGGCGGATGGAGCGGAAACACGGCTCGATTCCATGGTTCATCCGTCAGAGATGATCCTCCTCTGCACCCGAAGCGTCTGTCTCCGGCTCACCCGCCCCGGACCACGTCCTTCACGTTTTCCGGAACATGGAACAGGCTCCGGTGGACGCTCTCGTTGTAGTAACGGAGCGTGAACCCCGGGTCCTTCCACGGCACCACCCTCGGGTCCTTCCCCTTCGTCGCCAGCCCGTAGCTCCACTGGCCGCCGTACGAGGGCATCGGCCCGAAGTACGGCTCGACACGGGGGAAGGCCCGGCGAAGATTTCTGTAGATGGGCTGCATCCCCTCCACCTGGAACAGCGGCGACTCGGTCTGGGCGACGAAGGCGCCGCCGTCTGTGAGGAGACGGCGGCAGTTCCCGTAGAAAGGTTCAGAGAAAAGCGCGATGGCCGGGCCGATCGGGTCGGTGGAATCGACGACGATCACGTCATAGCGCTCGTCGCACTCCCGGACGTACCTGACGCCGTCCTCGATCAGGAGATTGAGCCGGGGATCGGAAAACGAGGAGCTGAGGGAGGGCATGAACTGCTTCGAGAGTTCCACCACCCGCTCATCGATCTCCACCATGTCGACCCGTTCGATAGAGTCGTACCGCAGGAATTCCCGGGCCGAACCACCGTCCCCCCCTCCGATGACGAGCACCCGCTTCACGGAGTCCGCAACCTGCACCGCGGGATGGACCAGGAGCTCGTGGTAATAGAACTCGTCGCGCTCGGTTGCCATGACGAACCCGTCGATGACCAGGACGACACCGTGAGAGAGAGTCTTGAACACGACGATGTGCTGGTAGCGGGTCTGCTCGACGTGGAGAATCTTCTCGATCTGCAGGCTGAGCCCGAAGCCGGGCTGGTATTCTTCTATAAAATAGAAGGGCATGACTGTTTCCTCCCGTCTTCGTCAGATGTCCGTCCCGAAGCCGAAGACGCAGGCGGACACCACCGCCCCGAGCTGCTCGACAGTGTGCTCGGCCGTCACGACCTCCAGCGTGTCGAGCGTTCGCCCCCTGCTCGCGAAGCCCTCCTCGACCATGTTGGTCACCATCGTCTCCGCGAGCCCGGCGTCGCCCGATCCCGAGTACTCCATGATGAGGCCGGGGCCACCGTCGTCCGACCTCCCCAGGGCGATGGCGCAGGCGATGTTCTCGCGGGCCTGGTGGCTGATCATCGACGTGTACACCACCGGCACGATGGTGCCCGGTGCGATCGTGTAGGGCTTCACCACTCTGACAGCCGGCGGTGCGATGCTCGACACCCTGAGGAGATTGAGGTCGCCGATCCCGGCATCGATCAGCGCATTGTCGAAGGCATTGAGGCTCGACCCTCCCTCCGCGGCACCGGAAGTGAGAAACAGCGTCCGGGGAACCGCACCCGGAAGACCCGCGTGCTTTTCCTCCGGCCCGGTCTCCGCCCGGACCCGATCCCGCCTGCCCGCCGCCGCCTGTTTCTTCTGTGCCACGTGAGCCTCCTGCTCGAAATCGTATGAATAACCCGGGTTGTCCAGTCCCCTTACGCCCGGCACGACATCAAGGTATATCCAATACCCCAAGCACTGTCAAGCGCGACGAGCGCACGCCGGAACCATCTCCTTGACACGCCTTCCCCGGTGAAATATAATGAGCATCTACCGGATTCCTTCCACATCCGCATCGTGCCGGGTCTGGCCATTCCGGCCCGGTCTCGATGGAAGGCTCCCACGGGATGCATGACCACTGAGCCTCATGAACAGCGCCACAGGAAACCTCCGATCGAGAGTGAACATGAAGAGAAGATTCGCAGCGATTCTGATTGCGGCGGGAGCGGCGGGCCTGTCCTCCTGCGGAGAGGAAGCTTCGCAGGTCACCGAAGAGCGGCAGACCGTCGAAGTCTCGGTCGTCGAGAGGGGCGACCTGACTGTCTTCAGCGATTACACCGGAACTCTCCAGGGTATCGAACAGGCCGACCTGAAAGCGAAGATCGGAGAGGCTGTCACCACGGTGCACGTAGACATCGGTGACACCGTGGCCGCCGGGAGTGTGCTGATCTCGCTCGACAGAACGGGTCCCTCGTCCCAGTACCAGCAGGCGAAAGCGCAGTACGATTTCGCCGCGAGCACACTCCGGAAAATGAAGAGCCTGTACGAAGAAGGAGCCATTTCCGAGCAGGACTACGACGATGCCAGGACGGCCTTCCGCGTGGCCGAAGCGAACTTCAAAGCAGCCCGGGAAATCGTGGATATCATCTCGCCGATCTCGGGAGTCGTCACCGGGATCAAGGTGAACGTCGGCGATGAAATCCCGGCCGGACGGAAGGTCGCCACCGTGTCCCGGGTGGACTCGCTGAGGCTGGTGGTCGGCGTCGACCCGGGAGACATCGAATACATCGAGACCGGGATGCCCGTGATCGTCTACCAGGTGGGCGACAGAGATACCAGAGCTGAAGGAAGAGTAGGCCGGGTGGCCGTCTCGGCCGATCCCGAGACCCGGGCGTTCGACGTGGAGGTCGTGCTCGCCGGAGGCACGCCGAAGCTCCGGCCGGGGACCTTCGCCGTCACCAGCTTCCCGCTGCGGCAGCTGCGGGACGTCGTTGTGGTGAAAGATGATGCCGTCCTGCTGCAGGAGGGAATCAGGAAGATATTCGTGGTCAGGGGGGACAGCGCTCTCATGAGAGACATCGAGACCGGTGAGAGCTCTCTTGGCCGGACACACGTCCTCTCCGGAGTCGAAGCGGGAGACACCGTCGTGACACTCGGCCAGGCCTTCCTTCCCGAGAGAAGCGCGGTATCGATTCAGGCAGCGGAGAACGACCCCGAATGATCCTGGCAGACGTTTCCATCAGAAGACCCGTCTTCGCCACGATGATGATCCTTGCCCTCATCGTCCTCGGCATCACCTCCTTCATGAGGCTCAGCATCGAGCTCTTTCCCGACATCGACTTCCCCTTCGTCGTGGTGACCACCGTCTACCCCGGAGCATCGGCGGAGGCGGTGGAAACGGATGTCACGAAGAAGATCGAGGACGCCGTCTCGGCGATCGAGGGGCTGGAGGAGATCCAGTCGAGCTCGCGCGAGGGCCTGTCCCAGATCCTCCTCCGCTTCGAGCTCGAGATGGAGTCGAAGGAGAAAGCCATCGACGTCAGGGACAAGATCGCCGCGAACCGCGGCGAGCTCCCGCAGGACATCGATGAACCGGTCATCCAGCGGTTCGATCCCGCAGAGGAACCGATCATGTCGATCGCGGTCTCGAGCACCCGGTCGCCTCGCGAGCTGACCAGGATCGCGGACAAGCGGATCAAGGAGCGGCTCGAGTCGAAACAGGGGATCGGCGCGGTGGAGATCGTGGGCGGCTACGACCGGGAGATCCAGGTCGACCTCGACATCAACAGGCTCGCCGCTTTCAGCCTCTCTCCCTTCGACATCCAGCAGGCCGTCGCCTCGCAGAACCTGGAGATCCCCGGCGGGAAGATCAAGCAGGGGGACACCGAATTCCTGGTCAAGACGATGGGCCGGTTCGACAGCCTCGACCAGCTCCGCGATCTGGTGGTGGCCACGCCGCAGGGGGACTTCGTCAGGCTCGAGGAGATCGCCTCCGTCACCGACGGCGTCGAGGAACTCGAATCGATTTCACGCCTGAACGGGCGCCGGGCCGTCGCCCTCCAGATCAAGAAGGTCTCCGGCGGCAACACGGTGGAGGTGGCGAACGCCGTGTACGAGGAGCTTGACCAGCTGCGAAAGGAGCTTCCGCCCGACATCGAGCTCGTCGTCGCCCTGGACAACTCCACCTTCACCAGGGACGCCGTCCACGACGTCGAGATCGCCATGGTCTACGGGTCGATCCTGGCCGTTCTGGTCATCTTCCTGTTCCTCGCCGACGTGAAGACGACCATCATCTCCGCCATCGCCATCCCGACCTCCATCATCGCCACCTTCACCTTCATGAACGCCCTGGGATTCACCCTGAACTTCATGACCCTGCTCGGGCTCTCTCTGGCGGTGGGGCTCCTGATCGACGACGCCATCGTGGTCATCGAGAACATCTACCGACACGTCGAGATGGGAAAGTCCTCCACAAATGCCGCGCACGACGCCACCTCCGAGATCGGCCTGGCGGTGACCGCGACGACGTTCTCGATCATGGTGGTCTTCCTGCCGGTGGCCTACATGAAAGGCATCGTCGGCAGGTTCTTCTACGCCTTCGGCATGACGGTGGCCTTCGCCGTCCTCGTCTCCCTGTTCGTGGCTTTCACACTCACCCCCATGCTCTCCTCGAAGTGGCTGGAGAAACCCGTCTCGAGGAAAGGCACCAGGAACCCGGTCTACCGCATCACCAACGCCTGGAACGCGTTCTTCGACGGCATCAACAGGCGCTACGAGGGCGTCCTGGCGAAGGCTCTCAGGCACCGTCCCCTGACGCTCGTCATCGCGACCGTCGCCTTCATCGCCGGACTGGCCCTCTACCCGATCATCGGCTTCGAGTTCATTCCCGAAACCGACGAGTCGCAGGCCTTCGTGTCGATCGAGACCGCGCCGGGCACGCGGATCGAGGTCACCGAAGAGCTGGCGGGGCGGGTGGAGAAGAAAATCAGGGAATTCGAGGTCGTCACCGACGTGTTCACGGTCATCGGAGGCGAGGCCACCCCGGTGAACGAGGGAATGATCACCGTGAAACTCGTTCCGAAAGGTGAGAGGGACATCTCCGCCTCCGGGTTCATCAACGTCATCAGGCAGGAGCTCAAAACCGTCCCGGGCGTGAAGACGAGCGTCTCCCGCGAGCCTCCCCAGAGCGGGGAGAGCGCTCCGGTCGCCTACGCCGTAACCGGCGACAACGACCTGCGCGTCGCTGCCTACACCCGGAGGCTCGAAGAGATCGTCAGGGGCACGCCGGGGGCGGTGGATGTCGACAACTCACTGTCGAAGGGGAGCCCGGAGCTCAGGATCGACGTGAACCGCGACAAGGTCGCTGACCTGGGGCTCAGCATGCGGCAGATCGGTTCGGCGGTGAGGATGCTCATCGAGGGCGAGGTCGTCTCCCGGTACAAGGACGGGGACGACGAGTACGACATCAGGCTGCGTGTCGAGGAGTCCCAGAGGAACTTCACCTCCTCGCTGAACAACTTCCTCATCCCCTCCATGAAAGAGGTCGACTCGACCGACAGCTTCATGGTGCCGCTGTCGCGGGTGGGAGAGCTCGAGAAGTGGGGCGGACCGACGGAGAAGACGCGGTTCAACAGAAAAAGGGAGTACCGCGTCACGGCGAACGTGGCGGGCCGGTTCTCCGGAAATGTCCGCCAGGACATCGAGCGGGAGTTCGCGAAGATGGACCTGCCTCCCGGCTACGACATCCAGCCGGTTGGCGAGGGGGAGTACCAGAAGGAATCGTTCCAGTACATCTTCCAGGCCCTCGTTCTTGCGATCGTCTTCATCTACCTGCTCCTCGCCTCGCAGTACAACCACTTCCTCGACCCGCTCTCGATCATGGCGTCGCTCCCCCTCTCCCTGGTGGGGGCGTTCCTCGGGCTCCTCCCGTTCGGAAGTTCCATCTCCCTCCTGTCGCTGATCGGGGTCATCATGCTGATGGGCATCGTGACGAAGAACGCCATCCTCCTCATCGACTTCACCAAGCAGGCCCGGGCGCAGGGAATGTCCCGGGAGGAGGCGCTCCTCAGATCGGGGCCGATCCGGTTCCGGCCCATCATGATGACGACGCTCTCGATGGTGTTCGGTGTGATGCCCCTGGCCCTTGCCCTGGGACCGGGCGCGGAGCTGCGGGCGCCGATCGCGCGGGTGGTCATCGGCGGGCTCCTGTCGTCGACATTCCTGACGCTGATCATCGTCCCCGTGGTCTACACCGTGTTCGACGACATCGGGAACTGGATACTGCGGAAGGGAAGGGGGGAAGGTCCCGGGGGACAGTCTGAGTAGATATCGACCCGGTTGGGCACCGTCGGTCGTGCCGCGACGCTCGAGGGATGCTGCGGGGCCCGACCCACGGGACACAGTGAGGATGAAGCACTACCGATCCAGTTCCATCACCGGACCCGTCGGGGCGTAGAACCTCCCCCCGAGGTGGTGGAGGGTGAGGAGCTCTTCCCGGTCGATCCGCCAGACGCCGTCGAAGAGGTCGGCTTCCGCAACGGCGAGCTCCACGCTGCTCACGAACACCGCGTGGTCACCCAGGCGCTGCTCGTCCATGACACGGCACTCCAGGTGGCCGATGCACTCGTCGATGGAGGGAGCTTTCACGATCCCGGAGGCCGAGGCCGTGAGGCCCGCCTCTTTCAGCTTGTCCATGTCGGTTCCGTGGTGCGTTCCGCAGAACTGGACCTCGTGAACGAGCCCGGCGGTGGGGACGTTCAGAACGAATTCCCCGGAGTCGGCGATCAGGCGGTAGGAGTAGTTTTTCGGTGAAACCGCCACGATGAGCATCGGCGGGTCCTTGCTCACCGGGCTGTGCCAGGCCAGGGCCATGGCATTGGGTTTCCCCTTCTTCTCCGTGGAGAGGAGGAGCACCGGTCCGTGGTTGACGAGCCGGTTGAAATTTCCCCGGTCCTGTTCCTCCTTCATGTGCACCCTCCTCTTCTGGAAGCCGAGGCGTTTTCACGGCAGCCGTGTTCCCTTCACTTTTCCGGACGGTCTTCCAGCTCCTCCAGGATCTCGAACGCCCGCCTGATGTGGGGGATCGTGATCGAGCCTCCGACCACGAGCCCCACGTTCAGCGTCTCGTAGAGTTTCTCCCGCTCCACTCCCAGCGCGACACACCGTTCCAGGTGATAGGTGATGCAGTCGTCGCAGCGGAGCACGGTCGAAGCGACGAGCCCCAGGAGCTCCTTCGTCTGCTCGTCGAGTGCTCCTGCCGTGTAGGCTTTCGTGTCCAGCGAGAAGAACTGCTTGAACGGCAGAAAATCGGTTGCGAGGATCTTCTCGTTCATCTTCGTCCGGTGCTCGTGGAACCGGTCGATCCGCTTCTGCATCGCCGCCTCCCCCGGCCGGCGGTCCGGACACCGATCAGTCCTTCATCCGCCAGCTGTAATTGATTTCACAGGAATCCTTGATCATCGCCCCCACCACGCAGTACTTCTCCGCAGACAGCTCGATGGCCCGCTCCACGTCCTCACCCTTCACGTCCTTTCCGCCGATCACGAACCGGACGTCGATCTTCGTGAAGACCTTCGGGTGATCCTTCGCCCGCTCGGCCTCCATCTCCACCTCGACGCTCTCGATGGGTGCGCGCTTCTTCTTGAGGATGGAGACGACGTCCATGCC
>CAZMKB010000062.1:10508-14762 GCA_964566685.1 uncultured Gemmatimonadota bacterium | reverse complement strand
CCAGCGCTTCTTCGTACGAGATCAGCCCGTCGTCGTTCTTGTCGGCGTATTCGATCCTTTCGTCCTCTGCACCGTAGAAGAAGCCTCCCACCCAGGCCGGGCGCGCCTTCAGCTCTTCCCTGCTCAGGAAGCCGTCGTTGTTGGTGTCGGTCCTGTCGAACTGCTCCCTGGTGTACTGTTCCAGGTAAACCAGGGTACCACCCTTCAGGTAATCCGGGACACCTTCGTCCGGTGCAGGGGCATGCCGGTCCCCGACCTGGCCTGTTTGTTGCTATACTGTTTATTCAGGGGCGGGAAAACAGCGGGAGGTCGAACATGCCGCTTCTCATCACTGCCGGGAGAATGATCGTCCTTCTCGGCTCTGGGATTCTCTTTTTCGGCTTTCCGGCGGTCACCCGCGGTGAGCTCGTCACTGGATGCGTGGTGGACGAGGAGGGCGAACCGCTTCCGGGGGCGGTGGTGCGGCTCCAGGCCACCGACAGAGCGACCGAAACCGATCCGGAGGGAACGTTCCGTCTCGAAACCGGTGGCTCACCGGTGCGGGTTCTCACCGCCTGGAAGACCGGGTATCTGAACGGCGGGACGGAGCTCGGCCCGGAACACGACCGGGTCGTCATCGAGCTCACGCCCCTCCCGGAGGGTGACAATCCCCGCTACGAGTGGATTTCATCCTATTCGCAGGCGGCGATTTCGAGAGTCTCGTCGGGTTTCCTGAAGGCGGTCGGTTTTCTCACCCGGAACACCGGACTTGGGAGAGGCTCCGAAAAGAACTGTGCCAACTGCCATTCCCCCCTGACCACCTCCCAGTGGAAGAGCGATCCCCACTCGCAGTCGGCGGTCAACCCGGTGCTTCTCACCATGTACAACGGGACGGACATGGACGGCAACGAGGGTGTCTTCCCGGGATACCGGCTCGACTTCCCCGGTTCCGCGGGAAACTGCGCCAGCTGCCACGCACCGGCCCATGCCCTCGACGATCCCTGGAGCGCCGACCTGAACGATGTGACGGGTGTGGCGGCAGAAGGGATTTTCTGTGACTTCTGTCACAAGATACGGTCCGTCGAGTATCATCCGGAGGGCGGCTACCCCGGAATCCTCTCGATCCGCTTCAACCGGCCCCCGGAGGGGGAACAGATCTTCTACGGACCCTACGACGACATCATCGCGGGCCCCGACGCATACAACCCACTCTACCGGCGGAGCCTCTACTGCGCGCCGTGCCACCGACGTGTCCCGTTATCTCTATCGTACGGACGGGAACGACAGTGACTGCATCACGGTGACGGCCCGGCTGATCTATCGGAGAGCCTTCAAAACCTGGATCGAGGCGAAGGGCTGGCCTCTCGAGGACATGGAAATCGCCCGGAAGGTGCGACGGTCCTGTGACTGCAGCGCACCCCGTGAAGACGGAGAGAATCTGACGAGAGGGTACTGACATGGTGAAGCATACGACCTTCCTACTATGGCTACTCGCAGCCGGTGTGCTATTCCGGGTACCGGGAACGTCATATGCCGGTGAATCATGGGTGAAAACCGGCGGTCCCCCGGGCGGCCTGGGCTACGACGTCAGAATCCATCCGAACGCAAAGAACGTCATGTACGTCACCGACAACTTCAGCGGTGTCAACAGGAGCACGAGCGCCGGAGAAACCTGGTGGAGCAGCAATACGGGAATATCCGTCAGGTCGGGGCCGACGGGCGACGGATATCCCATCTTCTCGCTCACCATCGATCAGAACAACCCCGACTGCATCTGGGCCGGCACCCAGGGGGATGTGGGCGAGTACGGCGTGTTCCGGTCGGACGACGGCGGAGCGACCTGGTCGAAGAAGATAAACGGCATTACGCTGGGCGGGGACATCGGCCTCGTGTTCCGGGGCTTTACGATCCAGGAGGGGAACTCGGACGTCGTCTACGCCCAGGCCGAGGTTCCGACGGTCAGCCAGGGGTGGAACTTCAACCGCGTCAGAGGACGGGTGTTCAAGACGACCGACCGCGGAGAGAGCTGGTTCGAGATCTGGGAGGGTGACAACCTGGCCAGGTACCTGATCGTCGACCCGGTCGATCCGGACGTACTTTATCTTTCCACCGGCATCTTCGACCGGGAGGCATACGACTCCGACTGCGAGAACGGTGTCCTGGGAGGAGAGGGAGTGCTGAAGAGCACCGACGGCGGGGCGACCTGGACGCCGGTGAACAACGGCCTCACCGACACCTATGTCGGCTGTCTCAGGATGCATCCCGAAAATCCTTCCGTACTCTACGCTGCCGCGTCGGGTATCGATGCCTGCCTGAGAGACGAGAGCGGCATCAGCGGTCTCTATCGGACGACTGACGGCGGAGGCTCCTGGACTCGACTCGTCGAAGGGAACAAGACGACGGTGAACTTCAGCCCCTCCGACCCCGACATCATCTATGCCGGGTTCGAAGACGCCTTTTTCCGCAGTGAGGACGGAGGATCGACCTGGAGCCGGTTCACGAGGCCCTCGGGAGGAAGCTACGGACCGCTGGGAGTCATCGCCGGGATACCGATCGACGTGATCGTCGATCCCGATGATCCGTACACCCTGTACGTGAACAATTACGGCGGCGGCGTCTTCCGATCGACCGACGGGGCAGAGACCTGGGAGGTGTGGAGCCGCGGCTACACCGGCGCGGACGTCCTGGGGGTCCACGCGATGGAGGACGATCCTGCTACCGTGTACGCGGTAACGACGAGCGGTCCCTTCGTGAGCTATGACGGGGGAGGGGAGTGGATCGGGATCGCGAACGGTGATGCTTCGGAAGGCTCGCTCGCCGCCGGCGTGTTCTCGATGGCCGTTCATCCCGGCGACCCTCACATCCTGTTCATCTCGTCCTCGTTCCACGGAGTCATCTACCGGAGCGGTGACGGAGGCGGCCATTTCAGCCAGGTGTTCCAGCATCCCGAGTGTACGGGTCAGGACGTCCACCAGGGATTCAGGACCATGACCTTCGCCCCTTCCGATCCGGACGTGATGTACGCCGGAGTCGCCTGGAGCATGGAGGACTCCCATCCCGCCGGCACCGTGATATTTCACTCCTCGGACACCGGCCTGACCTGGACGGAGAAACCCTCTATCGTCGACGGAAAGAACGTCAACTGTCTCGCTGTCCACCCGCAGGATCCTCTCACCGTCTTCGCCGCCACGTCGGGCGGGATCTACCGGACGGCGGACGGCGACATGAGCGGACTGACCACGAGGGCGGTCTCGGACCTTTCTCTGTCCGGCGGCGGAGTGGTTCTCTATGCAGCCACGCAGGGGGAGGGGGTGTTCCGGTGGGGCGAGGTCCCGACCGGTGTCGGCGAAGATGATACATCCCCCCTGGTCGAGCGCGCCTTCTCCGTCTCGCAGAACTATCCGAATCCCTTCAATCCGCTCACGACCGTCGGGTACGAGGTGCCAGCCCGTTACCTGGACGGAGTGCGCGTGGTCATCGAAGTCTTCACGGCGAGGGGCAGGAAAGTGAAGACGCTGGTCGACGAGAGAAAGTCGCCGGGATCGCACACGGTGCTTTGGGACGGACGCGACGACCGGGGCGAAGCCGTCGGGTCCGGTGTCTACCTGTACCGGCTCACGATCGGGCCCCACGCCGCAGTCAGGAAGATGGTCCTCTTCCGCTGATCCGCCGTTGATCCGGATACATCCTGGGAGCAGCACTGCCGTTCCGTCCGCTTTTCCAGCCCGGATTATTCACGACGCTTTCGATTTTGGCGTCAGCTTTCGGACTGTTGTCCCGACCGTCGTTCCGGCAGAAAAGCGGCGAGGTTGATCTTTTCCACCCTGCGGGATATAATAGAGGTCGAAAAGAGCGCCTGACCAGATCGTACCGCCCCACGAGCCGAAGGCATAGAGAAAAGAATCGGAGTCCGTTTATATGAGCTCGAGCCCCTTTCTCACCGCCTGGATCCGGTTTTCGGTTTCGGTCCTTATCGCCATGTCTTCTGTTCTGACATCCGCAGGGAGAGCCATGGCTGACGAAGAGCGGACCGGCCGGGAAATCTACCTGTCCTCCTGTGCCACCTGTCACGGGGAGGACGGACAGGGAGCGTCACAGAGCCTGCTCGGATTCGACGTGCCGCTTCCCGACTTCACCGACTGCAGCTTCGCGAGCCGGGAGCCCGACGGCGACTGGAACGCCGTCGTGCACGCCGGCGGTCCGGTCCGGGGTTTCTCGCAGATGATGCCTGCTTTCGGGGGCCTCCTGAGCCTCGAGGAAATCCAGCGGACTACC
>CAZMKB010000062.1:0-10498 GCA_964566685.1 uncultured Gemmatimonadota bacterium | reverse complement strand
ACCGACTACGTCCGCACCTTCTGTGACGATGACGCCTGGCCCCACGGGAACCTCAACCTTCCCCGCCCCCTCGTCACCGAGAAGGCGTATCTCGAAGACGAGGCGGTGTTCACCACCACCATCGTGACCGAGGGGGAACGGGACCGCATCGAAGGGGAGGTCGTCTACGAGAAGCGCTTCGGCGCCAGGAACCAGTTCGAGCTGACGGTTCCCTTCGGCTGGCAGGAGCGTCCGGGAAGGCGGGGCCGCGAACGGGACTGGGGCTCGAGCATGGGCGACATCGCGGTGGGGCTGAAACGTGCGTTCTGGCACAGCCTCGAGAAAGGCTCCATCGTGAGCGCGACGTTCGAGCTCATTCTATCCACGGGGGACGAGGTCGAGGGGTTCGGTAAGGGAACAGCCGTCTTCGAACCGTTCATCACCTGGGGCCAGATTCTGCCGGCTGGATTCTTCCTCCATGGACAGGCGGGGCTGGAGCTCCCGTTCGATCCGGAGAAGGCCGATGAAGAAGCGTTCCTCCGAGCGGCTCTCGGACGCAGCTTCACCACCGGCGGCATGTGGGGCCGATCGTGGACGCCCATGGTGGAGTTCCTCGGCTGGAGGGAGTTCGATACCGGCTCGGTGAGCAACCTGGACATCGTCCCCCAGATCCAGATCACGCTCAACACCCGCCAGCACATCATGCTGAACGCCGGGGTTCGAACTCCCCTGAACAACGAAGAGGGGCGAAATACACAGGTGATGGTCTACCTGCTCTGGGACTGGTTCGACGGCTCACTCTTCGAGGGGTGGTAGAGAGGTATGCGATACGGGAGGACGGCAGGATCATGAACAGGAACACACACATCATCGTCAATTTCTGCATCGCGGCTGCAGCGGTCGCGTGGCCCGCACAGGCTGAGGCTCAGGCACCGCAGCTCTTCGTCACCTCCGACCGGTGCGTCGCATGTCACAACCAGCTGGTCACGCCGTCGGGAACGGACGTCTCCATCGGCACCGACTGGCAGTCGTCGATGATGGCTCACTCTTCGCGCGATCCCTACTGGCAGGGGTCGGTCCGTCGTGAGATCATGGCGCATCCTTCCGCGTCGGCGGCGATCCAGCACGAGTGTTCGGCCTGTCACATGCCCATGTCGAGATATCACGCGAAGGTCACGGGGGGGAGCGGGCAGGTCTTCGCGCACCTGCCGGTCGGCCGCCGGCAGTCGCTGCTCGGCCTGCTCGCCGCGGACGGCGTCTCGTGCGCCATGTGCCACCAGATCCAGGCGGAGAACCTGGGACAGGAGTCCAGCTTCACGGCCGGCTTCGTCGTCGACACGGCTACGCCTCCCGGCCGGCGCCCGGCATTCGGTCCCTTCGAAGTGACCGAGGGGCGGAAGACACTCATGCAGTCGGCAGCGCGGTTTCTCCCCGAGCAGTCCGACCACGTGCAGCAGTCGGAGCTCTGCGCCACCTGCCACACCCTCTACACGCATGCGCTCGATGACCGCGGCGAGGTCATCGGAGAGCTGCCGGAGCAGGTGCCCTACCTGGAGTGGAAGCACAGCGACTACTACATTGAGCGAAGCTGCCAGTCGTGTCACATGCCGGTGGTGGAGGATCAGGTACCCGTGACCGTGGTCCTCGGAGAACCACGCGACGAGGTGTCCCGGCACGTCTTCCGGGGAGGCAACTTCTTCATGCCCCGGATCATGAACAGGCATCGCGGGGAGCTGGGAGTGGCTGCGGGCCCGCAGATGCTCGAGGTGACATCCCGCCGCACCGCGGAGCATCTCGAAACTTCTTCCGCCGTGATCCGCCTGGAAGGTGTCGTCCTCGACGGTCCGACACTCAGCGCCGACGTAGTGGTGGAAAACCTCGCCGGTCACAAGCTGCCCTCGGCCTATCCCTCCCGCAGGGCGTGGATCTCCCTGGCGGTCTTCGACCGGGCCGGGGGGCTCGTATTCAGCTCGGGCGGACTCAGGCCGGACGGCTCCATCGCGGGCAACGACAACGACGCGGTCCCGGATCTCTACGAGCCCCACTACACGGAGGTCACCGACTCCGGGCAGGTACAGATCTACGAGGGGATACTGGCGGGTCCCGACGACCGGGTGACCACGGTGCTCCTGACGGCGACTCAGTACATCAAGGACAACCGCATTCTCCCCTCTGGATTCGAGAAGAAGACGGCACACCCGGACATCGCGGTTCGGGGCGGGGCTGCGGGAGACCCCGATTTCACGGGCGGCACCGACCGGGTGCGCTACTCCGTGGACGTCGGCGACGCCGGCGGGCCGTTCTCGATCACGGCCGAGCTCTGGTACCAGCCGATCGCGTTTCGCTGGGCCCACAACCTGAGCGATCAGACGGCCCCCGAGACCGACCGGTTCGTCGCCTCCTACGAGGAGATGTCCGGCACGTCGGGCATCGTCCTGGCCCGGACATCGGCCACGGCCGAGTGATCGATTCCCCCGTACAGGCCGTCCTCCCGGATTTTCGGTTGATATTTTCCTTCAGAGCCGATATTGCTGCGAAGTGGCTCCGCCCGGTGTGACTCACCGGCTGTGCCAGGAGTGGCGCTGGAAGCTGTGCACGTACGGGGTGCCGGGTGGGAGCCGGGCCGGGTCGAGGAAGCTCTGGTCGAACGACCAGTCCCTGTTGGGAGCCGTGTAGTAATCCCCGCCGTAGTACCAGGGGCCCGTGGCGTAGACGCTCTCCCACACGCACACGATCGATCCCCGGAAGGTGAACGTATGCCCGCTCCAGTGTTCGAGGAACCGCGGGAGGTTCTCGAGCCCGCCGTTGTACTGGCCCCAGGTCGACTCCGTGTTGCCGGTCATGATCGCGGCGTTCACTTCGGTGTTCGAGGCCACCCGGGCACCGAGCGGCTGATCGCTGTTCGCGTCGTCCCAGCTGTTCGACAGGATGTTGATCGCGTCGCAGACCAGGCTCGCCGGTTTCTGCTCGACGGTGTTGTAGTCTCCCCACACATAGAGCGGGTTGTCGGTGGCGACCGTCAGGCCCTGCGCGGGGAGCTCGGAACCTCCTGCCAGCCGGACAACCGCGTCATCGGCCGTTGGGATGGTCTCCGACATGGAGATGTAGAGGATCCCGTTTGCGGGGTCGCGGCCGTAGGAAACGAGAGAATCGATGTCGACCTGCGTCGCCGTCAGCCACTTCCCCTCTCTGAAGTTATAGAACGTCTGCGTCGTGATGATGCCCGGCTCCAGAGTGACGGGATCTCCCGCACCGTCGGTCGCCGTGCCGTCGATGATCTTCAGGTCCGCCTTCCAGTAGTACATGACCTCCCGCAGCTCGACGGGGTCCGACGCGTCACCGCGTTCGATGAGGTCGATGAACTCCACGTCGTACGGAATGGGGAGGTTGAGAGGATCGATCCCGTGCGCGTCGTCCTCGACCTGACCGCCCCAGGTCTCCACCGACCGCTCGAGCCAGTCCGGGTCGGTGCTGTCGAAAGACATCGTCCGGTACTGGTCGTCGGCATCCTTGATTCTGACCGTACCGCTCGGAATCTCGCCGGAATCTTTTCTCCGGTGGAAGATGTCCCCGGCGGCCGTGACCTTGCTGTCGTAGGAGAGAACGTCCCAGGTGGCGGTGTAGAGGCTCGTGTTCGTGTGAACCCTTCCCTGGAGGGTCATGGTGGGGCCGGGGAGGATCTCGAGGTCTCCGTCGTAGAACACGCCGAACTGGAAGATCGGCAGGAGGAGGTGGTCGATGGCCTGTTCGACCCGCTTTCTCACCCCGGAAGGCCCCCTGACCTCCGAAACGATGGAGTAGGTCTGGATGAGGGCTACGAGGCCCCAGTACGGCCCGGTCAGGATCGGTGTCAGCTGAGGAGACCCGTCCTTCGAGACGCTGTAGTCGGTGTAGACGTAGTCGTCGAACTGCGGAGGATCCTGGCTCATCTGATTGAGCTGCGAGGCGGTGGGAATCTCCCCCGCGGAAAGGAGAGCGCCCAGGTCTCCGGTCGCCTTCTGAGCTCCCGCCTCGGCGACGTAGAAAGCCTGCACCGCCGATTTGTGATTCGCGGCAATGCGGATCTCGGTCGTGGAGACCATGACCGCCGAGAGGCCCAGCATGACCAGCAGGACGGACAGAAGGAGTGTCACGGTGAGGGCGAATCCATCTTCCCGGCTCCGGCGGTCCTTGTTCATGGCTACGTTCTCCTCCGTTACTTTCGACCCTGCCGTCCGGCACGGCACCGGCACGAGCGGCCTGACGATCCCGAAAGTCGTGAAGACAGGATCGTACCAGAGACAATACGGATTCGGTTCTTCGCTGATCGCTGGTGTCGACAGCTCGCTGAGGAGCATCGTTCCGTCTTCCCGGGACGGAACTCGCCATGAGCGGAAATCGATGGAAGCGGGCGCTCTCGGACACACTGCGCCCACCTTTGTTCGAGCAACCACCGTGCCAGACATCGGGCGCTGCGGGAATGAAGGCTGAAAATGCCGGAACCTCCCGTAATGTATGGGATTGGGAGGTTTTAAAACCCGGACGACGATCCGGAAGGGCACCGAAAATCCGTGTAATCGATGCGCACCACGCAAAGTTTTTCGATACTTTCTGCACAGCTATTCGACGGTGGGGCGTTTTCTCACTCACATCGGGAGGATCGAAGTGCAGGCATCCGATCCCAAAGCAGCACCAACCGGTGTGGATTCCACGGGATGAGCTTCTCGGATGCAGGAAGTCAGCCCTTGAACAGTGAACCGGGCAGAAGGATGGAGACACAGAACGAACACAGACCGGTACGAGAGGGAGTCCGTCTCCGGATCCGGATTGACACGCCTCTTCGCTCAGGCTATACTCAGATGGTTCATGCTCCACGGCTTCGTCTTCCCGGGTGAAACCGGCAGGCCCCGGGCGGCCGGCGAGGCCGCCCACCACCGCTTCCGGGGGCAGGAATGCTCGGTTCGATCATCGTCCTCATCGTGCTTCCGCTCGGCATCATCGCCCTGTCGCTTTTCGTCTACCGTCTCTCGCGAACCAGGATCTGACGGAGGACCGGGTGGAGATCTACGACAAACTGCGTGATCCCCTCGGCCTGGCGGTTTTCATCCTCACCCTGTCGCTTCCGATCATCGTCGGTTTTCTCACGCTCAAAAAGACGAAAGGACAGTCGGACTTCTTCGTCGGCGGACGGGCGATGGACAGGATCGTCGTGGCACTCTCCGCCGTGTCTTCCGGGAGGTCCTCCTGGCTGGTGCTCGGGCTGAGCGGGATGGCGTACACGATGGGCGTGGGTGCCGTCTGGGCGGGCGCCGGTTACATCATTGTCGAGCTCTTCCAGTTCATCTACATCGGCAGGAAGCTTCGGGTCCACTCCGAGAACTTCGACTCCATCACCATGTTCGATTACTTCGAGTCGAAACACGACGATACGAGGCACGCGATACGGATCACCGGTTCGCTCATCATCGCCGTGTTCATGACTGCCTATGTCGCGGCCCAGCTGAACGCCGGCGCGAAAGCACTCGACACGGCGTTCGATTTCCGCTCGCTCATCGCCGGTGTGACCGGCGGTCCGTCGGCATCCGGACCGGTCCTCTCCATTGGCGGCGACATCGGTTTCCTCGTCGCCCTCGTGATATCAGGGCTCCTCATCCTCGTCTACATGACCATGGGCGGCTACATCGCCGTCGCCTACAACGACGTCGTCCGGGCCGTCATCATGCTGATCGGCCTGGTCATCTTCCCCGCTTACGGTGTGATACGGCTCGGCGGCCTGGACTTCCTCCTCCGAACGCTCGAGCAGCTCGACCCGTCCACGATCGATCCCTTCTCCATCGGCCTGGGAGCCGTCGTCGGATTTCTCGGCATCGGGCTGGGATCGCCGGGGCAGCCGCATATTGTCGTGCGCTACATGTCCATAGACGATGCCGAGAAGCTCCGGTTCGCGGCCGTCGTTGGAACCGTCTGGAACGTGCTCCTTGCCTGGGGAGCGGTGTTCATCGGTCTCCTGGGAAGGGCCATGATCCCGGAGGCCGGGGCGCTGCCGGAGGGAGATCCCGAGATGATCTACCTGGTGCTCTCGTCGGAGTTCTTCGGGCCGGTCCTCTACGGTCTCCTGGTCGGGGGGATCTTCGCCGCCATCCTCTCGACCGCCGACTCCCAGCTCCTCGTCGTCGCGTCGACGTTCGTGCGTGACCTCTACGAGAAGGTGCTGCGGGCTCACGTGGTCATCGACGAGAGGCGGCGGCTCACGCTCAGCCGCCTCATGCTGCTCCTGTCGGGAATCGCCGCCATGATCCTCGCCTACACGGCCTCGTCCCTCATCTTCTGGCTCGTCCTCTTCGCCTGGAGCGGACTGGGAGCTTCCTTCGGCGCCGCTCTCATCCTGTCCCTCTCCTGGGAGGGGACGAACACCCGCGGCGTGGTGGCAGGCATGATCACCGGTGCAGTGGTCACCATCGTCTGGAACCTGTTTCTCAAGGAGCCCACCGGCCTCTACGAGCTGATCCCGGCCTTCTTCTGCTCCGCCCTGGCCGTGGTCATAGGAAGCCGTTTCGGAAGCGACCGCCGCCCCGGTTGAGCCGGATGTTCCGAATCCGTCCGGCCGGTTCGTCTTGCGGGTTCGATCGATTGTTCTATAGTAATCATATAGGCAACCTTCGCAGCTCTCATGCTTCCATTGTCGACGCGAGAATCGCGCCCGGCTGATCGCTGGAATCGGATCCCCGGTGAAATCCTGAAACGACGGGAGGCGAGGCGAACATTTCCATGGGCTCGAAAAGTTACGGAAAACCGAAAACGGACCAGCCGGCGCCCCCCGCGGGTGGCGGTGAGATGGGACGACGCATTCGTGCCTGCGACTGGTCGAAGACGCCTCTCGGACCGGCGGCCAGGTGGCCCCAACGGCTCGAGGCCGCCGTTGCCATCATGCTCGGCGCCGGCCTGCCGATGGGCATCTGCTGGGGCAGGGATCTCGTCTTCCTCTACAACGATGCATGGAGATCCCTCATCGGTGGCATGCACCCCGGTGCACTCGGCCGGGGTGCCCGGGGGAGGTTTTTCCGGAGATCCGTGAAGAAATCGGTCCGAAGTTCGAGGAGGTTCTGTCCGGCCGGGGCGCCTTCTGTGCGAGTGACGAGCTGCATCGCCTGAACATGACGATGCGGGTCGAGGATGCATGGTTCGACTGCAGTTTCAATCCGATCCCGTGTGATGACGGCTCGGACGGCGGCCGGACACCCTATCTCGGTGCGGCTGCACTGGTGACGCCGGGCGACGATTTTCATGTCAGCATCGCTCTCGATCTGACGAGTATCCGTTTGACCGAAAAGTAACTCCGCGAGAGCGAGGCCAGACTGAAGGTGGTGCTCGAAACGCTCCCGGTCGGCGTGGTCATCGCGGACGCCCGCGGCCGGATCGTCCTCGACAACGCGGCAACGCGGGAGCTGTGGGGCGTTCCGCCGGAAACGCCTTCCTGGCAGGACTACAGCGACTGGGTCGCCTGGTGGCCCGACACCGGCAAACGGATCAGGGCTCACGAGTGGGCGATGTCCCGTGCGCTGCTCCATGGAGAGGAGACACGGAACGAGCTGGTACAGAATCGGCGTTTCGGGAGCGGCGAGCTCCGATTCTACCCGAACAACGTCGCCCCGCTTCGCGACGAGCAGGGCACTGTCATCGGCGGTGTCGCCGCGATGCTCGACGTGACCGAGCAGCGGAAAGCCGAAGAGGCCCTGCGCAGGAGCGAGGAGGCGCTGCGGGAACTCAATGAGACACTCGAGAAGCGCGTGGCGGAGCGCACGGCCGAAGTTCACCAGCAGGCGATCCAGCTCGAGCGCAAACGGCTCGCGAAGATCCTCCACGACCACATCCAGCAGCTCATCGTCGCCGCCCAGATGCAGACCGAATGGATGAAGCTCGAACATGATCCTGACCGGATCCGGGCGACCGCGAAGGGAGTCTATGCCATTCTCCAGGAAGCCCTTCAGGCCTCGCGGTCGCTGGCAGTCGAGCTCAGCCCGCCCGTTCTCCGCGAAACCGGTCTCATCGGAGGCCTCAACTGGCTCGCCGTGCGAATTCAGGAGCAGCATCAGTTTTCCGTGAGCCTTCGCGCGAGCAACAGGGCGGAGCCCCCGGACGAGGAAACGCGGTTCTTCCTGTTCGAATGCGTGCGGGAACTGCTCCTGAACGTCGTCAAGCACGCCGGAGTCAGGAAAGCCGATGTCATCCTCATGCGCCCGAAAGACGGCGGTGTCAGAGTTATCGTCCGGGATCGGGGGAGAGGCTTCGATCCCGACGTGGTCAGGAAGCGAAGGCCCGACGAGGTGAGCTTCGAACTGTTCAGCATCCAGGAGCGGCTCGCGCACCTGGGCGGCCGGATGGAGATCGAGAGCGCGCCCGGCAGGGGCACACGGGTCACGCTGTCAGTGCCCATTGCCGGGGGAGAAGAGACCGCCCGAGAGGCGGTGGAAGTCGCGCCGGCCGGGGAGTCTGCCGGCACAATCAGTGTGAGGCGGAAACCCGATGTCATCCGGGTGCTCATCGTGGACGATCACCGGATCATGCGCCAGGGGTTGTCGGGCCTGGTGGGGTTCGAGTCCGACATCGAGGTCGTGGGGGGGCAGGCGACGGGCCGGAAGCCATCGAGCTCGCGAAAAGCCTGGAGCCCGACGTCATCATCATGGACGTCAATCTCGGCGGGATGGACGGCGTCGAGGCCACGCGCAGAATCCTCGCCGGCAACCCCGGCATCAGGGTAATCGGGCTCTCCATGCACGTCGACGAAGACGTGGCCGGTGCCATGCGCGATGCCGGCGCCGTGGCCTATGTCACCAAGGGCGGTCCCTCCGGAGACCTCATCGAGGCCATACGCGCCTGCAGCCGGTGATCTCGATCAAGCCGCGAGGCGCCTCGCCTGCTCCACTTGGCCTCCGATACGCTTGGACATTCTCGCCGTTATGCCGCCGATCAGGTCGGGTAAAGAGTGGGGAGCGTTTTTGGACTCACTTTACTCGACATATCGAGAAAAATTACTCGGTAGGTTGAGTAAATTTACAACTCATTGCCTTGCAAGCTGTTGAATCTACGATTCAGGCTTCTCACTCCCCGGCGCGGCGGTAGACGTACTCGTAGGACCGTTCCTCGGTGAAGAGCGTCCCGGAGAGCTCCACGTGGAGGGCCCCCTCCTCGTCGAGGCGGTAAGTGACCCGCTGGGGGAACTCGTGGTCCGGGTTCTCGAACACCGCCTTGCCCTTCGAGCTGTGGATGAGCCTGAACGCCGTCGGCTCCTTCCCCAGGCGGCTCACGTAGTAGATGGTGCCGACATCGGTCTCCGCGATCCGGAGGTACTCGAAATAGGCGCTTCCGCCCGCGAAGAGGTCCCGGTGGAGTCCCGGCATCACTCCTCCCCGCGGGCTCATCCAGTACTCCTCCAGGCGGACGGTCCCCTCCCTGCCCTCCCACTTTCCCGCGAGCCACTCGAGCTGTCCCACCACGTCGCCGGGACGCGCGTCGGCCCGGTTGAGAAAGCCCGCCGGTGAGCAGCCGCCGGTCGCCACGGATAGAAACATCAGGACTGCCGGCAGAAAAGGACGATGATGCATGGGAAGACCTCCGGTCAGTAGTAAATCCGAAAAGAGAGATAGTAGATATCGGGATAGCCGCCGAACTCGGAACGGAACACGGGCACCCTGAGATCGGTGAAGGGAATCTCCTCCAGGTCGGGCGAGGGACCGACGCCGATGTATGCCCCTCCGCCGAGGTAGACGTCCTGGGCGAAGCTGTACTCGAGCGCCGGGACCAGCGACACGGAGGCGTCCCCCGTGTTCACCAGGGCCTGGAAATTCAGCGTCAGGAGCGCGGTGATCTGGCGGCTCACCCCCGGCATCACGTAGTGCCTGCCCAGGAGGTACACGGACCCGTCCCGGTAGGCCGTGCGGGAGAAGAGACCCGGGTACTCCCCGGCGTCGTTCGCCCCCGCCTGGTTGTAGTGGTACTCGATGAAACCGTACGTCTTCTCGTCCAGGCTGTAGTCGAGCCCCGCCGACAGCCTGAAGTAGTCGCCGTCCGCATCCGGCCTGTCTCCGTCATCCGTGCGGACGAAGACTTCGGCCGCTTCGAGCCACACCCCGGCTCCGCCCACCGACCTCGCGAGGTCGAAGCCCACCAGGACGTTCTCCCTGAAGCCGATCATCATGGCGGACACGTCGGTCCGCGCGACGTGGTACTTGCCCCTGACGTAGTATGCGCTCTGCCGGATGTGGAAGTCCTCCCCGGCGACGAAACCCACGTCGAGCTCGCCCATGAATCCCAGCGGGTAGCGGATCCTTGCGGCGTCGACTCCTATCCTGTCCTCGGTGTCCAGCTCGGTGTAGGCGTAGGGCGCGATGATGTCGGTGGGGTTGACGACGTGTGCGCTCCCCCATGCGATCGCCTGCCGGCCCAGGATGAGGTCGAAGGATGGAAACCGGATGGAAGCGCCGGCCCTGTCGAGGTTGTGCTGGATCGCGTTGGTATTGATCAACCCCCGGGCATGGAAGAC
>CAZMKB010000061.1:6425-14780 GCA_964566685.1 uncultured Gemmatimonadota bacterium | reverse complement strand
CCGCGAGCATGACCGCCTTGAGTCCCGAGCCGCAGACCTTGTTGATGGTCATCGCCGGGACGGTGGCCGGGATGCCGCCCTTGATGGCGGCCTGCCGGCCCGGGGCCTGCCCCGATCCGCCCTGGAGCACCTGCCCCATGATGACCTCTTCCACGTCATCCACTCTGATGCCGGAGCGCTTCACCGCCTCCTGTATGACGATGGCACCGAGCTCCGGTGCCGTGAGGCTCGCCAGCCCTCCCAGAAATTTTCCCATCGGCGTCCTGCAGGCACTCAGGATGACCGCTTCGTTCTTTCCTCCTGCCATGTCTTCTCCTTTCACAGATGATACCCGTGCCCGACGATTCGCATGATCGTATCGAAACACATCCTCCCGTCACTTCTTCTCGATGATGCTGCCCGCGATGATCAGCCGCTGGATCTCGCTCGTGCCCTCGCCGATCTCGCACACCTTGGCATCGCGCATGTACCGCTCGACCGGATAATCCTTCACGTACCCGTACCCGCCGAAGATCTGGACGGCCTTGGTCGTGGTCCTCATGGCCAGCTCTGAGCAGTACAGCTTGGCCATCGCCGATTCCTTGCGGTGTGGCTTCTTCTCGTCCTTGAGCCGGGCGGCCCAGTACGTGAGTGCGCGGCCGCACTCGATCTCGGTCGCCATGTCGGCCAGCATGAACTTGATAGCCTGGAAACTGCTGATGGAACGCCCGAACTGCCTGCGTTCCTGAGCGTACTCGAGGGCGGCGAGATAGGCACCTTCGGCGATACCGAGAGACATCGCCCCGGTCGAGATGCGCCCGCCGATGAGAGTCTCCATGGCCTGCCCGAACCCGTCCCCCTCGTTCCCGAGAAGATTCCCTGCCGGCACGACGGCGTTTTCGAAGATGACTTCCCTGGTGTCCGAGCCCCGCCAGCCCATCTTGTTCTCCTTCTTCCCCATTTCGAGGCCTTCGGTTTCACGCGGGACGACGAACGTGCTGAGCCCCTTGCCGCCTTTTTTCGGGTCGGTCACGGTCGTCACGATGAACACCCCGGCATAACCGGCGTTCGTGCAGAATATCTTGTTCCCGTTCAGGATGTAGTTGTCACCGTCGCGGACCGCCGTCGTCCTGATCGACGCCACGTCCGACCCGGCAGCGGGCTCGGTGAGAGCGAAGGCACCCAGCTTCTCTCCGCTCGCCAGCGGCCTCAGGTACCGTTCCTTCTGCTCGTCGGTCCCGAACAGGTTGATGGGATCGGTGCCTATGGAGGTGTGGGCTGCCAGCGTGATCGCGTGCGACGCGCACACTTTCGCGATCTCCTCGACGGCGAGGCAGTAGGAGATGTTGTCCATTCCGGCTCCTCCCCACTCCTCCGGGAAGGGAATGCCGAAGATTCCGAGCTCGGCCATCTTCCTGACGTTTTCAGCGGGAAACTCGCAGGTCTCATCGATGGTTGCGGCAATGGGGCTGATCTCTTTCTCCGCGAACTCGCGGACCATGTCCCGCAGCATGATCTGCTCTTGCGTGAGTTCTATCACGTTTTCTCCTTCTCTTCCTTCTTCTCCATCCACTCCTCGATATAATGGACGATGTCCGACGTGTCGGTTCCCGGGCCGAAGAGTCTCCCGATTCCCATCCGGGACAGCTCTTCCATGTCTTCTTTCGGAATGATCCCGCCGCCTGTCAGGAGGACATCACCGGCCCCCTTCTCCTCGAGGAGATCCCGGATCCGGGGGAAGAGAGTCATGTGCGCACCGGACAGGAGAGACACCCCGACGACGTCGACATCCTCCTGGATCACGGCTTCCGCGATCATCTCCGGCGTCTGGTGGAGACCCGAGTAGATCACCTCCATGCCGGCATCTCGCAGCGCGCTCGCGATGATCTTGGCCCCGCGGTCGTGCCCGTCGAGACCGCACTTCGCGACGAGCACACGAATCTTTCTATCCATTGCTTCGCTCCTTCTCAGGACGTCCCTTCTACCATCCCACGCCGAGCTCGTCGAGGATCTTCCGGGACGCGGTGTACGGGGTTTCACGTTCCTCCTCGATCATGCCGACATAACGATCGATGAGCTCGGTGGAACCCCTGCTGTTCCAGAGAAAGCTCCTGATCCGCCGCTCGATGACTTTCACCAGATGAGTCCGGATTCTCCCCCGGCGCATCTCGTCGAGCAGGCCCGTATTCATTCGATGCTCGTAGAGCCTCTCGATCCCGTTCCACAGCTCCTCGACCCCGGTGCTGTCGGTAGCGACCGTCCGGTAGACGACGGGCCTGTGTTGCCCGTCGCTCCTCAGCCCGACCATGTCCTCGAGAGCCCGCGCCATCTCGTCGGCACCTTCCCTGTCAGCCTTGTTCACCACCAGGATGTCGGCGATCTCCATGAGACCGGCTTTCAGCGTCTGGACGGCATCACCGGACTCGGGCACGACGACGACGATGGTCACATCCGCCTGGTCGGCGATGTCCAGCTCCGACTGTCCGACACCGACGGTTTCGAGAAAGACGACGTCCATGCCGAAGGCGTCGAGCACCGTCGCCACTTCCTCGGTTGTGCCGGCGAGGCCTCCCAGGCTTCCGCGGGTGGCCATGCTCCTGATGAACACGCCCGGATCGGTTTGAACGCTCGACATGCGGACCCTGTCCCCGAGGAGGGCTCCCCCCGAAAACGGGCTCGTGGGGTCGACCGCAACGACACCGACGGTGCGTTCGGACGACCTGACGGTCTGGACCAGACGTTCTACCAGCGTGCTCTTTCCCGCTCCCGGAGGTCCCGTTACACCGATACGCCAGGCGTTCCCGGACCGCGGATAGATGGCGTCGATCAGCCCTTCATAACCGTCGCGGCGGTTCTCGACCGAGCTGATGATCCGGGACAGCGCCAGCCGCTCACCCCGGTTGAAACGCTCGATGAGGTCCGGCCCGTCCGTCATGCCCGCCCTTCCCTTTCATCCTGCCCGCCGGATCTCTGTTTCAGGTGTTCGATGATCCTCCTGACTTCGCCTTCCAGGATGTCGAAGGTGGTCCGATACGCCTCGATGGTACCGCCGATGGGATCGCGCACCTCACTGCCCTGCCTCCCGGGGTATTCGGTGATCAGGTGCGTTTTACCCTGTCCGCCCAGTCGACCCGCGACCTCAGAGTGCCCCCGTTCCATGGTGAGTATGAGGTCCCCTTCTTTCACGAGACGGGCGGTCAGCGGTTTCGAACGGTGCCAGGAGATGTCGATGCCTTTCTCCTCCGACACTTTGATCGCATTCTGCGATGCGGTGAGGCCCGTCACCGCGGCTGTTCCCGCGGACGAGATCTCGAGGTCGTGAAGGCCCTCGCGGTCGGCATGGTACCGCAGGAGACCTTCCGCCATCGGGGAGCGACACGAGTTTCCGGTGCACACAACGACGATCTTCATGGACGAGTACCGGGTTCGAGGAACGGTCCAACAGTGAAAGAGGCAATTCCCATAATAAGTTACCGTGAATGTGATGTCAAGGAAGTTGCAGCGGGAAGAGCGCCGGAAAGCGGCCGCGGACGGGGCCTGCAGCCGCCCGCCGACCGGAGGCCGGTCAGTCCGAGGGAGGCCGGTCAGGGCCTTCAGGGGGCTTCTTCTTCCAGAGCGCGCCGGATCGCCTCACCGGGTATCCGTCCCTCCCGGAGGACTTTCACCCGTCCTCCGGAGAGAGACACGATGGTGGAGGGCACACCGGTCATCTCCTCGGGGCTGTCGACCAGGATGTCGATAGTTTCCTCGTGCTCTTCGAAGTAGCGCCCGACGGCGGCGGCGGTAACCGCGGGCGGGAGGCCTTCGGGGTTCGCGCTCGACGACACGAGCGGCCGGTCGAAGGAGCCGAACAGGCAGCGGACGAACACTCCCGGGCTGTGTCTCACCGCGATGGTCGAATCGGCAGCCTGGATCCAGGACGGCGCGGTGGGATCCGCGTCGAGTACCAGGGTCAGCGGCCCCGGCCAGAAACGACGGGCGAGGGCGAGGGCGAGGCCACCGGCCGCGGTGAGCCGGGCGACCCAGCCCCATGAAGGCACGAGTACGATAAATGGTCTCGGTGACGGAGCGCTTTTGAGACGCAGAACACGCCGGACGGCATCCGGCCGAAGAGCCGAGCAGCCGAGCCCGTACACGGTCTCCGCCGGGTAAGCGAGGAGGCCGCCGCCCTCGAGCACTTTCGCGATGCGTGTGAAGACGGCAGCACCCGGCACGAGGTGCTCACGGGAGATCCGTACGGTCTCTTGGACGGTCATGGATTATCCCGTTGGGGGAGGTTCGGGAACGGATCGGCGGGAGATGAGATGTCCTCATCATCGGCCGCTCAGAATACATTCAGGATCCGCAGTGCGAAGTGGGCGGCGTTTTTCGCGTTGTCGATCCCCACGACGCCGACGGGGACCCCGGGAGGCATCTGGACCATGCTGAGGAGCGCGTCCATCCCCTTCAGGGGACCGGCCGACACGGGGATCCCGATCACCGGAAGCGGCGTGTGCGATGCGATGAATCCGGGCAGCGCGGCCGAGAGGCCGGCTGCGGCGATGATCACGCGGACACCTCGCCTCATCGCTTCCTCGGCGAGATCCGCCGTCTGGGAAGGCTGCCGGTGGGCGGAGGAGACAACCGTCTCGTATCCGACTCCGGCCTGGTCGAGCACTTCGAGGGCACCGCCGATGCGGGGGCGGTCCGACTCGCTCCCGAGTACGATGAGGACGCGGGGCCGCTCCCGTGTATTCCTGTCTCCGGATGAGGTCATAGTTTCACTCCGACTCCTTGCTCGCCATCTCGCGAATCAGATTTCCCGCGATGACGAGGCGCTGGATCTGGTTGGTGCCTTCGTAGATCTGGGTGATCTTGGCGTCCCGCATGTACTTCTCGATGGGGTAGTCGCGCATGTAGCCGTATCCGCCGAAGATCTGCACGGCGTCGAGCGTCACCTTCATCGCAACGTCGGAGGCGAAAAGCTTGCACATGGCGGATTCCTTGCTGTAGTGGCGGACGCCGCGGTCGATCATCCTCGCCGCCTGGTACACGAGGCCCCGGGCGGCTTCGATCCCGGTGGCCATATCGGCGAGCATGAACTGGATCGCCTGCAGCGAGCTTATCGGTCCTCCGAACTGCTCTCTCTTCTGGGCGTAGTCCACGGCCAGCTCGAACGCTCCCTGGGCAACGCCCAGCGCCTGCGCCCCCACGCCGGGACGGGACTTGTCGAGCGTCTTCATGGCGATGACGAAACCCTGGCCTTCCCTGCCGAGCAGGCTGGCGGCCGGAATCCTGCAGTCGTCGAAGAAGAGCTCGGTTTGCACCGAGCTCCTGATTCCGAGCTTGTCGGCCCTCTTCCCGAAACTGAATCCCTTCCAGCCCTTCTCCACGATGAAAGCGCTGATGCCCCTGCTTCCTTTCCCGGGATCGGTCTTGGCGAAGACGGTGTAGGTGTCGGCCACCTCTCCGTTCGTGCAGAACACTTTCTGCCCGTTGAGAACGTAATCTGCGCCGTCCTTCACGGCCGTCGTCTGCATCCGTCCGGCGTCGCTCCCGGCGTCGGGCTCGGTGAGGCCGAAGGCGCAGTAGGTGGTGCCCTTCGCGATGTCCGGCAGGTACTTCTTCTTCTGCTCGTCGCTTCCGCCGATCATGATGGGAAGGCTTCCGAGGGCGCTCGCGGCGTAACAGATGGAGACTCCCGCGTCGATGCGCGCCAGCTCCTCGGTGACCAGGCAGAGGTCGAAGATGCTGCCGTCCTTCCCGCCGTACTCGGCAGGTATGTACACCTGCGGAAGACCGGCCCGGCCGATCTTCTCCATGACCGCATGGGGGAATTCGCTCTTCCGGTCGAGCTCCTCTCTGACCGGGAGCACTTCTTTCTCCGCGATGTCTCTCGCGAGCTGTTTGAGCCACTTTTCTTCTTCTGAGAGAAAATAGTCCACCGTTACCTCCCGGCATCCCGAAGGAATTGCAGGGCATTGACCGCCGCCCACTTCTCGGCTTCTTTCTTGCTCCTCCCCGAACCCCGGCCGACCACCGTGCCGTTGACGCTGACTTCACAGGTGAAAATGCGGTCGTGCTCGGGGCCGCCTGCCCTGGTGATCCGGGAGAGCGGCTGCAGCTGGTGTCGCTCCTGCGATATCCTGAGCAGCCTGTTCTTCGCCTGGTGAAATTCCAGGAACGGGCTGAGCTCCTCGATGCCGTCGACGATCAGGCGCTTCACGAAAGCCCGTGCGTGATCGATCCCGCCGTCGAGATAGATCGCCCCCAGCAGTGCTTCGAAGCAATCCGACAGGATGGCCATCCTCGCACGTCCCGCGAGGAGATTCTCCCTGCTCGCCAGGAGCATGTACTTTCCGAGGTCGAGCTTTTCCGAACAGCTGACCAGCGCCTCCCGGGAGACCAGGGAGGACTTGGTCCGCGTGAGACCGCCTTCCGTCAGATCGGGATTTTCATGGTAGAGGATTTCCGACACGATGAGTCCCAGGGCCGCGTCACCGAGGAACTCGAGACGCTCGTAGGACTGGAGGCCGTTCCCCGACGTCCCGGACACGTAGGAACGGTGCGAGAGAGCCCGGTCGAGAACCTCCCAGTCCCGGAACGTGTATCCAATTTTCTGTTCGAGCTCCCGGAGGAGATTCCTCCGCTCCACTGAACGGTCGACTGAGGCCGCCCCCCCAACGCCTGTCAGTGTCGTTCTCAGCCGCCTGAGAATGTGCGTTATGCCGGAGGTCAGATTCATTCCTGATACTTCTTCACGGCGATGCAGGCATTGTGACCGCCGAAGCCGAACGAGTTGGTGAGCGCCGCCCCGATCTCCACCTTCCTGGCGACGTTCGGCACGTAGTCCAGATCGCACTCGGGGTCGGGGAATTCGTAGTTGATGGTCGGCGGTATCACGCTCTCTTTCACCGAGAGTACGGTGAAGACGAACTCGACGCCGCCCGCCGCTCCGAGCAGGTGCCCGACCATGCTCTTCGTCGAGCTGACGGGGATGCTGCTGGCATGATCGCCGAAAACCTCCTTGATGGCCAGGGTCTCGAACTTGTCGTTGAGCTCCGTCGACGTTCCGTGTGCATTGATGTACCAGATATCCCCGGGGCCCAGTCCGCCCTCTCTCATGGCCAGGCTCATGGCCCGGGCCGCACCTCCGCCCGTCGGATCCGGCGCCGTGATGTGGTGAGAATCGGCGGTCATCCCGTAGCCGGACACCTCTGCGTATATGGTCGCGCCCCTCTTCCTGGCATGTTCGAGCTCCTCGAGCACAACGACACCGGCACCTTCGCCGAGGACGAACCCGTCGCGCTCGAGGTCGAACGGCCGGCTCGCCTTCTCGGGCTCGTCGTTCCTGGTGGACAGCGCCTTCATTGAACAGAACCCGCCGACCGTCATCCTGGTGATCGCAGCTTCGGTGCCGCCCGCGATCATCAGGTCGGCGTCGCCGTACTTGATCCACCGGAATGCATCGCCGATGGCGTGACTGCCCGAGGCGCAGGCTGAGACGGTGCAGTAGTTCGGCCCCTTCGCGCCGAAGTGTATCGAAACCCGGCCGCTCGCAATGTCGGATATCATCATGGGGACGAAGAAAGGACTGATCTTTCCCGGGCCGAGGTTCAGATACTTGCTGTGCTGCTCCTCGATGGTCGATATGCCGCCGATTCCCGAACCGAGGATGACGCCGAACCGTTCGCCGTCGACCGAGCCGACATCGAGTGCCGAGTGCTCGACGGCCATGATCGAGGCGGCCATGCCGTACTGCAGGAACAGATCCGTCCGCCTCGCTTCCTTCCGGTCGAGATAGAGAAGCGGATCGAATCCGTCGACTTCGGCGGCGATCCTCGACGAGAAGTCGGACGGGTCGAATTTCGTGATGGTTCTGAATCCGGACCTGCCGTCGCACGCACTCTTCCAGGACGACTCCAGGTCGTTCCCGAGCGAGGTGATCAGGCTGAGGCCCGTGACAACTACTCGACGCGCCATGTCCTACTCCATCGTTGATGTCTCATGTGACTGGTCTGTCTCAGTCAGTCAGGGTCCCGCGACATCACTTCAGCTTCGATTCGAGATAATCGATGGCCTTGCCGACGGTGGTCAGCTTCTCGGCGTCGTCATCGGGAATCTCGATGCCGAACTCCTCTTCGAACGCCATGACGAGCTCCACCGTGTCGAGAGAATCCGCTCCGAGATCTTCCACGAAAGAGGACTCGTTCGCGACCTTGTCGGGATCGAGGCCCAGGTTCTCCACGATCATCTCTTTGACCCTTTTCTCGATTGCTGCTCTGTCCAGTGCCATCTGAACGCTGACCCCCTCAAAGAATTTTTCTTCTCATCCCTGGCCCGGGCCCGGCCGCACGTCACATCAGCATGCCGCCGTCGACGTTGATCACCTCGCCC
>CAZMKB010000061.1:0-6415 GCA_964566685.1 uncultured Gemmatimonadota bacterium | reverse complement strand
CCGTGACGTAATCCGCCAGGGGACTGCAGAGGAAGAGAACGACTTTCGCAATGTCGTCCGGTTGTCCGGCCCTCCCCAGTGGTATCCTGTCGAGGAAGGCTGCCTTCTGGTCGTCGGTGAGCGCCGTGGTCATCCTCGTTTCGATGAAGCCGGGCGCAACCACGTTGACCGTGATGTTCCGGGAAGCGACCTCCTTTGCAACGGATTTGGTGAGGCCGATGACTCCGGCCTTCGAAGCCGCGTAGTTCGACTGCCCCGCGTTTCCCATGATGCCGACGACGGAGGAGATGTTGACGATCCGTCCCGCCCTTTGTTTCATCATCTTCTTCACCGCATGCTTCGTGCAGAGGTACGTCCCCCGCAGGTTCACGCGGTAGACGAGATCCCAGTCCTCGTCGCTCATCCTGACGAAGAGGCTGTCCCGGGTGACGCCGGCGTTGTTGACGAGGATGTCCACTCTCCCCATCTCCCGTGTCGCCTCCTCGATGAACCGGGCGACCTCGGCGTCGTCGGAGATGTCAACCCGTACCGCCGTCACCGCCATGCCGTCACCGGCGAGATCAGCGGCCGCGGCCTCCGCTCCTTCCTGGTCGATGTCGCCGATCACCACCCGTGCACCCGCACCGGCGAGCTGCTCCGCGATCGCCCGCCCGATCCCGTATGCTCCGCCGGTCACGATCGCCTGTTTCCCCTCGAGGGACGTCCCGGTCATGCCCCGGCCTCCCCTCGCAGGTTCTCGAGGTCCTCGGCCGTGTCGACGCTGAAGGTCTCCACCGACCGGTCGATCCTCTTGAGGAGACCGGTGAGGACCCGGCCCGGTCCCATTTCGACGAAGGACCGGTGCCCCATTCCGAGCAGGGCGTGCATCGACTCCTCCCACCTCACGGGGTGGGTGAGCTGCAGGACGAGGGCCTGGTGGATCTCTTCGGCCGTCTGCACCGGACCGGCCGTGGCATTGCTGATGACCGGGAACCGCGCGTCCCGTATCCCGACCTTCGACAGGCGCTCCCGGAGACCCGCCGAGGCGTCTTCCATGAGCGGTGAGTGAAAGGCACCGCTCACGTCGAGGCCGAGGACCCGGCGTGCGCCAGCTTCTTCGGCCTTCTGCATGGCAATCCGGACGGCTTCCATGTCGCCGGAAATGACCACCTGCCCGGGCGAGTTGAAATTCGCCGCGCAGACGACCCTGTCGCCGGAGCTCTTCCGGCAGATCTCCTCGATGCTCACCGGGTCGAGGCCGATGACCGCCGCCATGGAGCCGGCGCGCTTCACGCCGGACTCGTACATCAGAAGTCCCCGCTCCCGCACGAGCCAGAGGGCTTCTTCGAAGGAGATGCTTCCGGCGGCGTAGAGCGCCGAGTACTCCCCGAGGCTGTGGCCGCACGCGGCGCCGACCCCGAACGGAGGTTCCCCGAGGGCCGCGAGTATGCAGGCGCTGTGGAGGAAGATTGCGGGCTGCGTGTTCTTGGTCAGCTTCAGCTCTTCGGCCGGACCTTCGAACATGATCTTCGACAGCGGAGCGTCGATCACTTCCCCTGCCCGCTTCACCAGGTCCCTGACGGCATCGAACCCGTCGTACAGGGAACGGGCCATGCCGACATACTGCGCTCCCTGCCCCGGGAACATCAGGACTTTCTTCCCTTCTCCGTCTGACATACTCCCCCCTCTACCAGCGGACGACGGCGGAGGCGTACGTCATTCCGCCCCCGGCGGCCGCCAGGAGAACCGTCGAACCGTCGGTGATGCGACCCTCCTCCAGCGCCTCGACGATGGCGATGGGAATGGAGGCGGCCGAGGTGTTCCCGTAACGATCGATGTTCACGTACACCTTCTCCCTCGGTATACCGAGACGCTTCGCCGTCGCATCCATGATCCGGATGTTCGCCTGGTGCGGGATGAAGAGATCGACATCGTCGACGGCGATCCCCGCCCGCTCGATTGCAACCTGGGAGGCCTCGGCCATGGCGCGGGTGGCGTACTTGAACATCTCGTTGCCGTGCATCTTGATGTAGTGGAGCCTCCTGTCGATGGTCTCGTGAGTCGACGGCATCCGCGAGCCGCCGGCCGGCATGTTGAGGATCCGGGTGAGCCTGCCGTCGCTCTTCATGAAGGTCGATTTGATGCCCTTGCCGTCCTCCACCCGGCCGATGATCGACGCACCCGCTCCGTCTCCGAACAGGACGCACGTCGCACGGTCCTCGAAGTCCATGATCTTGCTGAGCGTCTCTGCGCCGATGATGAGTATGTTCTCGTAGAGACCGCTCTGCAGGAATCCCTGAGCGATGGTGAGCCCGTAGAGGTAACCGGAACAGGCCGCCGCAACGTCGAAACACGCTGCATTGAGGGCGCCGAGATTCTCCTGGACGACGCAGGCCGTTGCCGGGAACACCCTGTCCGCCGTGGCTGTACCGAGAACGATGACGTCGATGTCTCTCGCGTCCATACCGGCCGTCTCCAGTGCCGCGCGTGCGGCCCCGGTCGCCACGTCCGACGTCGCCGTCTCGTCGTCGGCGAAGTGCCGGCGCTTGATACCGGTGCGGGTGGTGATCCACTCGTCCGACGTGTCGACGATCTTCTCGAAATCGGAATTCGTCATGACCTTCGGAGGGAGGTACATTCCCGTTGCGAGGATCCCGTACGAAGGTTCACGAGAGCTTGACTTTACTGGCATTCGACAACTCTGGGAGCTGAGATTTAATGATCTGATTGACATTCCGGTCGACGGCGAGGCGCGCCACGTTGATCGCGTTCCTGATGGCCTTGGGCGATGACCCGCCGTGACCGACGACGACGACACCGTCGATGCCGAGCAACGGGGCTCCTCCGTACTCGGCGTAGTCCAGGGTGCGGTTGATGTTCCTGAAGACGCCCCGCATCAGGAAAGCCCCTATCTTTCCGGGAATGCTCTTGCCGACTTCGGTCCTGATCATTGAGGTGATGAAATCGATGATGCTTTCGCTGAACTTGAGTACGACATTGCCCACGAAACCGTCGCACACCACGACGTCGGTGATGCCGTTCAGAATGTCCCGTCCTTCAACGTTTCCGATGAACTCGAGCGGGCTGTGCTCGAGCACCCGGTAGGTCGCCGTCGAGAGCTCGTCGCCCTTCTTCGCCTCCTCCCCGATGTTCAGGAGGCCCACTTTCGGAGACGACCTGCCGAGGATCTTTCGCGCGTAGATCGTCCCCATGAGCGCGAAGTGGAGGAGGTGGATCGGCTTCGAGTCCACGTTGGCGCCGACGTCGAGGAACACGACCGGGAGTTTCCGCGAGGGGAAGATGGTGATGATGGCCGGTCTCGAGACGCCTTCGATCCTCCCCAGCGTGAGGAGGGAATGAGCCATAATGGCGCCGGTGTTGCCGGCGCTCACGAATGCATCGGCCCTGCCTTCCTTCTGCAGCCGGAGCCCCACCGAAATGGAGGAGTCGCGCTTCCTCTTGAGCACCGTCGAGGGAGACTCGTCCATGCCGACGACCTGCGCCGCGTGCATGACCGTCAGGCGATCGTTCGAGTACTGGCGATTCTCGAGGTCGGCCTCGATGAGATCTCTGTTGCCGACGAGGACGACCTCGAAATCCTTGTCGAAGAACTCGAGCGCCTCTATGGCTCCTTCTACGGGGACCGACGGAGCACTGTCCCCCCCCATTGCATCGAGTGCAATCTTGATCACGGTGTCAACCCGGTAGCTGGTGTGTACGAACCCTCGGCAGAAAGATCCGCTCAGTACTCCTCGACCTCGAGTATCTTTCGATCACCGTAGTACCCGCAGTGGGCACAGATGTGGTGCGGTTTCTTCTTCTGCTTGCACTTGGGGCACGTGGACAGCGCCGGCGTCTCGAGCGCCTGGTGCGATCTCCTCTTCCGCTTCCGCGCCTTCGATGTTCTTCGTTTCGGGACAGCCATCCCTCAATCCTTCCTCTCGTTCCGTTGGGTATCGTTTTCGACCAGACAGCGAAGCGCATCCCACCGGGGGTCGATCGAGTCTTCGCGGCAGTCGCAATCTCCCTCGTTCAGATTTTTCCCGCAGGCAGGGCACAGTCCCCGGCACTCATCGGTGCAGAGGGGATAGGCCGGTACTTCCAGGAGGAGATGTTCGCGAATCGTCTCCCGGAGGTCCACTTCCCGTTCGTGCAGGTCGATGACGAGGTAATCATCATCCGGTTCCTCTTCATCCGCCTGCTCCGCCTGCCGCCTGACGTAGAGGTCTTTCTCGAGATGAATCTCGTTCTCGGATTCATCGAGACATCTCCGACAGGGTGCTTCAATCCGGGTTCGAACGTCGATGTGAATGACGAAGAAATCCTCATCCCGCCTGGTCACTGTCCCCTGAATGAAGAGATCGTCCGCGAATTCTCCCAGCGGGATTTCGAACAACGGCCTCTCTCTGGGTATCCGGAACCTGAATGGGCGCGCCTCGTCAGAGAGATCCGCGAGGGAAACGGTACACATAGTTAACCTAAAATAATGTTACCTGTTGATAAGTCAAGAGAAAACCCGATCCTGCCGCGCCCGTCACATCCACGCAACACGGCGGTCTTCCGGTGAGAGACGGGTTACCGTCTCTTTCCGGATCCCGTATTCTCTCCCCGTTCGCGATCCCGGCTCACTGGACGACGGTGCCCTGCACCGGCGTCGTATCAACCGGTCTGTCCGGCGAAGAGCTCCCGGCGGGAGAAGAAGAACAGGAGCTCCCGCTCCGCGTTTTCCGGTGAGTCGGAGGCGTGGATGACGTTCCGCTGAACACTCGACGCGAGATCGCGGCGTATCGTCCCCTCGGCCGCCCGGGCGGGGTCGGTGTTGCCGATGACCTCCCTCAAGCGGGCGACCGCATCGCTGTGCTCCAGAGCGAGAGCGACGATCCTCGACTCGGTCATGAAGGCGACGAGATCGTCGTAGAAGTCCTTTCCCCGGTGGACGTCGTAGAACAGCCGTGCTTCCTCCCGGCTGAGACGGAGCATCTTCATCGCCCGTATGGTGAAACCGGCCGACTCCAGCCGTCCGATGACTTCACCCATCTGACCATTCGTCACCGCATCCGGCTTGATCATGGCGAGTGTCATCCCGGTATCCATTCGTGTCGTTCCTCCCCTCGTGTGCGGCAGCGGCTCCTGCCCTCACTTCGACGACGGCGACCACTTCTTCCTGAGCAGTTCGACCACGTCCGCGGGGCGCCTGGCGACGTCGACACCGACCTTTTCGAACGCCTCGATCTTCTCTTTCGCCGTTCCCTCCGAGCCCGAGATGATGGCGCCGGCGTGCCCCATCCTCCGTCCGGGAGGGGCGGTGATGCCGGCGACGAACGCCACCACCGGCTTCGTCACGTTCTTCTCGATGTACCCGGCGGCGTCCTGTTCGTCCGTTCCGCCGATCTCGCCGATCAGGACCGCGCCCTCGGTATCGGGGTCGTTCTGGAATCCCTCGAGACAGTCGATGAAATTGGTACCGATCAGGGGATCGCCGCCGATACCGATGCACGTCGACACACCGATGTCGGCCAGGGTCAGCTGGTACATGATCTCGTAAGTCAGTGTTCCGCTCCGGGAAACGATGCCGATGGGGCCTGGTTTCGTGATCTGCGCCGGTATGATGCCGAGCTTCGACTTGCCCGGGCTGATGAGGCCGGGACAGTTCGGCCCGATGAGACGCGCTCCCTTTTCCCGGACCAGCAGGAGCGCCTTCGAGACCTCCTGCACCGGCACCCCTTCCGAGATACAGACGATGATCCCGATGCCGGCGTCGGCGGCCTCGCATATGGCGTCAGAAGCGAACGCGCTGGGGACGTAGATCACCGAGCCGTTGGCGCCGGTCTCCTCGACCGCTTCTTTGACCGTGTCGAAGACCGGCACGGTGTCGTCGAACTTCATGCCGCCTTTTCCGGGCGTGACGCCGGCCACCACCTTCGTGCCGTACTCCATCATCTTCCTGGCGTGGAACGATCCGTCGCGGCCGGTGATACCCTGGACCACGACACTGGTGTTCTCATCTATGAAAATGCTCACTTGGTCACTCCTCGTTCTCTTCGGTTAGACAGAGCCTGCGAGCTCGACGGCCGACTTCACCGCCTCGTCCATGGAACTGGTGGCCTTGATGTCCTTCTTCTCGAGTATCTTCACGCCAGCGTCCTCGTTCGTGCCGGTCAGCCGGATGACGAGCGGAGGCCGTTTTTCCATCTTCTCGAGGGCCTGCACGATGCCGTTTGCCACGTCGTCACAGCGCGTGATGCCGCCGAAGATGTTGAAGAGCACGACCTTCACGTTAGGGTCGGCGAAGATGATTTCCAGTGCGGTGAGCACCTTTTCCGGGCTCGAGCTCCCTCCGATGTCGAGGAAGTTGGCCGGCTCGCCTCCGTAGTGCTTGATGAGGTCCATGGTAGCCATGGCCAGGCCGGCGCCGTTGACCATGCAGCCCACGTTG
>CAZMKB010000060.1:1347-14860 GCA_964566685.1 uncultured Gemmatimonadota bacterium | reverse complement strand
GCAGGGAGTCGATCTGAAGCGGCACCTCCTCTCCGGAATCACGCCTGCCCTGGCCGCCGCCGAGCTCTCGAATCTCATCGGAGCCATGGCGGAAGAGTCGAACGCTCACATCAACAGGGAAAACGTGAATCCTGCGAAACAGGCCGGACCGTACGAGAAGGTCTCTCTTCAGCTCAGTATCACCACCGACGTCATCGGGCTGAAGGATTTTCTGTACCTGATCGAATCTTCCGAAAAGCTCCTGGACGTCGAAAGCCTGACGGTCAATTCCCGTGTGACCAGACGTCGCAGGCCCAGCAGGTTTTCCAGCAGGAGGGGCTCATCGGCGGCTCTCTCCACGAGTTCGCGCGACGTCGAGCTGAACATCACAATGGTCGTGTCGGGATACATTCGCACGACGGGGGTGGATCAGAAGTGAAGAGAACCGACTGGCGGAAGCCTCTCCGCTCACTATCCATAGCACCATTCATTCTCATCCTCTTCATCGTCTGGGTTGCGCTTTTCTCCGGGAACAGGGATGTCGGCTTCGACGTCTATGATGATCAGATCGAGGTGGCGGAGATCGAAACACCCGAAAAGCCGGAAGTGGGTGACAGTGAAGTTCCGCCTCTCGTCGAATTCGAAGACATCGCGGAGAAGAACGTTTTTTCGAGTTCCCGTGAAAGGCCCTCGGTTCGATATTCCCCCGAAGGAAGAGCCCGGGGGAGCACAACTGTGTCGGGAGACTACGTTCTCCTCGGAGTCGTCGTTTCCGGAAACGAGACGAGCACGGCTGTTATCCGGAAGGGCGGACAGGGGTCGGACGCAGAAGCCTACAAGCTCGGCGATGATATTGACAACATGGTGGTCGAAGAGATATTCTACGACAGAGTAATCCTGCGACAGGGAGAGAAAGAAACCATCCTCGAGCTCAAGCCGAGGGAGGATGAAAAAAAGAGACGCCCCGCCAAACTGCAACCGTCGCCGAAAAGTCGAACCAGGACGAGACCGCCGGCCCGTAAGGATGCAGATTGAGACAGACCGTTAATCGTCGAGAGGAGCCATGAGGAAATCCATCAGCTTCACCTGCCTCGCCTTCGCCGTGTTTGCTGTTTCGCTCCTTCCAACTCACCTGTTCTCTCAGGAGGAGGATCTGTTCGAACAGATGCTGCGGGACAGCATCTTCGAGGAAGAATATCCCGAGGAAGAGGTGGAGGCCGCTGCCCCGACGGGAAAAGAGGTGTCGATACAGGACGGAAGGGTTCTTCTGAATTTCGAGGATGTCGACATCACTACCGTGCTGTCGGCGATCAGCGGGTTGACCGGTCTGAATTTCGTCATCGGATCCGACATCAGGGGAACGGTCACCATCAAGACGTCGAAAGAGATCGACGAGGAACACATACTGGATTTTCTCGAGATCGTTCTCGCCACCTACAACTTCACCATGGTCCACAGAGGTGATGTCGTGCGGGTCGTACCGCTCGCAGAAGCTTCACGGGAAGGCCTCTCGACCACCACCGGATCGGAGCTGGAGGAGGACCTGAGGAGGGGAGAGAAGGTCATCACCCACATCGTTCCTCTCACCTATGCATCTTCCGGAGAGCTTGCCGCACAGTTCAAGAATCTCATTTCCCAGGGCGGAATGATCATCGATTTCGAGAAGTCGAACACTCTCGTCATCACCGATTACTCGTCGAACGTCGAACGGATTCTCAAGATCATCCGTCAGGTGGACCGGCGGCCTGTCGCCGGGACATCGGTCCAGACATTCGTCCACTACCTCGAAAACGCCATTGCCGATTCCCTGGCCCAGGTGCTGCGAGAGCTCTTCCAGGAGACGGGACGGCGGGATGTCCGGTCGGCGCCGGCGCTCTTCAGACGACAGCGGGGCGACACCACGGCTTTCGAAGGGGAGATGCTCGGCGATCTGAACATCGTCGCCGATCGGGCAACGAACGCTCTCGTCATCAGAACGACCGGCCCCAATTACGACATTCTCAGGGAAACCATCGAGAAGCTCGACATCATGCCGAAGCAGGTCCTCATCGAAGTCCTGATCGCCGAGATCTCACTCGACGAGCGGACGGAATGGGGGCTGGATTTTCTCCTGCAGGGGCGCGATCAGTTCGACGTGGACGGATTGAGCGGCACCGTGGAAGGGCAGTTCGGGCGGGGCAGGTTGGACATGGATGCGACACCCGGGATCCGCTACGGGGTCATCCAGCCGGGCAGGCTCGACGCGACCATCCGCGCACTCGCCAGCATGACCGACATCGATGTCCTGTCGACTCCGAACATCCTCACCTCCGACAACAAACAGGCACGCATCCTCATCGGGCAGGAGGTGCCCTTCGTCTCTTCTTCGAGGACCCTCGAAGGAGGAGTGATCGACGAGACGGTGGAGTTTCGTGATGTCGGAATCGAGCTCGAAGTCACCCCGCACATCAACAACGAGGGATTCGTGGCTCTCGATCTCTTCCAGGCCGTCAATGATCTCACCGAGACGGTCATATTCGACGCGAACGTCATAAACAAACGGGAAGCACAGACGTCCGTGGTCGTCAAGGATCGGGAAACCGTCGTCATCGGCGGTCTCATCAACGAGGACAACACGATCAACGAGAGCGGGATCCCCTTTCTCAAGGACATCCCCCTGCTGGGCTACCTCTTCAAGCGTTACTCCACGATCAAGGTGAAGAACGAGCTGATCATCCTCCTGACTCCCTATGTCATCGAAAACATCGAAGACGCCCGCAGTATCACCGACCAGCAGACCCACAAGTCGAAGCTCTTCAAGGAGAGCCAGAGGAAGAGAATCGAAGAGGAGGTCGGCGATGAAGGAGCGATCCCGGACACGAGTCAGGTCGAAGAGAGCGACGGTCGCGACCCCTTCGACGTGGATGAGGCGGACCAGGCGATCGAGCCGCCCGACTGGAGCACCGGAGATTCGGGGGATGAGGGAGGCTTCGAAGCCGAAGCAACGGACCCCACCGAGGAAAAATAACGTCCGATCAGAACTTGTCCTTCCTCTGCATGTGCCGGTGTTCCACGAAGAACTCCTCACCGAGAAGAAAATCCCAGACTTCCGGTAATCCGTCGGCCTGTACGTATGCAGCCGATATGCCCGAGCGTCCTCCGGGAAGAAAGTGCGGCAGGACGAATGTCACCGTGTTCACATAGAGCCCCGGCCCTCTGTCGAAGACATGGGCCGTGTCCGCGAGAACAGGGCGGAGGAGGGGGAGATCGGCGAGCCCGGAGACCGCCATGAAGTCTATCAAAGTGCTGTCTTCGAACTGGAAGTACTCCCAGTACAGTGAGAGCGTGAGTTTCTCTCCGGGACCGAGTGTGTCGGGGTCGACCCGGAGGTCGAGGAGATCGACATACTGCGGCGAAGGATGTACCTGCTTGGTGATGAACACGTGGATCAGCGGATCGGCCATGGAGACGGCCTGCCAGCTGATCATCCCGTCGTCGCTGCGGTAGAACTGCGGGCTCAGACAGGACTCCGCGGTGAGGGGAGGATCGCCGTCGAGTCCGAGAGAAGCCCCTCCCTCGAGGCCCGTGAGGGCGACGAAGAACGCCGAGCGTGTGGGTGAAACCACATCGTCGAGATGGAATGTCGTCCAGCCTGCCCCGTAGGAACTGTCGGGAAAGGAGTAGAGGACCCGCTCCGGAGGCGAGTGAGGCAGGAATCCATCGAGCAGGGATATCCTGACATTCGACTCTTCCTCCGGGAAGTAGATCCACAGAGAGTCGATCGTGGCGACCCGGCACCATGGTACATAGCGGATCGCACAGGTCCGGCCCTCGGGGATTTCCTCCGTCAGGTCCGCCTCCATGTCGTCGTAATACAGTGAAAAATGACTCACGAAGTTCACGTGCTGCTCAAGGAGCGAGGTGTTGTTCGTCGAATCGGTGTCGTCCTCGCTGAACAGGCTGTCGCTGATGACGAAGTCACCCTGGCGTCCTGTTGACCATGGAACGGGACAGGTGACCACGACACTCCCGCCCGGAGGCAGAGGAGGCGGCATGGTATCGTAGATGAGTGTCGAAACATCGTACTCATCCCGCACGGTCCAGGCCACGGAATAGAAGCCGGCCGTGTCCGAGCCGTTGTTCGTGACCTCGGACGAGAGAGTGAGGCCGTTCATTGCGAGGATATCGGGGAAGAACAGGTCGATCCCGTTCGAGAGGCACACGGTTTCGAGGTCGACATCGAGGCCTCCGGGGTTGTTGTATCTCCCGTGAACCGCAATCACGGCGTCCGCCGGGGTGGGAAACTCATAGTCGTGATAGGGCCCGACGTTCGATGCTCCCGAGTTACCCGTCCGTTCGGGGAAATCCGCCGGCAGCTCGAGGGCCACACTGTAACTCGGCCAGCCTGCGGAGCTGACCATCACGTGAAAATCCTGCAGGGAATCGAGGACGACGGCCGAATCGAGCTCGACGGTGAGAACCTCCTTGTGGGGAAGCGGGCCGTCTATGAAGTGCGGATTGATCAGCTGCCCATCCGGGTAGGGCTGACCCGCGGAATCGAGCGCCATGTATATGAAGCATCCATCACTGGAACCGCTGATATTCTCCACGACGAACGATATCGAGCGCGCGGTGAAAGGTGCAAGAGGAGTGAATCGGACGGTTACCCAGTAATTTTCGAGACCGGTCAGGGAGTAGATCGGCTGGTTCGGATCGACGAAATAATCGTGGTAGACGAGCGTATCAGTAGGTGCGACGCGTCCATGCTCGAGTTCTCCGGCACGGAGAGGCGGGCTCGCCAGCAGGAAAAAGGCTGCGAGAAAAGCTCCGGTGTGAAATCTCATTGTCCTCCAGGCGCGGACCCAGCCCGAATTATTCATTGGCTTTCGATTTTGGCGGCCGCTTTCGGACTGCTTATCCGTTCTCGGCGCTCTCCATTATAACCGAAAACCCAAGTTCTGTCAATCAATACGAGAATGGATCAGGCTTGACAAAATACCCCAAATATGATTATATTTAATAAGAAAACGAGTAGCAAAGCAACAATTTTCAGGAAGTTCGACCTGATTTCATCTTCTTGCGAGGAGGAAGGGATGATTTCCCGGATGATCAATCGGATCATTGTCGTATGCGTCATCTCCTTCACTGCGATCACCGGCGCATTGCAGGCGGAGGACATCCGTCAATTCTCGGCTTCGGGTGCCGACTCCCTCAACATGGGCACCATCGGATTGTGGGAAATCTGCAACACCTATGCAGTCGCATGCGACGCCGCGAGAGACCTGGCATTCGTCGGTATCGGCGGAAGCGTGATCATCCTGGACATCACCGATCCTGCGAGCCCCCAGGAGCTGGGAACCATCTCCACGCTGGGACTGATGCGGGATTTCAGCCACGGTGGAGACCATCTGTACGCCGCTGACTGGGACTTCGGTCTTCGCGTCTTTTCCATCGCCGATCCGTCTGATCCCGTCACCTTGGGCTCGCTGCAGCTGGAGGGTCTCCTCTGGGGAATCGATGTCGTTGACGAGACGGCGTATCTCGCCTGCGGCGACCGGGGGATCAAAGTCGTTTCCCTGGCGGAACCCGGGAATCCGGTGCAGATCGGTGAGACCTCTATTCCGGGATACGCGACGAATGTCGCCGTTGTGGATACATTTGCCGTCGTGACCGAGCAGAACAGCGGACTTCGTATCTTCTCCGTTTCCGACCCGGCCCTGCCGAGGGAGATCGGTGCGATCGACCTTGCGGGGACATCCTGGGACGTCGTCCTGGCCGAGAAACACGCTTTCGTCGCTGTCGGCGGGAGCGGTCTGGAAATCGTATCCCTTTCCGATCCGGCGAATCCCATCAAGGTGGGGTCTTACAACACAACCGGGTTTTCCCGTGGCATCGGGATCGCCGGTGACCGTGTCTACCTCGCAAACGGCGGAAGCGGTATCCGGGTGATATCCGTGGAGGACAAGGCGAACCCGGAAGAGATCGGTTTCTACGATACGATCCGCTATACGTGGGATGTCGCCGCCTGCGACACGCTGATATTCGCCGGTGACGGAGAAGGCGGCATCCGGATTCTCCGGTTCGCCGATCCGGTCGCAATCGGGAACGACAGTGGACCCGGAATGCACGTCCCGCGCTCGTTTTCGCTTTCACAGAACTATCCGAATCCCTTCAACCCGACGACGACCATCCGGTTGACCGTTCCGGAAGATTGTGACGACAAAACCGTCCTGACCATTTACGACGTGAGGGGACGGCAGGTAACGACACTCGTAGACCGGCTGCTCCCTCCGGGGGAACACTCGGTAGTGTGGAACGGAAGAAACGCGAACGGGGAACCGGTTCGCTCCGGAACCTACCTCTTCACCCTCGACTGCGGGTGGCAGCAGATCGTACGCAAGATGAACGTCCTGAAGTAGTGTCCCATGTCGGTGAGAGAAATCTCCCTTTGACATGGCCGGACGATCTTCCTATCTTTCCTCCGGAGTCACTCGTCACGCTACCTTCATCCTCTGCACCAGAGGAACCGATGAACCTGATCGTCAGATGGCTGCTCAACGCGGTCGCCCTGCTCGTCGTCGCCTTCATCTTCCAGAACCACGGCATCGTTCTCACCGGATTCTGGGCCGCCCTCAAAGCCGCGCTGTTCCTGGGAATCGTCAACGCCCTGATCCGGCCGATCGTCATCATACTCACCCTGCCGCTCAACATCCTGACGCTCGGCCTCTTCACTCTCGTCATCAACGCGGCGTTCTTCAGCATGACGGCCTGGTTCATCAGCGGTTTCGAGGTGACCAGCTTCTGGGCCGCTCTGTTCGGGGCGCTCCTCCTCTCCATCATCAACGCGATCCTGAGCTCCTGGGTGAGAAAGCTGGACTGACGGGGTCGAAAGTCCGGGGGAAGCACGCGGTTCGATAGGATGCGCATAGTCGCCGGCGAGTTCTTCTTTGCAGTTCTCCGGGGCATGAAACCGGACATTTCCGTATCACCCACTTATTCGGAAAACGGAATTCCGGACGACACCCGGAAATTGGCGATTGCGTAAATGCGTGGCATACATTATAATATTTCTTCGCGCCCCGATAGCTCAACTGGACAGAGCAACGGACTTCTAATCCGTAGGTTGTGGGTTCGAGTCCCGCTCGGGGTGCTTTTCGTTTTTCGTTCGATGCCGAATCGCGGTTGCGTATCGGGCATGGATCTTGAACGTATCTTCCCCGAATGGTGTTCCGTCCTCCGTGAACTGTTTCGGAAACCGGAACGTTTGACAAACCGAAAGTCATTATTATATTTATCCGGGTGCATGGTGGGCGTAGCTCAGTGGTTAGAGCACCAGGTTGTGGCCCTGGGGGTCGGGGGTTCAAATCCCCTCGCTCACCCCATGTTCGTCACCGAAGAAAGAACCGGTTACCGGACGGGCGGTGACGGATCCCCGGAACAAATAGTCGCCGCAACCGTATTATAAGCAGTGATCCGTGAATCGTGCGGGGTGAAAGAAATTTCGGCCCCATAGCTCAGTGGACAGAGCGTCAGACTTCGAATCTGCAGGTCCTGGGTTCGAGTCCCAGTGGGGCCTCGGATCGTAGTTCTCCGTGACGGAGCCATGAACGAACTGTATGCAATGATCTTCCCGGCCCGGGAAGGAACCGGACGAAACTCATCCCACCGAGGTATTACCAGCCAATTGTCGTCAGTGTGAAAGCAGAGAGCGCCGTTAGCTCAACTAGGCAGAGCAACTGACTCTTAATCAGTAGGTTGAAGGTTCGATTCCTTCACGGCGCACTATTTCACGTCCGTGTGTTTCAGAGTGAACAGTGCTAGTCCGAGTTGTTCATACTATTTCGAGCAGGAGGCTCGTCCTGTAGTATGGAACCGGAGCGTCTTCACCGACGGAGGGAGGACCATGCCGCTCGATGAACGATTACTGGAAATACTCGCCTGTCCGAAATGCAAGGGCGATCTCGAGTACGACACCAACGACGAAAAACTCATCTGCGGGCAGTGCAGACTGAAGTACAGAGTCGAGAACGACATCCCCGTGATGCTCATCGATGAAGCCGAGAAGTATTAGTATACGAGCCCTTTGCCTGTGCACAGCGCTTGTGGCCGCTTCGATTGCGGCACCGCCCGGTTCGCCGGGCCAGGATGCCATCGTCGAAAAGCGGGTGGTGGGGGAACCACGGCGACAGAAGGAGGCTTTCCCCCTGCGGCCGGTTCCGGCCTTCGAGGTGCTCGAATCGTCTGACAGCCGCGTCGTCGTCCGGTTCGAAATGCCGCCGTTCGAAATAGAGCGGGCGTATCTGCCCGAGTACTGGAGCATCACCTGCCGGGGATCCCACAGTACGCAGGAGCCGGGGCTTCCCGATCTTCCGGCGTTCTCCACCAGAGTCGCCGTTCCGCCGGCGGGCGACGTCAGGGTGTCGTTCTCTCCCGGCCGCAGCCGGCAGCTCGGTTCGTACCGGATCGTGCCTTTTCCCGCGAAGACCGGTACCGACGACATCGGGGCGCTCCTCTATGAATACGCCTACGCGGATTCCTTTGCCCGGATGGATACGTATCCGGCCGCATTGTTCACGGCACGGGAGCCGTCGTTCATGAGAAGACAGAGAGCCGTCGGGGTGACGGTCTTCCCGGTGCAGGTCGATCCCGAACGCATGACGCTGACGTTCCTGGAGGAGGCGACGATCGAGATCGCCGTCGACGGGTCCGCGGCGCAGGGCGGGGCAGCGTCACCCGGGACCGACGCGTTCGGATCCCTCTACCACACGTCGGTCGTCAACCCCGGCGACTCCGAGAGGTGGCTCGCCCGCAGGAAACAGCCGGCACCGGCTCTTTCGATCTTTCACACCGGAGAAGACTGGGTGAAGGTGAAGGTCAGACAGGAGGGAATGTACCGCGTCACGTACTCCGACCTGTTCGAGCTCGGTGTCGATCCGGCGGGCATCGATCCCTCGAGCTTTCAGATGTACTACCTCGGTGGAATGGAGCTTCCGCCGGACATCGTGGAGGAGCGTCCGGAGATGAGGGAGATCGCCGTGAAGATCATCGGCGCAGAAGACGGATCGTTCGATTCCGGGGACATGATCGTCTTCTACGGCCAGAGCCTGTCCCGGTGGATCTCTCCCGACGAGTATCATTCACACCGGTACACCTATGACAACGTATACTGGATCACCTGGGGAAATCCTCAGGCGGTCCCGCTCCGGATGGACGTGGTCGACGTCTCGCCGGGCGGAGCCGCCGAACCGGTCGAGACGACGAGGCTCAGGTCGCACTTCGAGCAGAACACGGAATACGTCACCGACGAGGAGTCGGGGTACCTGAGCGTCCCCGACGACTGGATATGGCAGGAAATCTCCGGCACCCCCGGCATCAGGGAAGAGGCGCGCTTGGATTTCAACCTGGACAACCTCGCCGGGGGCGGCACCGACTCCATCCGGGTGGAAGTCTACGGCGTACCGACGTTCACCTCCCACAAGGTCCATCTTTTCATCAACGACCGGTACTTCCACGAGATCAGGTTTTCGAGCAGGTTCGCCCACCGGACGGCGTGGCTCCCGCTCGAGCCCACCGACCTCCGGGAAGGAACCAACACGCTGAAAGTCGTTCTGCCCAAGGACGAGCCGTCGGTCGAAGAGGACGCCATCTATTTCGGCTGGTTCGAAGTGAGCACTCTCCGCCGTCTCGACGACGTCGGAGGCGGGATCGTGTTCCAGGGAAGGGCCGATGAGGACGACTACATCTATGTCCTCGAAGGGACGACGCTCACAACCCCGCTCCTCTTCGACGCCACCGATCCGTTCTCCCCGGCGGAGCTCACCGGTTTCGAGACCGGAGCGGGCGTGCTCGAGTTCGAAGACCGGGGTGTGCTCGAGCGGCGCCGGTACGCCCTGACCGACCGCTCCCTTCTCAAGCTCCCTTCGTCGGTCGAGCTGCGCGACTCCCGCAGCCTGAAGGAGTCCGGGAAAGGGGCCGACTACGTCATCCTGACCGGGCCGGAGCTCCTGTCGCAGGCGCAGCGGCTCGCCGAATTCAGACGGGAGGAGAACGGGTTCCGAACGGAGATCGTGACCACGGACGCCATGTACGACGAGTTCAGCGGCGGCCTCGTCGACGTGACGGCCATCCGGGATTTCCTCCTCTGGGCATACGAGAACTGGGATCCCGCGCCGGCCTGGGCGGTTCTCTTCGGAGACGGACACCTCGACTACAAGGAGTACACGACCTTCGGCCAGAACAAGGCCAGCATCATGCCGCCGCACGTCGACCGGGATCTCGCCATCGACGACTGGTTCGTCAGGCTCGATGCCGGTTACGACCCGGACATGTTCTACGGGCGGCTGACGGCCAAAGATCTCTCCCAGGCCAAGGTCGCCGTGGACAAGATCATCGACTACGAGCGGAACCCCGAGTTCGGCGCCTGGCGCTCGAGGGTCATCATCCTCGCCGACGACTGCTTCAGGAACCGGAACTGCGAGACGCTTCCCCACACCGGCCAGTCGGAAGACGTCGACCGCAGGATTCCCGCCGAATTCAAGCGGGTGAAGGTGTATCTCGTCGACTTCCCGTTCGATCCGCCGGAGACCGGCGACACGAAACCGGCCGCGACCGAGTACCTGATCGAACAGTGGAACCGGGGAGCCATTCTGCTGAACTACGTCGGCCACGGCAGCCCGAACAGGTGGGCTCACGAGAAGGCTTTCCTGAACCCGACCCACACGGCACTCCTCAAGAACAAGAAGCGACTGCCGCTCGTCATCGCGGCCTCCTGCAGCATCGGCCACTTCGACCACTTCCTCTACGACGGGATGGTGGAGGACCTGATGACGGAGCCCGGCAAGGGGGCGATCGCCTCCTTCGCCGCGACACGGGTCACCTATCCGGACCCGAACCGCGACATGAACAATGCGTTCGTCGACACCCTGTTCCGCGATCCCCACTCGCCGCCTTTTCTCGGTGAAGCCACGGTGAAGGCGAAGATAGCGATACCCGGCGGAAACTCGAGGCGGTACACCCTCTTCGGAGATCCGGCGACGAAGCTGGCCTTCCCGGACATGGCGGTGAGCGAGACCGAGGCTCCCGATTCACTGGTGCCGCTCGGGACGATGTCCTACCGCGGGGAGATCCTTTCCGGTGACGTCAGGGATCCGGCCTTCGACGGCTACGCGCAGGTCGACGTGTTCGATCCGCCGCGGCGCAGGATCGCCGACGAGTGCGAATGCGTCGTCACCAGCTACTGGGACACCGGGAGAATGCTCTTCACCGGCTCGGTCCCGGTCACTGCCGGCGAGCTCGCGGCATCCTTCATCGTTCCGGGAAACATACCCTCGAGCATACCGGCCGACTCGGAGTTCACACAGAACAGCAGAATATATGTCTACGCGTGGACGGGGCAGGAGGATGCATACGGAGTGGTCGACTCCATCCCTCTCTCGCAGGTCGCGATCGAGACGGGCGACACGATTCCGCCCGAGTTCTTCGTCCGGCACCTGGGCTCGGAGCTCCGGGACGCGGAGAACATCCCTGCCGGGACGCCGTTGAGCATCGAGCTCAGCGATCCCAGCGGTATCAATCTGACCGCCGCCCCCGGTTTCCAGATCCTGGTCGAGCTCGACGAGGGCCGGACCTTCCGGACAGACATGACCGGTGCCTTCCAGTACGATGTCGGTTCTCATGAAGCCGGAAGCCTCGAGTTCATCCTGCCGGACGTGGCGGCGGGACCGCACCTGCTTTCGTTCAGAGCGACCGACAACGCGCTCAACACCGGCAGGCAGAGTGTCCAGCTGAACATCACCGAAGAGGAGATACTGGCGTTCGAGAACGCGCTGGTCTACCCGAATCCCTTCTCCTCTTCGTGCACGATCACGTTCGACCTGAGTTCGCCGGCCATCGTCACGGCCAAGATATTCACCACCGGGGGGAGGCTGATACGCACCATCAGGCACAGCGGGAACACCGGATTCAATTCGTTCCTGTGGGACGGCACGGACCGGAAGGGAGACAGGATCGCGAATGGCGCCTATCTCATAAAACTCGTGGCACAGACGCCGGGCGCGTCGGGATCGAACAACCGAGCCGAGGCGATGTTGAAAGCACTGCTCTTGAAATAGAAATCAGGGGTCTTACTCGAGCGAGGAGAAAAGCATGAAGAAGGAACTGACACGGATCATTGGCGGAGCCGCCGTCTTCGCTGTCCTGATCACCGGTGAGGCGGCGCCGCAGGCGGGTTCCGGCGCCGAATTCCTCACCTTCCCGATGGGAGCGCGCGCGGTCGGTATGGGACGGGCCTACACCGCCGTGGCGAACGACATCCAGGCAGCGTCGTGGAATCCGGCCGGCCTGGCCCTCCTCCAGAAGCGCGAGGTCTCGTACTCGCGGCTCAACTCGTTCTCCTTCCAGGTGGGCGATGAAGAGGACAGCATCAACAACAACCTCATCTCGGTCGGCATCCCGACCGAGGATTACGGATCATTCGGCTTCTCGATGGAGATCCAGAACTACGGGCAGACGGCGATCACGACCGACAGTCCGGACATCGATGCGATCGTCGACGACAAGACGATGATCTTCTACGGCTTCTACGCCACGTCGCTGACCGACAAGCTCGACGTCGGCATCGACTACAAGTTCGTGAACGTCGATTTCGGTTCTCTGTCCGAGAGCGCGACGACGTCGGCGATCGACTTCGGAGCTCTCTACCAGCCGCTGCGCAACGTCCCGCTCCAGGTCGGAGCCTCCTACCGGAACCTGGGATTCGCCATGCAGTACAAGGACGCACCGCAGAAGGATCCGCTCCCGAGGAGGCTCCGCGTCGGCGGCGCCTACGACGTGCTTCAGCACCTCGTCGGATCCGACATCCTGAGCCTGCTCGTGTCGATGGACGTCGAGATGTGGCGCTCGAAGATCGTCGACGAGAACGACGATGTCGTCGAACGCCCCATCGAGAGCACGCAGTACTTCGGTACCGAGTTCTCGTACTCGCAGCTCCTCTTCCTCCGGTTCGGCTACATCCGGGAAAAGGTCTTCTCGACCACGGGGCCGACCTACGGCATAGGACTCAACTACAAGGGCGTCAGGTTCGATATCGCCCAGGAGCTCGGAGTGAGCGACCTCGGGGACGAGACACATTTCACCGCCGGTCTCAGCTTCTGAGGAGACGGCGCGGCAGAGAAGCAGAGAAGGAGCGTGATACCGTGAAGATACGAATTGGAGCAGGAGTGTTCATACTGGCGGTGCTCACGGCTGGCCCCCTCCCGGGGAGCGCCGCCGGCCCGGCGGACGGGGGAGCAATCGAAACGGCTTCGAGAGCTGACGCTCCCGTTCTGACACTGACGGGCGCCGTGGGTTCGGGAGGAGACCGGGCCGATGATCCGTTCATTCCGGGGTTCGAGCGGCTGTTCTCGATGATGGCGGACGATGAAGGCTCCGACCAGATGAACACCGGAACCGGTCCGCAGCCGATCCCGGTCTACAAACCGGTCCTCCTCTCGGCTGCTCTGCCGGGCGCGGGCCAGCTCTACCGGGGACAGAAACGCGGTTTCGCGTACATCGCGGC
>CAZMKB010000060.1:0-1337 GCA_964566685.1 uncultured Gemmatimonadota bacterium | reverse complement strand
GAGGTCGTGACCCTGTCCGCGTGGATCTTCTTCCGCAACGAGGAGGACAACAGCGAGCAGGAGTACCGGGAATTCGCCCGCCTCTATGCCCGCGAGCCCATCGCCGACCACGATCCCTGGTTCAGCCTGATCCAGGACCGGATCGACCCGAGCCTGATCGGCGACTGGGACTACTACGAGCACATGGGTACCTTCCGGCGGTCCGGGAGAATAGACCGCGACCTGAACAACGATTACACCCAGTCGGGGGACCTGAGAGACCTCGATCCCGAGATCGAGTACACCGACTCCTTCAACAACAGGCAGTGGAACATCGCGAGGATCAACTACTTCCACCCCAATCCCGAGAGCGACGATCCCGACGCGCTCATCGGATCGAGCGCCGACACGCTGGCGGCGAAGGAGTTCTACGCGCAGACCGCGACCCCGTTCTCCATGGCCTGGGACTGGGGTCCTCCCGAGCAGCTGGGAACAGCGAATCAGAACGAGTACAAGCGGATCATCGATGACGCGAACTCCGCGGCACGGAAAGCTGGACTCTCGCCCGGCATGCTCCTGGCGAACCACGTCGTGAGTACGATCGACTCCTACATCTCGGTGAAGACGTACAACTCGAAGCTCGGTGGAGAAGACGGGCTCGGCATACACATGGAGCAGAGGTCCATGAACGATCGGGGGATCAGATCCACGATCGGCATGGTGAGGAAGTTCTGAGCAATGCTTCTCTCCGTCAACAGGAAGACGGGCGTCTATCGACTCCTCGTGATCCTCTGCCCGGCCGTCCTTCTGTCCGCCGGGGCTCACACCGCATCCGCATCCACCTCCTTCGAGGTGAAGGATGCCCGCATACTCATCTCCCTGGATCAGCACGACGTGCTCGCTCCCGCGACGATGTGCCGGCTGGGCGCCGAGGCGTTTCTCGTCACCGATCCGGCCGGGCGCTCACTGCTCTGCTTCGGTCCCGAGGGCGAGCTCAGGTGGAAGACCGACGCCACCGGTACGGGAGAAGAGGGATTTCTCAGACCGCAGCAGGTCAGCTCCGCTCACGAAACCTCCCTGTTCGTGCTCGACACGGGATTGCGGAAAATACTCAAGTTCGACGGCCGCGGAGCATTCACCGGTTACGTCGCGGGGAATGACGTCGGGGACCCGTCGGCGATCGCCCAGGGTCCGGGCGGTGAGCTCTACATCTACGATTCCGCCGGCTGGGAACTCGTCTGTATCTCGTCCACGGGTTCGCTCCGCTGGCGTGTGAAGCCGTGGAAAATGGTCGGCGAGCCGTCCTCGATGCGCATCATCGACGGACAGATCCATCTCCTCGTGCCCGAAGAGCGGGC
>CAZMKB010000059.1:4377-14878 GCA_964566685.1 uncultured Gemmatimonadota bacterium | reverse complement strand
ACGGGGTTCTCCTATGCCTGAAACCTGAAATCGCGATTATCTTGGACAGCAGTGACATCAGGTGGGATTTTTCATGCAAAAAATCGCTCAGGGTAGGTCAAGCATATTTTGTTTGCCAGCGAGGCGTGTGTGCAGAGGCGCATATGGAATTCTGTTGCAGCGAGCTCGTATCTGTAATAATCTCCTGTTTCACTACACATTTCAGGCAGAGGATGACAAATGGAATGGAAAGGAGGGTTGCACTGCCGGAGAAATGTGAGTGTCAGAGACAATCGACCAGCTGAGGAAAATCGCGACACGAACAACTTTGTTCGATCACGCGAGGAAGACATAAGGAGAAAAAAATGAGAGACTACGGAGTGCTTGTGGTTTTCGCAATCGCTGCAATGACCTTCGGATGCGGCGATGATGATCCCAACGGCCCTGATGGTTCTCCCATCGCGACTGAAGGGTGGGAGGCCACTGCAACGGGAATGGACGGTTCGGGCACCGGTGAGTGGGATTTCACGATGAATGAGGATTCAACAATCGTTGTGAGCGGACGGTGGGACTGGATCGACACGACCCTGGGAGTCAACGTTGCGTGTCCTTTCACTGACGGGGAGGCGGTCGTTGCTGATTCCGCGATTTCGTTCACGGCCACAGGAACCGCGACGATTCCGAATCTGCCAAGCTCTCCGTTCACGCTCGAAGTCGAAGGGAAGACCGATGATGGCGAAGGTGATGGTACTTTCATCATTACGTTCGATGGAACAGGATGGCCTTCGTCTCGAACAGGTACCTGGACTGCTACGAGAGTGAGCGGGGGCGGTATCACGATATAACGCCGGATCCAGTGGGAGCACGCCCACGCGTAGTAACCAGCTGAGGATCTGTCACTCCGGATTACCGGTGAGGATGAAGCCACCCCAGAGGAGCGGGTGAGCGGTACCGTAGCGCTCCCGCTCCTCGGCTATTCTCGAGAGGATCGATTCCCGAAGCGCATCCTTCTTCCGCATTCCCGAGAGCCACCGCTCGTAGAACCCCCGCATGAGCTCCACCGTCTCCTCGTCGGGCACTTTCCAGAGGCTCATGACGATCGTCTCCGCCCCGGCATACTGAAACACGCGCCGCAGTCCGTACACCCCTTCGCCGTTTCGCACCTCCCCCACACCCGTCTCACAAGCCGAGAGCACCGCCAGCTCAGTACCCACCAGGTTCAGGCCCGACACCTCGAACGCCGTCAGGATCCCGTCTTCACTCCCCTCGATCGACTCGCCCGCCACCACCCGGTTCGCTCCGGTCAGCGCCAGCCCGCACCGGAGAAGGGGGTTCTCCACGATCCTCCCTCCGCCGATCTCCGCGTCCTCACAGAAAAAGCCGTGCGTCGCGATGTGAAGCACACGCGGCGCCTGCCGGCATCCCTTTACGACCTCCTCCAGCGCTTCCTCGCCATCGTAACACCGCACTCCCGACACTCCCGCATCTTCCAGGGCATCGCGTACCAGTATCCCTTCCTCACGGGTCGAGGACAATCGGCCGAATTTCTCCCCCAGACACTCGCTCACGCCACGGGTTCCCCCCAGGGCGTATGCCTCTCCCTCCTCCTCTCTCAGCACCCGGGTCCGGCTCGCCGCCATGTCCTCTCCACTGAGATCGAACGTCGGGTCCGCCACCACCAGTGCCCCCTCGCCCCGATCCCGCTCCCGTTCGAATCGCAGGATTTCCCTGCCCGATGACAGGTAGCTGATGCTGTGCTTCTCCACCAGGTATTCCCCGTCAGGACATACCAGAATCTCGAATGGCAGAAGACTCAGCTGACCGTCGGGCGAGATGTAGAGGTCCTCCTTCCCCTCCAGCCTTCCTTCGAGGGGGGAGAGAAGAATACGGTAGAGGGCGGACGAAAGCTGTGACACCGATTCGTTCGATTTTTTCAGGGAAAAACCTCCGACTGCCTCTCTGGCTCTATAGATTCTTCTTCTGACTTCTCCGATCAGACTGTCGATAGTTGCAGCAGCTCCGAGGTCGTTCAGGGTTACAAGCCCCTCTCGGTCCAGGATGAATGCAACATATCGTGCGGGGTCTGTTCGTTTTTCATCGTTACCGCCGTTGTCGAACTCATAAGGGTGATACCGTAGCAGTTCTATGATCATGCTGTTCTCTGGAATAGCGTCAGCAATGTCTTCGACTGAGAACTGCTTCGTGGCCATGTCCCTTCTGAATTCTGAACATTGCCGGCTCAACTCACGCTCGAGAGAATCCTTTTCCACATAGAGCAAAGACAACCGGCTGAGTCGAATATCCGCCGGAACATTCTCCGCGGCGGATATCGTCAGAGTTGCTATCTCGTCGCTGATTTCGGCGTGCCGCTCACCAGCCTTTCGAACGTCGTCATCGTATGTACAAAAGAGGAATTTTTTTTCTTCTGCCATTGCATCGATCACTATTGCCTTGCTCCTGAGAACCATTTCCAGAGCAGATTTAACAACTTCCGGACGAGGATAATCCATCGTGAATGAGAGGAAGGAATGGTCGAGAAGCGGAAATTTCTCCAGGTAGCGAAATTTTTGATCCTCTGACGCGAATGGGAACACGGACTCGATGAAATTGCCGGTGATATAGTGAAGTTGCCTGTAGGCCTCGAGTGAAGCATCATAGTCCTTCAGCGATCGGTAATTTCTCGAGAGTATCGTCAGCCCTTCTACGGCGGCAGGATAGTTGGTGGTCGCTTTGTTACTGAGAAGATCGAAGGGTCCCTTGAAAAGAGTTTGTACCTGATCATATTTCCCCTGCTCGTAATAAATCCGTGCCAGGATGTATGTACCCATTTCCATGTACTGGTTTCCCGGATCGTGTTGGCTTCCGAAATTCTTCAGCGCCTCCAGGCACAGGGATTCAGCCTGTGGATAATGTTGTATGCGACGGTATAAATCAGAGAAGTTTACCAGTGTGATAGCTACCTCGGGATGTTCGATACCGTAGAGTTTCTTCTTGAGAGTAATGACCCTGGTGAAAACGGATTCTGCCTCCGCATACTGGCGATTCTCGATATATGCACTGGCCAGATTGTTGAGCATCACGGCGATCATCGGATGCTCTTCGGAGAGATGGTGTTCGAGAATGGTCAGATTGTTCTCCAAATTATCGATGGCTTCAGGATATCTACCCTGGTACATGAAGAGAATACCGAGGTGGCTCCTCGTCATGGCTGTTTCAGGATGTTCGTGTCCGTATAACTCTTCAGTAAGCGAAATTGCGCGGCGGAGAATCTTTTCACCTTCGGCGTACTTTCCGATCAGGATCAAGAGTCCTGCCAGATTGTTCAGCACTATGGCGATGTCTTCATGGCCCGGGTCGAGAATTGCCTCCCTTATGGAGAGTGATTGTTTGTAGAATCGTTCAGCCTGTGACAGTCTCCCTTTTGCCTGGCTGATGATTCCCCTGTCCAGATAACTGCTGGCAATGAGCGGGTGGTTCTCGGGCAGAAGTTCTTCTCGAAGTGACAATGATCTCTTCCAACAGTCATCACACCGATCGTAGTCTCCCGAATAGTAATATGCCGCTCCGAGGGATGAGAGTACCGATGCGTAAAGTGTGTCAATCTCCCCGCGCTCTGACTTCACTTCGGCGAGAGCATCTTCGCCTATAATCACAGCCGAGTCGATACTTCCCGCTGCAAGATACGAATCCACCCGCGCGATGAGCGATGCGAGTTCCGAGGGTGTGTAACTCTTCGAATCCCGCCCGGCTGATTCCCCAGGTAGAAGTATGGTTTGAGTGGAGAGAAGAAGTATTATCCCCGTAATGCTGAGCACTTTATTAAAATGGAATGGCTTGTCTTCTCGGAGAGAATTCTGTTTCATGAAATCAAGTCATCTCCGCCGATGCTGCCATCGATGACAACAGGTTCGGAATTGTATGTGATGATGAAGCCGCTCCGGTGAAACGGCCGCGGGGGGGCATTCCGCGCTCTTTCCTGGCCATTGTCGAAAGAGCCGACCCCCGCGGTTATTTCTCGACCGAAAACCGGTACTCTCTCTCATCCGGCGGGGTAACGTGAGGATTCGTTATCGATAAGCGGTAGTGCCCGGCTTCAGTGGCTTCACTTGATAGTATCAAATGTCCCGTGCCGAATTCGTCGAATCCCGAGAACCTGTCGTCCTCGAAGATCACCTCGCCGGATTCTGAGACTATGGATATGATATACTGTTTCCCCTCCTCCGCATTCCGGTAGTAGAAGCTCAGGAGGCCATCGATTCCCCTGCTAAGGTCCAGAACTGCTTCACCGCCTGACCGGTCGGTGACGAGATGGAGCGGCTGGACCGGTCCGATATTTCTTTCACCAATACGCTGCAGTCCGAGATACGCCGGTATCATCATCAGGATGATGACAATGTACGCGAATGCAGGTCTGAAAATCAGAGGAGCATCCGGCCAGAAGAGTCCTTTCAGTTTCTGCGCGAGTGACTCGGCGGTGGTTTCCTCTTTCTCCGATTCCTGGAGAACTTCGAGAACTCGTGAATCGGAGCGCAGGACAGTCGCGATGTCTGCGAAACGTTTCACTTCATCAAAGCAGAACTCGCAGTTCATGAGGTGGATCTCGAAGCAATCTCTCTCCGTTTCGGAGAGGCCGCCTATTTCATAGGCATGGAGGAGTACTCCGATAGCCGGATCGATGCATGTGGCCATTTACTGTACCGCCCCTGTTTCGACACACTGCTCGAGCAGGGCTCTCGCTCTGTTAAGGATGACGCATGCATTGTTCTTCGTGACATTGAGCCTCTCGCTGATTTCCGCGATGGAGTATCCGTATGTTTTCAGTGTGAGAATACGGGCGTACCTCCGGTTCGCCTTCGCGACTTTCTTCAGACAGTCGAGCACGATTCGAATGAAAACAGTATCCGACAAGTCAGGATGGGTATCTGCGAGCGTCTCGACGTCTTCCTCACTGATGTGCTTGTTGCGTCTTCCTTGCGTTTTGAACCAGTTGCTGAGGGTTTTCTTGAGAACGCCATGTGACCAGGCGTCGAAATTCACCGTAAACTCCTGCATCCTATATTTGTTGAAGACTATCCCACACGCCTCCTGCGCGACTTCTTCCGCATCCTGTCTCCCTATTCTTTGTGTAAGGAAGAACACAAAACTTACACGGAGCCCTTCGAATAGTTTCTCCTCGGCTGCCTTATCGCCGTTTTTGGCCCGTTCTGCGAACTCGCTGAGTATGATGTCTTCTCCTTCAGAAAAATTGGGGACAATCTGAACTGATTGTACATCATATGATTACCGTTGTCAACAGGTAAAGAAACTCGGGACAATCTTCTTCAATTGGCTGATCAGAGTGTATCGGGAGATTCCCGGAGTCCAAGAATACGGGAATTCGCTACAGTAGCGAAAAATTCCAAGATTTGAATCATTCAACTATAAACGCCGGATCCAGTGGGAGCACGCCCACGCGTAGTAACCAGCTGAGGATCTGTCACTCCGGATTACCGGTGAGGATGAAGCCACCCCAGAGGAGCGGGTGAGCGGTACCGTAGCGCTCCCGCTCCTCGGCTATTCTCGAGAGGATCGATTCCCGAAGCGCATCCTTCTTCCGCATTCCCGAGAGCCACCGCTCGTAGAACCCCCGCATGAGCTCCACCGTCTCCTCGTCGGGCACTTTCCAGAGGCTCATGACGATCGTCTCCGCCCCGGCATACTGAAACACGCGCCGCAGTCCGTACACCCCTTCGCCGTTTCGCACCTCCCCCACACCCGTCTCACAAGCCGAGAGCACCGCCAGCTCAGTACCCACCAGGTTCAGGCCCGACACCTCGAACGCCGTCAGGATCCCGTCTTCACTCCCCTCGATCGACTCGCCCGCCACCACCCGGTTCGCTCCGGTCAGCGCCAGCCCGCACCGGAGAAGGGGGTTCTCCACGATCCTCCCTCCGCCGATCTCCGCGTCCTCACAGAAAAAGCCGTGCGTCGCGATGTGAAGCACACGCGGCGCCTGCCGGCATCCCTTTACGACCTCCTCCAGCGCTTCCTCGCCATCGTAACACCGCACTCCCGACACTCCCGCATCTTCCAGGGCATCGCGTACCAGTATCCCTTCCTCACGGGTCGAGGACAATCGGCCGAATTTCTCCCCCAGACACTCGCTCACGCCACGGGTTCCCCCCAGGGCGTATGCCTCTCCCTCCTCCTCTCTCAGCACCCGGGTCCGGCTCGCCGCCATGTCCTCTCCACTGAGATCGAACGTCGGGTCCGCCACCACCAGTGCCCCCTCGCCCCGATCCCGCTCCCGTTCGAATCGCAGGATTTCCCTGCCCGATGACAGGTAGCTGATGCTGTGCTTCTCCACCAGGTATTCCCCGTCAGGACATACCAGAATCTCGAATGGCAGAAGACTCAGCTGACCGTCGGGCGAGATGTAGAGGTCCTCCTTCCCCTCCAGCCTTCCTTCGAGGGGGGAGAGAAGAATACGGTAGAGGGCGGACGACAAGTCTGAATACCGCTCTTCCAGGTCCACCAGAGAGAGGTCTCCCAGGTAACTCCTGGCACCATAAATGCTGCTCCGTACAGTATCCACCAGACTGTCGATGGTCGCTGCTTCGTCCAGTTCAACTAGTGTCACATTGTTCGTGTGATCAAGTGAGAATACAGCATACCTTGCTGGTTTTGAACGCGGCCTGTCGCTTCCGGTCCTCTCGAATGCATAGGGCTCATACCGGATGAACTCGAGCAGGAGAGCGTTCTCGGGGATCAGATTCGCAACGTCCATCATGGAGAACGAACGAAGAATGTTTTCCTCACGGAATTCAGTACATCTCCGGCTCAATTCGATTTCGAGTGAATCTTTGAGAACATGGAGTGTCTTGAGTCGATCACGCAGAAATTGTGGCGCGACATTCTCTGATCTTCCGATCGTGAGCGATGCGATTTCGCTGCAGACAGCTGAATGCTTCTCCATTCTCTCGATGAGATCTTCGTCATAGGAGCAGTATGCAACTTCCTTCTCACTCGACATCGCATCGATAATGACAGCCTTCCCCTGAAGTATCATGTCAAGGGCGGCTCGGTATGCTTCCTCAGAAGGACTTCGAATGGCCAGGGTGATGAAGAAATCTTCGATGAGTGGATAGGTTTCGAGGTACCGCAGTTTTTGATCCTCCGATGCGTGGGCGAAAGCATAGTTGATGAAATTTCTTCTTGATTGCTGTTGCTTTCTGAAAAATGCCTGGTATTGGGAGACCTCGCCCAGAGCTCCGTGGCATTTCGAAAGAACACCGTATCCTCGTGCAATGTCGGGGTGATTGGGGGAAAGAGATTCTTCCATGATACCTATTGCGCTCTCCTGAAGGGAGATCGCATCACCATATTCACCCTGGCGTAGCTTCAGATCGGCCATACTGTTCAGTGCATTGGCCACATATGGATGATCGGGACCCAGTGTGCGCTCGAATATGCGGACTGCCTCCGTGAGGATCGTGTCTGCAGCTTCATACAATCCTTTTTCCAGAAAAAGATTGCCCAGATCCGATCTTGCGAACGCTGTGTATGGGTGCTCTGCTCCGTATGCAGTCGTGAAAATCTCAATGGTGCGAAGGTGCAGATGCTCGGCTTCATCATACTGCTCTCTTGCTGCCAGGATGTTCGCGAGTGTGTTCAAGCTCAAGCCGACGTCAGGGTGATCCGGCCCCAGCGAACGTTGGCGGATTTCCAGTGCTTTCCTGCAGGACACTTCGGCTGATTCGTGTCGTCCCTGATAGAGGTAGATCGTTGCGAGATTGGTGAGGGCATAGGAAATGTAGAGATGGTCCGGTCCGGCCGTTTTCTCCCACAATGCAACAGCTCTTTTCAACAGCGGCACGGCCTTCCGGTATTTTCCCTCGTCCGAATAGAGATTGCCGAGATTGTTGATGGTCATTCCCATCTCTGGATGAGGAGGACCTTCCTTCAGTTCATAGATCTCGAGAGATTTTCGGTATGATCGTTCCGCATCACTGTATTTTCCCTGGCTGTGATACAGTGTTCCCAGCAGATTCAACGTGAGTGCGACTTCAGGATGTGTGAGACCCTGATGTTTTCTTCTGAGGGCGAGCGAACGAGTGTAGAGCGGCTCCGCCTTCTCGTATTCCCCCAGGTAGGAATGGGCGTTGGCAAGATTTGAAAGAACTTTTGCCACATGGATATCATCCGGCCCGAATGCATTTTCCCATATCTCGAGGGCTTTTCCATACTGGAGTATGGCTTCCTGGTAGTTTCCCTTGTCCAGTGCCAGGTTTCCGAGGTTATTGTAGCTCTGCGCAATATCCGGGTGTCCGGGTTCCAGTATATTCTCTCTCAGTTCTGTGGCTTCGGTCCACAGTGATTCACATTCGGTGTAGTTGCCGAGAAAGAACTGGCAGACTCCCATGACATTGAGTGCTGATGCGTAGATCGGATGAGTCGTGCCGAAGTCCCGGGAAGCTCGTTCGATGATATGTCGGCTCAGGACGAGCGCACTGTCGAGCTGATTGTCGTTCTGCAGGGAATCGGCGGCATTGATGAGATCGGCTAGCTGGCTCAGGAGGGGATCGGTCCCAACCGTCTCTTCTGCAGTTGCCCATGGAGCAGATACTAGAAAGATCGTAAAAATTGGAAATAGAATCATTGATCCAAAATCTATCGATCTCAAGGTTCCCCCCTAATGTGTTCCGAAGACTTTCAAGAAAAGTGGATATGTACGAATCATACCAAACAGAAAAGCCCTTGTCAAGCAAGATGGTTTGTCATTGATTTCCAGATTTAAAGGATTTCTGTGTAATATTTCATTCTGAGCATACACATGCTCATAGGAGGCTTTCTTTGAAGAAGTGGACGAGCTGAGAATCATACTCGGACCGTTGTAATGGAGAAAGGAGAATTGATCATGAGGCGTTTTCTCTCTCTGCTGGCAGTACTTTTTATCGCAGGGATCCTCAATTGTGGGGAAGATCCCCTGAATCCCCGAACCTCCTCTCTTCCTGGCTGGCCACTTGAGGTCGGCAACTGGTGGGAGTACGATAGGCTCACCTGGGATGGGGAGTCGACGGTAACCGAGAGGTTGCGGGTGTCGGTAACGAAAACCCAACGCGTCCTCGGGAACCATACTGCGTATTTGATGAAGGAAGAGCCGGATGGTGAGGAGCTCTGGATCGTCGAGATAGATGGGGAACTGCGAGGATATTCAGACACTCCGACGGAGAATCAGCCCTACTGGATTTATCTCAAGACCCCGTTGGAGATTGGTAACACGTGGAGGTTCTATTCTGAGCCGGTCAATGGTGTCCATCTCACTGCTGAGATCAGATCACCGGGTTCTACAATCGAAGTTCCCGCAGGGATTTTCAAGGATTGTGTCCACGTCCACGTGGATCCATATTACGAGAGCTTCTATTGCCCGAATGTCGGTCTCATCAAGGCAAGTAACAGCTATCAGGGTCTTCCTTCCGTGCTTGACCAGCTGACTCAGTATCACGTGAAATAGTATGAAAGAAGTTGTTGATACCGAGAGATGAGTTGTGAATTTTGGGTCCTCACTGTTCATTTGGATTGCCTTGGGCAGGTTGGATCAGGGGATAGAGAGAACGCAGGAATACATTGAATCAGTTTCATGTGAGAACCTGTATGGACCTAGTAGTTACACAGCGACTCTCAACTCGAGTGGAGGAACGAACCATGAACACCGAACTCTGCAAAGCGGGTCGAATTCTCTTTCTGGTCGCACTCATAGGTGTGTGCTACAGTGGTGTCCTCGTCTATGGATCTCCGAGATCGTTATCCCATAAGGCGAGCCTTCAGTATTTTTTTGACGACTTCGAGAGCGGACTGGGGAAGTGGATCGTGAGCGGTTACGACTGGGCCCTGACGGAGGAGGATTCTCGGAGCCCGACTCACTGTTTTACAGACAGCCCGGGGAATGAGTACGAGCCGGACTGGAATGCTCAGGCGATTCAGAAGTATCCCATGGATCTCTCTACCGGTGTTGCCCCCATTCTCACATTCTGGCACAAGTTTGACATGAATCCTGGTGACGATCGAGGGTATCTGGACATTTCCACGGATGGTGGATCCACCTGGGAATATATAACCTACTGGCAGGGACAACGGAGCACCTGGTCGTTCAGTCAGATCGATCTGAGCGAATATACAGGATACTCTCAGGTGAAGATACGGTTTCGACTGGATGCCGATGGTGATTCCTACCTTGGTGATGGCTGGTACATCGATGATGTGGAGATCAAGGAAATGGACTGGCCGGAAGTTACTCTTCCCTTTTCGGACGATTGTGAGGGCGGATTTGATCAGTGGATAGTAAGTGGGCACGATTGGGATGTGGTCGATGGAGAGTATGTGAGCCCGTTGCATTCGTATACGGACAGTCCAACAGGTGACTACATACCGGATGCTTTTGCGTGTATGATTGTCCGGGGTACCATAGATCTGACTGTGACAGAATCGCCCATTCTCACATTCTGGCACAAGTTTGACATGAATCCTGGTGACGATCGAGGGT
>CAZMKB010000059.1:2246-4277 GCA_964566685.1 uncultured Gemmatimonadota bacterium | reverse complement strand
GGACATTTCCACGGATGGTGGATCCACCTGGGAATATATAACCTACTGGCAGGGAACTCAAAGCTCATGGACATTACTGCAACTTCCTCTCAGCGATTACAAGGAATTCAATAAGACTAAAATTAGATTTCGAATAGATGCTGACGGTGACTCATATGTTGGAGATGGGTGGTATATCGATGATATAGAAATATTGGATATGCAAGTCGGGATCTATGATGAAAATAAACACTCACTTCCCAACTCATTCGCACTCTCCCAGAACTACCCGAATCCCTTCAATCCTTCAACAGTGATTTCATTCGATATCCCCGGCAACGAAAGTGAAAATAAACGCGCAGTCATAAGAATATATGACACGCGCGGCAGGTGCGTGAGAAAGATTCTCGACGCGACCCTCCAAGCGGGGAGGCACAGAGTGATGTGGGACGGGAGGAACGAGAATGGGGAGCACGTGTCCTCGGGAATCTATTTTTACACTCTTACATGCGAGAACAAAGCCTTCACCCGGAAGATGACCATGGCAAAGTGAGCAGAGTGAAGGGTTGCTCAATTGAATCCGTGCTGTGAGTATCGACTCCCGGATGTGATTCTCTTTGAACATGAGGCGAGATAGATTTAGTGTCTCTCTCGGGGATGGTTGAAACCCCTCGCCTTCAGGCGAAGAGAAGTTTGACGAAATGGCCGAAGGCCATGAGTCGATAGAATATATGTCCAATTCCTCTAATCTTCAGTCGGTTTTAACCGATCAACGAACCCACCGTCTTACAGACGGTGGTCGTTGAGGGCATAGATAACGACCTGTCAACCCCTAATATTGATGATTTCCCCTCTGTTATTTAGGGCATAGTAGCCAGCTCATCCAACTGCTTCTTAATCAATCAATTATGAGCTGGCTCACTTATAACTCGGAAAGTCGGGCTAGCATAGGATGGATGGTATGTCAAGCGCGGTTTGCCTGCGAACAGGCGTTGTGCGCCCCCCAGTTCCGCCACCGCAGACCGTCGAAGCGATAGAAGTTGTAGCCGAGCTCCGCCTCGATCATCCAGATGTAACCGGTGAGGTCGTGGGTGATGAAATCGATCGGGGCAACCGACTCACCGTGGATGGTCCAGGTCGAGCCGTCGTACTCCGCCACTCCGGGGAGCACCTGGTTGGCGACCCAGACATGGTCATCGGGATCGACGTGCACCGTGCTGAGGGAGCGCCACGGATCCTCCCACGGGATGTCGTCGGGGACGGTGAAGCTTCGCCAGGTCTCTCCGTCGAACTCGAAGAGCGCGGCGATCAGAGTCGCGTTCGAGTTGTTGACCCAAACGTGCCCCTGGGAATCGAGCGCGATGTTTCGGATCTCGTCGTGGAGGAGGGGTGAGTTCGAGCTGTCGTAGACGATCCAGGAGGCTCCCTCCTTCCTGACAAGGCCCTCCCGCGTCGCAATCCACACGACTCCGCCGGGACCGATGGCGAGGTCATTCACGTACTCGGAAGGGATGGGTGTCTCGTAGTTCGAGGAGGATCGCCAGATTTGGGATGCCCGGTCGAGGACGCTGACTCCCCCCTCGCTCCAGAAGGGCCAGCGTGCCCCGACCCACGGCGTGCCGTTCGAATCGAAACGGACGAACCTGATTTCCTCACCCGGGATCCCGGTGTTGCTGGGCTTGGCGAGGCTCCAGATCGACGGCCGGAGTGCCTCCGCCCCGAGCAGTGAGACGGATGCGGCTAATGTGAAGATGAGAGTGAGTCCTGCGCGCTTCATGGAGTTCATCCCTCGGGGTGTGTGATTGCTGCCATTCTCTCCTGTCGATTCAGTCTGTCAGGACCACCTGGCCGCGAAGCGAGACAAGGATGCAGACCATCTCGTCGATCTCCCCCTGCCCGTATCCCATGTTCTTCATGGCCTGGATCACGTCGCCGCCCGCGGCCAGGAAATCGGCGTTGGTGAGCCCCATGTGACGGTGGGAGGTCGGCAGATCCGGCCCATTGTAGACCTCGGGCCCGCCCGTGCCGGTGATCACGAACTCGGCTACACGC
>CAZMKB010000059.1:0-2236 GCA_964566685.1 uncultured Gemmatimonadota bacterium | reverse complement strand
GGCCGGTATCGCGTCCCGTGAACATGTGCCTGATGTCCTCGTTCTGGAGATGAAGCCGGACGATTTCACGGGTGAGGGCGTGGATCTTCTCCTCACCACCCAGACGACCATAGAGGGGTTTCTCAGCGTGACGCGCCGCCCTGGCCTGTGCGGTTCGGGTGCACATCTCCTCGAGCGACCGGAGCTGCTCGGCCACGGTGGGCTCTGCGGCGGGAGCGGTTTCAGTCGTGGCGGCCTCACCCGGAGCGGGCGTGCTGGTGATGTCGGCGAACCGGCCGATCACCGCCGCCGAGCCGATGACGGCCGTGAACAGAATGAATCTTCTCATGAAACCTCCTTCAGACCTTGTCATGTCGGGATGAAATCGAAGACACTCCCCTCGAGGGGAGTGTGAAGTTACACGCTGCGGTTGCAGGGAGGTTCGCTCAGCCGCCCGGTCGGGCGGCCCGAGCCCGTGCAGTGTATTTAGACACTCTCTGGAACCCTGTCAACCCGAGTTGTTCATACTATTTCGAGAAGGAGGTTCAACACGATGGATAAGCCATTCCGGCGGTGTGCCCGGAGCGACCGCCCGAGGATTGCGAGCGCCGAGAACGAAGGAACAGTCCGAAAGCGGCCGCCAAAATCGAAATGGTATGAATCATTCGAGCGAAGAACGGGTTTGCCGAAAAGCGGGTTCGAGATCATGTATTGAAACCGGATATTTCTCATCATAGTATATTATGATGGAGACGATAGATGGGTTTTCCCCGGAAACCCTGTTCGTCGAGAAGCTGACAGGTGAGGGTCCTGGTTGACCGAATTTTCATCGCACTGTGTTTTGTCTTCATGTGCTGCGGCGGGGAAGATCCCCTCGGACCCCCGGGCCTTCGGTGGGGTCTCGAGGATGGAAAGGCGGATATCGCCCTTCTTCAGATCGATTTCACGACATACCAGCTCGAAGGAGGCGTGCTCGAGACGTATGTTCTGTGTGATTCATGCGACCTGAACACCATTCCGCTCCGCTTCACGAACCTACGTGTACTGGAGCGAAGACGATCCACTGGCAGAGCGTTCATACGCTGAACAGGCTGTTTCCTTCCCTGCCGACGGGCTCTATCGACTCGTTTCCAACAGCTGACATCTGCCCTGGTTGAACAACCCGGCGGATGCGGCGGAACGAACGCGCGCGTTTCTCCTGTCATGAAACTACCGCCCATCCAACGCACACCCGGACATCCCTCACTTCTTCACTCGCGGCCCACGAGCGACTGCTATTGCGCAGAGCCGGAATGTTCCGATATTAGGCTCGAACACTGTAAGGGCTGACGTGTATGGGTGCCTGGTCACCCGGGAAGGCGTCGCTGAGGGTCATATACCACTCGTTCGGTGGAACCTTTGTCGAGTTTCTCTCTCTGGTGGCCGCGGGAAGGGTGTCCGAGGCATATGAGCGACACGTAGGCACCTGATTTCGCCATCACAACCCGTATATTCGCGGCGACGCCGCCTCCTTGAGAGAGGCGATGCAGACGAATGCAAACGAGAACCCCGATAAAGTGTTGGAGATTCAACGCATCCTGCAGGACGATGACGAAGTGGCCGTCTTCTCTCGTATTCGGCAGAAACCGGAGGACATTGGCTTCGCTGTTGTCCACATCTTCCGATTCGAAGACGATCGCATCGTGGAACTCTGGGACATCGGGCAAGCCATCCCGAAGGATTCGGTCAATGAGAACGGCATGTTATATCGTCACGAAAGCTGATAGCCGTTTGCAGTGGACGGAGCGACCCTCCGCCGCTGATGCCGATGTGTAAGAAAATTGAGCTCTGACAAAAGAGAGGAGACGCTGAGGAGGAGCGGATGATCACGCAGAACCGGCCAGGTCGAACCCGGAGGCTTGCATCGTTCATTGCGCTGGCCTTTCTCGGTGTCACTGCCTGCACGACGAGGACGGATTCCATGGACCGGTCACGGTTGAACGATTTCGCAGCCCGCTACGCCGCAGCCTGGAGCGGCCGGGATCCCGACGCCCTGGCGTCCTTCTATGCAGAGAATGGATCCCTCACCGTCAACGCCGGTGATTCTTCCGTCGGGCGCGCGGCAATCGCCGCGAAGGCCGGGGAGTTTATGGTCGCGTTTCCCGACATGGTCGTGGAGATGGACTCGGTGAGCCAGGAGGGGAACCACGCGGTATTCCACTGGACGTGGACCGGAACCAACACCGGTCCGGCAGGCACCGGAAATCGCGTCCATATC
>CAZMKB010000058.1:844-15035 GCA_964566685.1 uncultured Gemmatimonadota bacterium | reverse complement strand
GGCCTTTTTCAGAAAACCGGACTCCCTCACCCTAACCCTCTCCCGCTTTTCGGGAGAGGGGACTGAAGGAACTGCTTCGCGGTCAGGTTTCCCGGTTTTCTTTCTCGTCATGAGACTCTTCCTTCAATGTCCCGCCGTAGGTTTCTTCGATGTGGCGGACGGCTTCCTCTCTCGTGGTTATGATTCCCTCGATCTGCCGGTCCTGCACATCGGTGAGGATCGTGGAGAAGATCGGACCGGGTTCGTACCCCATCTCGATGAGGTCCCTGCCTCCCACGAGCGGCGGCGGAGGTACCACCTCCTCCGCGTGCTCGGCCATCTTCTGCCGGCAGAACTCCCAGGCCGAGAGGTCCCCGTGACTCGCCAGGCAGTCGAGCCGGTGGAGCTCGAGATGGTCCTCGAAATCGGGATCCTTGATGAACCTCTTGAGCGTGCTCTTCCTCATGTTCTTTACATTCATGAACCTGAGATGGTTCCTCACCATCGCGGAGACTTTCTTCACCGTCTTTCTCGGCAGCCGCAGCCTGTCGAGGATTTCCTCCGCCATCTCCGCGCCGACGGCGTCGTGGCTGTTGAACCGGATCCTGTCTTTCACTTCGTATGTCTCCGGCTTGCCGATGTCGTGCAGCAACACGGCGAGTGCGAGCTCTTCCGATGGATCCTGCATCAACTCGAGCATGATCATCGTGTGGTCGAAGACATCGCCTTCCGGATGGAATTCGGGCGGCTGCGGAACTCCGGCCATGGCGTCGACCTCCCGCAGGATGTGCACGAGCAGGCCGGTTTCGCGGAGGAGCCGGAATCCCCGTGCCGGGGCCCTGCCCTTCAGGATCTTGAGGAGCTCGTCCCGGATGCGTTCCCGGCTGATGCGGTCTATCGAAGGAGCCGCTTCGATCAGCGCCTGCCGGGTCTCTTCCTCGAGGTCGAAGCCGAGCCCGGCCGCGAACCTGACGGCCCGGAGGAGACGCAGGCTGTCCTCGCTGAATCTCCGGTGTGGATCGCCGATGGTGCGAACCAGCCTCTTCTCGATGTCGCTGCGGCCTCCGACGAAATCCAGGACCTCGTTTCCGACAGGATCGTAGAGGAGGCCGTTTATCGTGAAGTCCCGTCGATTCACGTCCTCCCGCTCGTCGGTGAAATACACGTTTTCCGGGTGGCGGCCGTCGCGGTAGTCGGCCTCACCCCTGAAGGTGGCGACCTCGAACGGATCACCTCCTCTGATCACCAGGACCACGCCGAACTTCTCCCCCACCGGAACCGTCCTGTCGAACAGGCTCACGATGTCCTCGGGACGGGCATCGGTGGTGACATCGTAGTCCGTCGGTGCGGTTCCCATGATCATGTCCCGGACGCATCCCCCCGCCCAGAACGCCCTGAATCCCGAAGCACGGAGGGTCTCGACGATCTTCCGTGCAAGAATTCTCTTCTCTTCAGGGGTCGGTTCTTCCCTCGTGTTCACCGGTCGCTCCTCCGTTCACCGCCGGCCTGCACGATCAGATCGAGTGTTTCCCGTGCCGCCCGGTCCCACCGGAACCGGCGGGCCCAGTCCGTTGCATTGCGGCCGAGCTGTTCCCGCAGTCCATCATTCTCGAGAAGCCGTTCCATGGCGTCGGCGAGCAGACCGGTGTCGCCGTGTGGAACGAGCAGGCCCGTTTCCCCGTGACGCACCGACTCTCTCAGGCCCGGTGAGTCGCTCGCGATGACGGGGATTCCGCACGCCTGCGCCTCGATGCTCGTCAGTCCCCACCCTTCCTTCGGTGAGGTGATGACGACGTACTTCGCTCCCCGGAGGAGCCGGACCTTCTCTTCATCCCCGACGCGGCCGGTGAAGACGACCCGGCCGTCGATGTCGAGTGCGTTGCTGACGCTTTGCAACCTCCGGGAATCGTCTCCCTCGCCGGCAATGATGAGCCTCAGGTCGGGGTGGCGCCCGGAGAGCCGCGCAAACGCCCGCATGAGGAGATCGACTCGTTTGTACTTCTTCAGCCTCCCGATCGAGAGCAGGTAGGGATATCCGGGCTCGTGCCGTTTGCTCTCATCCGGGTGGTAAGTGCCCTCGTCGATGCCGCAGTAGACCACCTGGATCCGTTCGGCGGCGAAACCCCGCTCGATGAGGTCGCGTTTCGTCGATTCGGAGATGACCTCGATGGGAAGATCCCGGTAGACGAAGGGCATGAACATCTCCCACAGATAGACGTAGAGGCCGATGGGTACCGTCGCTTCCTGGAAAACGGTCGTTCCGAACAGGTGGGGGATGATCAGCATGGCCGGTATTCGGGTGAAGAGCGGAGAGTAAACCGGGATCTTGTTCACATCCTCTATCACGACGTCATAAGCCGTCCGGGGAGATCGTGCCAGGAACCACTGGACGTGGAAGTTGTACGAGTATTCCCGCCCTTTCCGGAGGATCCTGATACCGTCGATTTCGTCCTCCCGGCCCGCGCCGCCGTAGCCTGAACAGAGCAGATGAACGGTGTGCCCCTCCCGGACGATTCGCCGGAAGATTTCGTGCAGGTGCACTTCCGCCCCGCCTGCCCTCGGATTGCCGATGTCACGATAGTTGATCAGGAGTATGTTCAGGTCCGCCGCCCTCACTTCCGGGCTATGACGCCGATGGTGTGGTAGGTGTAGAACGAAACACCCGTGCCTGCGGCCCGGTTCCTGAGCCGCTCCCGCCACTTCCTGAATGCCGGGTGCACCGTCGGATACATCGGCAGCTCGATCTCGACACCGAGCAGAGCCTCCCTGACCAGCCGATAGAAGAAGCCGGGATACATCCACGCCCCGAATCGGCGGACGATCCGGCTGAAACCCGATGTTTCGACGGTATCTGCGAGCTGGTCGATGGTGTATTCGGTTTCCCATCCCGCGAACCATTTGCCCAGCGCCATGAGAATGTGTTTCACGAGAGTGTACGGATGATATTTCTGCGGCACGTCGACGAGCAGAACTCCCTTCCCGGCCAGGACACGGCGGTTTTCCGCGAGAACGTCGTCCGGATTCCGGAAGTGCTCGAGCAGCCCCTGGTGGAAAACGACATGGAATGCTTCGTCGCGAAACGGCAGGTGGCGGACATCGCCGATGACCGGCACGAGGCCGGCCCCGCATCCGCATTCGGAAATGGTCTTTCTGATGATGTCGATCGCCCGGAGTGATTTGTCGAGAACGACGACCTGTGCGCCTCGCCCCGCCAGTTCCGCGCTGTCCCGCCCCGTTCCTGCACCGACCTCGAGGACTCTTCTGCCTTCGATGTCGGTCACCTGCTCGAGATTCCGGGCGATTCGACCTTCGTTGGAATACACCTTCTCGAGGTCGGATTTCTTCCGCCAGTATGCTTCCCAGTTTTCGATCGTGTGCAGCCGTTCATTCATTTTCAGAGAGACACAGCGACCGGAAGTTCACCGGCTAGAAACCGACGCTCAGCCTGCTCGCCAGCTCTCTCGGCAGCCCGGCGTCCATGATCCCCTTCTGGGCTTTCTCGATGTCGTACGGTATACGGTGAAATTCGACGACCCCGGATCCGCTGTCGAACGACACGAACGACGCTCGTGGATCGCCGTCACGGGGCTGACCGATGCTCCCTGTATTCGCCAGGTACCGTTCCCCTCCGGCCAGTTCGAAGCGGTCGGGGCGGTGCTCTCCGATCGCTCCGTCCTGCCGGTGAAAGAGAACCGGCCGATGGGTGTGACCGACGAAGATGAGCGAGGCGTCGCATGCGTCGAATGCCGCCCGTGCCCCCTCGCGGGAGAACACGTAGTGCCAGCGTCCGGGATCGACGGGAGATGCGTGGACCAGCAGGAAGTCCTCCATCTCGGTTTCGAGCGGCAGATCCCGGAGGTACCGGATGTCGTCATCCGCCAGCCTGCCCCGGCTCCACATGATCGCTTCTTTCGCCATCGAATTGAAATAATCTACCGGAGTGGTGCCGGCTGTCCCCGCATCGTGGTTGCCCTGGATGACTACGTCGGCGGTTTCCCTCACGAGCCGGATGCACTCGCCCGGCTCGGAGGCGTATCCGACGATGTCGCCGAGGCAGATGATTGAATCGACCCCGAGCGCCTCGAGTCGCTCGAGAGCGGCCGTGAGTGCCGGGAGGTTGCTGTGAATATCCGAGATTATGCCGTAGAGCATCCGTTCTGACCCCTGATCCTGGACACCGTTTCGAGAATGCCGTTGATGAATTTCGCGGAGTCGGCGCCGCCGTAACGCCCGGCGAGCTTCAGGGCTTCGTCGATCACCACGACGTGCGGCACTTCCTCGAAGCAGAGGAGCTCGCACGTTCCGATTCGGAGAATGTTCTTGTCGATGATGGAGAGCCGTTCTATCGGCCAGGAGGTGAGCGCCCCACGGATGAGTTCATCGATGGTTTCGAGGTTCTGCCCGATCGCAGTGACGAGACGAAGTGCGTAGTCTCTTCCCTTTTCTCCCGCCTGTCTCTTCTTCAGGTGCTCGTGAGCAATCTCGAGCAGATCACCGTTCCCGGTCTCCCATGCATAGATGATCTGGAGCGTCCATATCCTCGCCTTACTTCTTCTTCGCATAGGAATCCAGGGAGGTGTGTAGGTTCGTCATCTCCAGTGCCGCGAGTGCCGCATGCCACCCCCTGTTTCCCTGCTTTGCTCCCGAGCGGTCGAGGGCCTGATCCAGATTGTCGGCGGTGAGAATCCCGTATATGACGGGTTTCCCGGATTCGATGTTCAGCCTCGTGAGAGAGCTGGTGACACCTCTCGAAACGAATTCGAAGTGAGGGGTCTCTCCCCTGATGACCGCACCCAGGGCGATGACGGCGTCGCATTTTCCGATTTCGATGAGCCGTTTGCAGACGGGAGGTATCTCGAGCACTCCGGGGACGATGGCGATGTCGATGTCTTCGGGTTTCACCTCGTGCCGGAGCAGGCAGTCGGTTGCCCCGTCGATCAGCCGGCGACTGATCGTGTCGTTGAACCTGCTCGCGACGATCGCGAAGCGGAGGCCTTTGCCCTTGAGATTACCTTCAATGATGTGCGGCATCTTTCCCCTCCCTCATGCAGATGAGGTGACCGAGCTTGTCGCGTTTCACCCGGAGGTAGTTCTCGTTGTATTTGTTCGGTTCGATCTCGATCGAAAGCTGGTCGGTGATCTGCAGTCCATAGCCCTTCAGGGCGATCATCTTCTTCGGATTGTTGGTGAGGAGCCTGACCGACGTGAGGCCGAGGTCCACGAGGATCTGCGCCCCGATGCCGTAGTCTCTGAGGTCGGGCTTGAAACCGAGCTTCTCGTTGGCCTCCACGGTGTCGAGACCCTCGTCCTGGAGAGCGTATGCCCGCAGCTTGTTGGTCAGGCCGATTCCCCTGCCCTCCTGCTGCATGTAGAGGAGCACTCCGAGACCCTCCTTCTCGATCATCCGGAGCGCGGTGGCGACCTGCTCCCCGCAGTCGCAGCGCAGAGACCCGAAGACGTCTCCGGTCAGGCAGCTCGAGTGGACCCTGACAAGGACGTCTTTCGCATTCTCCACATCTCCCTTGACGATGGCGAGGTGATTCTCGTTGCCGATCGTCGTTTCGTAGACGTGGAGCCTGAACTGCCCGAACTTCGTGGGGAAGTCGGTTTCGACGACCTTCCGGACGAGCCGTTCGTGCTGCCTGCGGTACTTGATGAGATCTTCGATGGTGAGAATGTGGCAGTCGAATTTCCTGGCGACCTCGATGAGCTGGGGGAGCCTGGCCATCGTGCCGTCGTCGTCCATGATCTCGCAGAGCACACCAACCGGTGTCATCCCGGCGAGCATCGCCAGGTCGGTGGCCGCCTCGGTGTGCCCCGCCCTCCGCAGGACTCCTCCCCCCCGGGAAACCAGCGGGAACACGTGACCCGGCCGGGCGAGGTCCTCGGGTTTCGTTTCCGGATCGACGAGAAGCCGTACCGTTTCCGCTCGGTCCGGCGCCGAGATCCCGGTCGAGGTGCCTCTGGCTGCATCGACCGACACGGTGTACAGGGTCCCGTGCAGCGACCTGGTATTACGCACCATCATCTCGAGATTGAGCTCGTGCGCCCGATTCTCGGTGATGGAGACGCAGATGAGGCCCCTGCCGTGCTTCGCCATGAAGTTGATTCCCTCGGCGTCGATACGATCGCCGGCGAGCATGAAGTCGCCCTCGTTCTCGCGGTTTTCATCGTCGACGACGATGAGGATCTTGCCGTTTTTGTAGTCTTCGATTGCCTGTTCTACGGAACAGAAGGCGTCCATTGCTCCTTCCTTGCTTCGTGTTCAACACTTCCTGCATCCGTCGCGGAATCTGCGGCGGGGTGCAACCGTTAGTAATCTATCATTCGGGACCCGGTTATTCAATAGCCCGGGTTGTATTCACCGTTTTCCGTACGGTCCGTCCTGGAAGAACTTGTACAGGTATTTCCCGATGACGTCGATTTCCAGATTGACCCTGTCGCCCACCCTGAGCCGGTCCAGCGTCGTGTCCCTTCGCGTGTAGGGGATGATGACCAGCGTGATCGTGTTCCCGTGACATCCGGCGACGGTCAGGCTCACGCCGTTCACCGCAATCGAGCCTTCAGGAATCACACCGTACATCAAGCCGTCCGGCAGGTCGATCTCGAGGTGCAGGGTGTCCGAGACGATTTTCCTGGCCGTCACCGTTCCGAGTCCGTCGACGTGCCCCAGAACCAGGTGGCCACCGAGCTCCGCGTTCAGCTGCAGGGGGCGCTCCAGGTGGACCCGCGTCCCGGTCTTCAGCGCCCCGATGGTGGTCAGCCTGCACGTCTTCTCGGAAGCGAAGACATCGAACCGGTCCCGGCCGGTGCCTTCGACCGTGAGACAGGCCCCGTCGACGGAGATACTGGCTCCTTCGCGTTGATCCTGCACGGAGGTCCTGCACCTGATGCTGAGGCGCTTCCCCCCGGACGCGGAGCGAATCGACGTCACGGTTCCTATTTCCTGGATGATTCCCGTGAACACGCCCCGTTTTCCTCCTCCTTGAGACGACCCGTTATCATCACATCGTCTCCGATCCTTTCAGTGTGGCAGTTTCCGAGAACGAGCGGGATCCTTGCCCGTTCTGCCACGGAACCGATGCCGGTGATGCTCCCCTCCTCCCCGACGATGATCGGGGCGATGAACAGGACCAGCCTGTCCACGAGGCCCTGGTTCAGGAGCGATGTCGAAAGCTCTCTCCCCCCCTCGACGAGAACGGAAGAGATATTCCGCTTTCCGAGGTCGGACACGACCTCGACCAGGTCGACCCGGCGTTTCCCCGACTCGGTTTTCGCGGGCGTTCCCACGACAGTGACTTCCCGGTCCTCGAGCGCCCCGGCTCTCTCCCTGTCCGCGTCCTCGAGCGCGTAGAAAATCGTCGGGATCCGGTCCGCCGTGCGGACGATGCCCCTTTCCGGATCGGTGGAGAGGAGCGAGTCCACGACCACCCGGGTGGGCTGCCGGCACTCGTGGAGGTGAGCCCCGCACCTGACCGTGAGGCCCGGGTCGTCCTGTTCGACGGTGTTCCTGCCGACCATGACGGCCATGTGACAGGCCCGCATCTCGTGCACCCGCCGCCTCGAGAGCTCCCCGGTCAGCCACTTCCTGCCGGACCTCCCGCCCGACGTGATCTTTCCGTCGAGGCTCTGTGCGAGCTTGAGCGTGACCCAGGGACGCTCTCCGGTTATGTACCGGTAGTACATCTCGTTGAGCTCCCGGGCCTTCTCCCGGAGGACGCCTTCGACGACGGTGACCCCCGTCGCCCGCAGGCGTTCGAAGCCCTGCCCGCCGGTAATGGGATTCGGATCGGCGTCCGCGCACACGACCCGTGAGATCCCGGCTCCCAGGACTGCTTCCGTGCACGGAGGGGTCTTCCCGTGGTGGTTGCACGGCTCGAGGGTCACGTAGAGCGTGCCGCCCCGGGCGAGCTCACCCGCCCCGGCGAGGGCGTTCACCTCGGCGTGTTCCGCCCCGTACCGTTCATGGTATCCCTCTCCGACGATCTCGCCGTCCTTCACGACGACGGCGCCGACCATCGGGTTCGGCTGTGTGGCGGCCCGTCCCCGTGCGGCGAGCTCGAGAGCGAGGGCCATCAGCTGTTCATGTCGGTTGCCGTCCATCGCTCGCTAATCCGGGAGCCGGACATCGACTCCTCCCCCACCGGCTTCGATCCTTCCGATCCGTACACCGCGTGTGCCCCGGGACGACAGGTCGCCGAGTACGCGCCCGGCCTCGCATTCGGGCACGACGAGAAGGAATCCGATTCCCATGTTGAAGACACGGTACATCTCCTCTTTCGAGACCTCCCCGTGCTTCTCCAGAAACTCGAATACGGGCCCCGGTGTCCAGTTCCCGGTCTCGATCACCGCGGTGACTCCCTCCGGCAGCACTCTCGGTACGTTTTCATAGAATCCCCCTCCGGTGATGTGGACCATGGCATTGATCACTCCGCTGTCGAGAAGCGGCTCGACGGTTCCCAGGTAGGACCGATGCACGGCGAGGAGCACTTCGCCGACAGTGCGGTCCGTGCCGGGGAGAACGTCCCCGGCCGTGAGACCCACCGACTCGAACACGATCTTCCGTGCCAGCGTGTAGCCGTTGGTGTGCAGGCCGGTCGAGAGGAGCCCGATGACGGAATCCCCGGGAGCCACCTTCGACCCGTCGACGTAGCCGCTCCGATCTGCGATTCCGACGATGCATCCCGCGAGGTCGTACTCACCGGCGGCGTAGAAATCCGGCATCTCCGCCGTCTCTCCTCCCACGAGCGGACACCCGTTCTCGCGGCAGGCTTTCGCCAGTCCCTCGATGACCGACTCCGCCACACCGTCTTCGAGCCTCCCCGTCGCGAAGTAGTCCATGAACGCGATCGGTCTCGCTCCCTGCACCAGGATATCGTTCACGCAGTGGTTCACCAGATCCTGACCCACCGTGTCGTGCGTTCCCGTCATGAATGCCAGCTTGAGCTTGGTCCCGACGCCGTCGACGCTCATGACGAGCACCGGGTCTTCGTAGCGCCGCGTATCGAGGCGCACCGGGGCCCCGAACGTCCCGATCGAGGAGAGGACGTCGGGTGTGTGCGTCGACTGGATCGACTGCCTGATGTTGCGGAGAACCTCCGCGGCACGATCGATGTCGACGCCCGCCTCACGATACTTCGACTTCTTCCTCGTGTCCGTCACCGCTCCTCCTCAATCGATGCGTATCATGTCGAGAAACTGTCCGGTCCTCGAGTCTATTTCCTCTTCGGTGACATCGAAGAGCCTTCGTGCTCCGAACCCCTCGATACAGAACGAGGCGATCACCGTACCGTGGACGATGGCTTTCCTGAGCTCGGCGAATCCGGGTTCGGTGACCGAAGACAGGTAGCCCGCCATCGCCCCGGCGAATGAATCTCCGGCTCCCGTGGGATCGACGACGCGGTAGATTGGGAAGGAGGGGACGGCGAAGATGTCGGACGGCCCGAGAAGAATCGCCCCGTGCTCCCCCTTCTTGATGACGACGTAGCTGATTCCCTGCTCGAGAAGCCACCGGCCGGCGTGGAGCACGTTTTTCTTTCCCGAGAACTGGAGAGCTTCCTCGTCGTTGATCAGGAGGGTGTCCACCTTCCGAAGCAGCTCGAGGAGGGATGATCGTTTCCCCTGGATCCAGAAATTCATGGTGTCGCAGAGTGTGAACGCCTTCGAATTCATCTGGGTGAGCACGCCCGCCTGGATCACCGGATCGATGTTCGCGAGGAAAACGTGCCGTTCGTCACGGAAGGAATCCGGAAGCTTCGGGTCGAAATGCTCGAACACGCCGAGCTTCGTGAACACCGTGGTCCTCTTGTTGACATCCTCTTCGTAGATTCCGCACCACTGGAAGGTTTCTCCATCCTCGACGGATATGCCATCCGTGTCGATGGAGCGGCCGCGAAGCCGGGAGAGGATTTCGCCGGGGAAGTCGGTTCCCACTGTCGCGACGATCTTCACGTCGGTGAATATGCTGGCAGCGAGGCCGGCGTACAGGGCTGCTCCCCCCGGCTCCCGCTCAACCTTCCCGGCCGGCGTGGTCACCGAGTCGAGCGCGATCGAGCCCATGATAAGAACACTCATTCCTGTACCTCACATCCTCGTCGGTTTTTCGACTCCGATCAGCGAGAGACCACGGGCGATGATCACCATGGTGCACTTTGCCAGAAACAGCCTCGAATAGGAGAGTGTTTCGTCATCGGTCAGGATCCTGTGCTTCGCCACCTTGTCGCCCTCCTGGTACCAGCGGTGGAAAGCCGCGGCCACTTCTTCCAGATAGCCGGTCAACCGGTGCGGTTCGAGATGGTCGGCCGCGGACAGGAGCACGGCTTCGAACCGGATGAGGAGCTTGATCAGGATTCCCTCTTCGTCGAGCCGGAGCAGCTCCGGATCGTAGTGCCGCCGGATCACTTCGCGGCCGGTGTCGAATCCCCGCTCCTCCGCCTTCCGGAACACGTTCGCGATCCTCGCGTGGACGTACTGCACGTAGTACACGGGATTTTCGAGATTCCTCTTCCTGGCCAGGTCGATGTCGAAGACGAGGTGACTGTCGGCTTTCCGCATGACGAAGAAGTACCGCGTGGCGTCGACACCGACCTTGTCCATCAGCTCACGCAGGGTGACGAAGGTTCCGGCCCGCGTCGACATTTTCACCTCTTCGCCGGCTTCCATGAGGGTCACCATCTGGTGGAGGAGGTAACGGAGCGACTCGTCGGAATACCCCAGCGCCCGCATTGCAGCCTTCATCCTCGGCACGTAACCGTGGTGGTCGGCCCCGAGGATGTCGATGAGGAGCGGGAAGTCTCTCCTGTGCTTGTTGATGTGGTAGGCGATGTCGGTCATGAAATAGGTGGGCGATCTGTCGCTCTTGATGAGAACGCGGTCTTCCGTGTCGCCGTGATCGGTGGCCCGGAACCAGGTGGCTCCGTCTTCCGTGTAGAGAGCACCGGCTTCGTCGAGGAGGCTCAGGGTCTCCTCCACCTTTCCCTCCCGGACGAGCGTGGACTCGTTGAACCAGGTGTCGAAGTGCACGCCCAGTCTCTCGAGGTCGCCGTTTATCATGGCCACGATCTCGTCGGCGGCGAACTGCCTCATGAGATCGATGGTGTGCCGGGTCTCCCGGTGGTCGGGTTTCGTGAACCTGTCGCCGAACCGCTCCACCGCCTTCCCGGCGATTCGAACGAGGTACTCGCCCCGGTAGCCCTCCTCGGGGAACGGGTAGTCCGGCTCGAACACCTGCATGTACCTGGCGTAGCACGATCGTCCGAGCAGGTCCATCTGCCTGCCGGCATCGTTGAAGTAGTACTCCCGGGTGACGTCGTGACCCATCTCCCCGAGGATCGCGGAGAGAACGTCTCCCAGGGCCGCCTGTCTCCCGTGGCCGACGGTCAGAGGTCCGGTCGGGTTCGAGCTGACGAATTCCACATTCACCCGGACGCCCTTGCCCCGGTCGCTCTTCCCGTACTCCTCCCCCTCTTCGTCGATCCTCTCGAGCGCCGCCATGCAGTAGTCCCGGGACAGCCTGAAGTTGATGTAGCCGCCGGCGATCGACACATCGCTGATGCCGAGATCCTCGACCCTGATGACCGGCAGGAGCGACCGGGCGATGTCCGCCGGCTTCCTCCGCAGGTGCCTGGCGAGCGTGAAAGCCACCGGCGTGGCGAAATCGCCGTGCCGGTCGTCCTTCGGACGTTCGATGGGAATGGGAATCTCTTCCGTCAGGGAGAGATCGTTGAGCGCCTCTTCGATCCTCGTACGGAGCTCTTCCTCGATCACGACGCTTTCCCTTCGGTCTTCTCGGTCTTCTTGCCGCCGGATTCACTCGAACTCGAATCGGAGGATGCCACCGGCGTCTTCTTTTCGAGCTCCCGTTCCTTCTTTTCGGCGTTCCGGTAGCTTTCGCTCCGGTAATCCGTGATGTAGAATCCCGGACCCTTGAACAGGAATCCGCTGCCCCCGCTGATCTCCCGCACGAGTTTTCCCGAACAGGAAGGACAGAGGTAGCACGGCGATTCGTTGATGCCGTGAAACTTCTCGAGCCTCGTTCCGCAGGATTCGCAGAAGTAGACGTATGTCGGCACACGGAACTCCTTCGAGCAGGATGCCCATTAAACTATAACCTTTAAAGATAATAACTTATGCAGGAAAGTCAATGAAGTGAGAGCTGCTGAGGATCCGGGAAGAGGAGCCGGAATCCGGCGCCGGGATACGGAAAACGGCTGCGGTTCCGGCGAGCCGGAACCGTAGCGGGGGCGACTCGGCGGTGTGTGACTGACCCGGAACGGTCAGGCGGGAACGGTGTCGACGATCGCTTCCCAGAGATCGACGTCCGACCCGGCCGACTCGGGGTAGCTCACCACGCGGTAGGAGAGGTCGAGCCTGTTCCCGAGATAGCGGTCGTGCTTCAGGACCTGATCGGCCAGGTTCATGAGTCTGTCGGCCACCTTCAGGGAATCCCGGTACGTCGCTTTCGGGAGCAGCATCGAAAAACCGTTCGCCCCGAAATAACAGGCCGAATCGACGGCACGGATGCTTTTTCTCATGAGCGTGAACAGGCGGGCGAAGCTCTCTTCGCCGGCGTCGGAGTAGCGAAACGGTGACGGCGGTGTGAAGATCAGAGCCGAGAGAGGCTCCCCGTAGCGGCTCGCGAATCTAAAGTTCCGGATGAGGTCATCCTGGAAAGCTCTTGTGTTGACGATTGATAACTCGCTACCTTCCGCCCTCCTCTTCCAGGCGTGCCTCGTCCCGGCCACCCGGAGCTCCCACAGCATGAGCGGTACGAGATCCGGCAGGGCCCCGGCCATCAGGTCGCCCACTCCTTCATCGGTCGATTTGAGCGAGATCGTACCGACCGTTTCGTCACCGCGGGTCAGCCTCGCTGACACGGAGGACGCAAGGCGGGGGATGAACTCCTCCAGCTCCAGCCGGACCTTGCACTTCTTGTAGAAGAACACGAAGTTCTTCACCCGTAGCGGGCTTCCGAGATTTCTCTCGAGCACCTCCCGTCTGTCGATCCAGGCCGACCTCGAGAGCTCTTCCTCCGAACAGCCGAGCACCTGCATGAATTCACCCTGCTTGATGACGTCGGACCAGAGCGTCAGGACGAGGGCGTCGACGGGGAGTACGCGCCGGCTCGCGGACAGAAATGACGCAAGCAGGTTCGTGAGGATGTGCGGTGTCTCGATGGACGGCGCCTCTGGTTCACCCGCCGCCTCCGGGGAGAATCGTGAGGCGGAAGGAGCCACGTGTTCGAGAAACAGCCGATACCGGCGGATCATGTTGCGGAGGAAGTGAAGATCCTCGTGTCGGTAGGCGTCCTCCCGCGTCCTGATGAAGCAGAGAATATACCTTTCCCCGCCCGCGGTGGATTCCCGCCGTTCGGTCGGGATGAGCAGGAGCGAAACGGGGAGGCTGGATTCACGCCCTCCCTTCCCGTCCTTCACCCGGAGCGGGTAATGCCCGGCACAGAGTGCTCGATGGTGTGTCGCGGCGTGCTCGAGGAGGGCGCACCGCTCGAGGCATCCGGCATGCTGAGCGGGTTTTCCGTCGGGCCTCCCGTATGCGTCGAGCAGGAACGGTTTCCCGTCCGGCGCCGGGCAGGAGAAGAGAAACGAGGCATCCGCCGGCAGGCTTGTGTGCAGGATACGGAGCAGCTGCCGTACGCTCTCGTGATCACTCTGCTGGCGGACGATTTTCGTCATGATCGCCCTACTGCTCGTCACTGAGAAGATTGATCGACCTCTCGGCGGCTTCGGCGACAACGGGTTTCCCGTCCATGGTGAACTCGTCGTCGGTGAGCCCTTCGAGAACCGGTATCGCTTCCTTCTTTCCCATGTAGCCGAGTGCTTCGGCGGCTTTCGCTCTCAGGGAGCCTTCTTCCGACTTCGTGAGCTCGACGATGTCGTCGTATGCCGGCTCGTAACTCCGCTTCCCGAGAATGAGAGCGGCCTCTCCCCGGAGAACCACTTCACTGATGTGACCGGGATCCTCGGCCGGAGGAATCTCGCCCCGGAGGACATCGAGCACCCGGTTCGCAGCTTCGTCGAACGGCAGGTCGCCGAGTGCGTAGGCGGCGAACAGCCTGACGCACCCCTTGTCGTCGTTCAGAGCTTCCGCGAGAGGCGGTATGATCGTCTCGTCCCACTCGGAGATTTTACCGCGGATCGCGCCGAACGCCTGCTCCACCACATCCCGTGTACCGCAGTTGCGGGCGGCGATCTGG
>CAZMKB010000058.1:0-834 GCA_964566685.1 uncultured Gemmatimonadota bacterium | reverse complement strand
CACAGAATGACCGCCGCATCGGCGTTGGTCTTGTCCTTCGTGTAGGCCTGGCTCGCCGTCTTGAACGCGAGATCGTACTTTCCGAGCTGGTAGTATTCTTCGGCCTGATCCGTCGGTCTGGAGCAGCCGGCGACGATCATCAGAGCGAAGCCGAACAGCAGATATCTCGCATGCATGAACATCCTCCTTGTCAGCTGAACATGATATAAGGGACTCACCTGCTCTATATCATACAATATCTTGTGGTGTGGGTCAAGAGAAAAAACCGTGAAAAACAGATGTGCGGAAGAATGGTGAATGGCGCGCAGGCTCACGGACGGCGGGGTGGCACCGTGAAGCCCGCGGGCCGGCTGCACGCGGCAGCCGGCCCGCTGCGGTGATCAGTACATGCCGCCGCCGGGAGGCATGGCCGGTGCCGGCTTCTCGTCCTCCGGCTTCTCGGAGATCAGAGCCTCGGTCGTCAGCAGAAGACTCGCGATGCTCGCGGCATTGGAGATCGCGATTCTCGACACCTTGGTGGGATCGATGACTCCAGCCTTCACGAGGTCCTCGTACTCGAGCTTCTCGGCGTTGAAGCCGTAGTTCGTGTCGTCCGAATTCTTGACCTTCTCGACCACGACGGAACCTTCGAGGCCGGCGTTGATGACGATCCACCTGAGCGGTTCCTCGATGGCCCGCTTGATGATGTCGACGCCGATCTGCTCGTCGGGAATGTCGAGCTTGAGCGAGTCCAGCTTCTTCGAGGCGCGGATGAACGCCACCCCGCCGCCGGGCACGATGCCCTCTTCGACGGCAGCCCTGGTTGCGTGCAGCGCGTCCTCGACCCTGGCCTTC
>CAZMKB010000057.1:0-15238 GCA_964566685.1 uncultured Gemmatimonadota bacterium | reverse complement strand
AGGATTGCGAGCGCCGAGAACGAAGAAGCCGTCCGAAAGCGGCCGCCAAAATCGAAAGCGTATGAATTATTCGGGATATTTCCGATCTGTTGTGAGCCTGTCTGAGTGGTCCTGTGCACAAATCCGGTGACGCATCGACGAATGAATGCCGGCGTATTCGCAGACAGGGCCGCTGGGCAAGGGCAGCTACACGAGGAGGGAGACAGACGATATGAAACACCGTCTTGAAACGGCAATCATCATGCTCATGGCGGCAGCTCTCGCATTCGGGCTTTCCTGTTCGAAGAAGGGAGAGGTCGTCGTCGCCCGCGTCGGCGACGACACCATCGTTGTCGACGACGTGGTCGAAATCATGAGCGGTGGGGGATACAGCGATGATCTCGACGGCGTGAACGAGGCGCTCGAGCATCTCATCGATTTCAATCTGCTCCTCGCCGGCGCCCGGGCCGAAGGACTCGACACGACCGCGGAGTTCCGGAAGGATCTGAAGGTGATGAAGGAAAACTTCTTCGTCAGGAAGCTCTACGAAGAGGTGGTGGTGAAAGGAGCCGAGGCCACCGAGGAGGAGCTCCGGGCCTATTTCGACGAACACAAGCTCGGCGAGGAACAGGTCGAAGCGCGGCACATCCTCATCGGGTATCGGGAGGGGGAGAGCGAGGAGCTACGTCAGGAAGCGCTGGTAGAAGCGGTGAAAGTCCTCGAGGAAGCGAAGGCCGGCGCTGATTTCGCCGAGCTCGCGCAGACCCACTCCGACGGCCCGTCGGCACCCCACGGCGGCTATCTCGGATATTTTCCCCGGGGCAGAATGGTGAAGCCCTTCGAGGACGCCGCCTTCTCGCTGGAGCCGGGGGAGATCTCGGACATCGTCGAAACCAGATTCGGTTTCCACATCGTGAAGGTCGAGAACAGGAGAAGCCGGGACTTCGAGGAGATGAAGGAAGAGATCGAGACCTACGTGGAGCAGCCCAAACGGCAGAAGCTGAGCCACGACTTCATGGAAGAGCTGGAATCGGCCGCACAGATCACCTATCACGACGAGGCGATCGACAGCATGATCGCGCTCTTCGAGACCGAAGAGCCGGCCGAAGAAGCTCTCGCAGGTGCGGATCTGGTACTGGCCACCTACAACGGCGGCGAGTGGACGACCGGCCGCTATCTGGAGTTCTACAGCGACTTCCCCGCGGATTACATGACCACCCCGAGTGATCGGGAGGAGGTCAAGGCGATTCTCAACGGCCTGATCAGGAACGAGCTCCTCATACAGAAGGCGAAGGAAGTGGGCATCGCGGAAAGGCCGGAGTTCAAGAAGGAGCTGAGTCAGCTCGAAGACGACGCGCTGGTCCAGATCTTCATCAAGCGGAAAGTCTACGTCGACGTCGAAGTGAGCGACGAGGAAGTGAAAGCCTACTACGAGGAACACAGTGACACCTACGACCGGCCGCTCGAGGAGGTGGAGGATGTCGTCAGAACCGACCTGATCGACGAACGGCGACAGAAGCGGCTGGACGAGCTCACCGTCCCGCTGCGGGAAGAGTTCGACGTGGTGATTCTGGAAGAAAACCTCCCCGTCGTCCTCGAGGTGCTCAACCGGAAGGGATAGGATGCGCTGCTACCCGATTGCCCCCCTTCTTCTCATCGGCCTCCTCTTCTGGCTCGGCGCCTGTTCGGCCCCGGCCGACCGGCCCGCAGAGCGCAGGGACGGGGCGGTGGTCGTCGCCCGCGCGAACGATGAAACGCTCACCCTCGAGGAGCTCGACGAGCTGATACCGCCGGAGTATCAGGAGTACTATCGCCTCGAGGACCTGAAAGGGCTCGTCAGAAGATGGGTCGAGACCGAGCTGGTCTATCAGGAAGCCGTCGAACGGGGCATCGATCGTGAACCGGGCATCCGGACGAAGGTCGAGGAATTCAGGCGGCTTCTTCTCGAAAACGAAATTCTCCAGCGCGAGCTCGGGTCGAGGGTGAGGGTCACGGACAGTGAGGTCGAGGAGTATTACCACGACAACTCCGACTTCTTCCTGAGAGAGCACGACGAAGTGCGTCTCAGTCAGATCGTGGTAGACAGCCTCGAGCTCGCATCTTCCCTGCGGGAACGGCTCCTGGGAGATCCCCGGCTCTTCGCGGCCCTCGCCGAGGAGTACTCGCTCGACAGCAGCGGGAAGGACGGAGGGGACGTCGGCTACTACGCGGTCGACGAGCTCATCGATCCTCTCAACGAGGCGGTCATCGGCCTCAACGTGGGTGAGGTGTCCCCGGTGATCAGCGTCCCCGGCTACGGACACTTCATCATGACCGTCACCGATCGAAAGGGTGCGGGGACGATGAAGGCTCTCGAAGAAGTCGAGGATGAGATCAGGGACATCATCATGATCAGCAGGGAAGAAGAGGAGAAGGAGAAGTGGGTGGAACGGCTCAGGGAGGAAGCCGACGTGGAGATCAACTGGGCGGTTCTCGAGGAGCGGCACGATGAGTGAGAGACTCCGTCGATCTCTGGTCCCGTGCATTCTCCTCGCCGTCATGAGAGCCTCCGGTCTCTCCGGTCAGGCCGAGACCGTCCTCGTTGACAGGATCGTGGCGGTCGTCGGCTCCGACGTCATACTCCAGAGCGAGCTCCAGGAGCATCTCTACATCACCTCACAGCAGCTCGGGATTTCACCGGAGGATTCGACCGAGCTCGTCGAGCTGCAAAGCGAGCTGCTCCAGGGGCTGGTCACGGAGAAGGTCATCCTGCAGCAGGCACGGGAGAAGGACATCACCCTGACCGACGAGGAAGTCGAAGCGGCGATCGACCGCGACATACAGGCCATCCGGAGCAGGTTCGATTCGGAGGAAGAGTTCCAGGCCGCCCTCCGGGAGGAAGGATTCACCCTCGCCTCCTATCGGGAGGGGCTGCGGGAGGAGCGCGAGAAGCAGCTCCTGCAGGAGAAGTTCATGCAGCAGCTGAAGCTTCCGCCCCGTCATGTGACCGACGAAGAGATCGAGCTGTACTTCGCCGAGAACCGGGAGTCCTTCGGCCTGCGGCCGGCGATCGTCGAGCTCACGCACATTCTCCTCGAACCAGCCCCCGTCGATTCCGTCGTGCGGGCGAAGGAGGAGGTCGTCGACGAGATCCTCCTGCGGCTCAGGGAAGGAGCTGCATTCGAAGACCTGGCACGGAAGTACTCGGACGACGAGAGCACGAAGAACAGAGGCGGCGACATCGGCTTCCTCGAGAGGGGAGACCTGCTCCCCGAGATTGAACGGATCGTGTTTCTCCTGGATGCCGGAGAGGTGAGCGGTGCCATCCGCACCGACGCCGGCTACTTCATCGTCAAGGTCGAGGAGCGGCGCCTGGGCAAGCTTCACCTGAAGCACATTCTCATCGACATGCAGGCGAGCCAGGAGGACAGGCGACGGACGGAACAGCTCGCGTTCGAACTGGTCGACTCGCTCAGAAGCGGTGCCGACTTCGAGGAGTTCGTCATGCGCTACTCGGACGACGAGAACACGAAGTACGAGGAGGGAGTTCTCGGCGAGTTCACCATCGAGAACATTCCCGACCGGTATCTCGAGGCGATCGAAGGGCTCGAGAGCGGCGAGGTGAGCAACCCCATCGAGACGGACGAAGGCTGGGAGATCCTGAAGGTTCTCGCGAAGAGCCCGCCCCGGCCCTACGAACTGGAGGACGTCAGGGAGAACATCAGGCAGCTTCTCTCGCAGCAGAAGGCTTTCGAAGAGTTCGTGGAGAAGATGAAGGAGAAGACATATATCGAGATCCGACTGTGAACCCGGGTTGTTCATACGATTTCGAACTGGAGGTTCATCATTATCGCGGGTGAGGGAAGAGGCCTGATGGACAGGTCTGGATCGATGGCAGATGAAAGGGGACAACCGCACGGCACGTCCCCGTTTTCGTCTTCCCCTGCGGTGTGCGTGACGCTCGGCGATCTCCGCGGCATCGGTCCCGAAGTCGCGGCGCGGGCGCTGGCTTCGGTGGGCGCCGGCCGCCGGCTCGCACCGCTGGTGATCGGCAGGGCACCCGTTTTCGCCCGCGCCCTGGAGCTCACGGGCCTGCCGCGGGAAGCGTGGGTGCGCGTGTCTCCTTCGGCTCTCTCCGGGAAGCTCGAGCGGTTCGACGAGCTCGATGTCATCCTCCCGGCGGTGGAGGCGGGTAACCTCGGGGGGGCCAGGCCGCTCCCCGGTCCGGATCCCGCCCTCGGCCCGGACACACCCGGGGAGCTGGCGGGACGTCTCGCCGGGCTGTCGATCGAGCTCGCCGTGGTCCTGGCGATGGCCGGAACGGCGAAGGGGATCGTCACCGCTCCCATCGACAAGCACGCCCTGAACAGGGGAGGCTACCGCTTCCCAGGCCACACGGAGATGCTCCGGGATCTCTCGGGCTCCCGATCCGTCGCGATGATGCTCGTGGCCGGCAGGCTCCGGGTGACGATCGCGACGACGCACATCCCCTTCCGCCGGATCGTGGACGAGCTCACCCCCGGGCTGCTCCAGGAGAAGATGCGGCTCACTGCCCGGGGACTCGAGAAGCTCTTCGGCATCCCGGATCCCAGGATCGGCCTGTGCGCCCTCAATCCGCACGCGGGCGAGAGCGGCATGATCGGTGACGAGGAGGAGCGGCTCCTGGCTCCTGCCGTCTCGGGAGCGTGCGAGGAAGGAATCCGGGCGGCGGGACCGCTGTCAGCGGACACCATTTTTCATTCCTGCGTCGCCGGCGACCTCGACGCGGTCGTGGCTCTCTACCACGATCAGGGCATGATCCCGGTCAAAGTACACGGTTTCGGGCAGGGTGTGAACCTCACCCTCGGTCTCCCCTTCGTCCGGACATCCCCTGACCACGGAACCGCGGCGGACAGGGCTTGGCGGGGAGTCGCCTCCGCCGGCAGCATGGAAGCCGCCCTGGAGCTCGCCATCCGGCTCATCGAGCAGTCGTGAGGCGGCCATGCGCCCGCTCACGGCCGTGAGGCACCGGACGGCGGCCCGCCGGAAATAGTTTTTGACAAGCCTCCGGGACGTTGTTAAATTACAGCTAATTTTCTCACAGCAGCGGTTCTCGGCACCGATAAACAAGGCCGCCCCGGCCGGGCTGGCGATCATCCGATGGAAAAAACGCGAGACGAGCTCGTCCTGAAGCGGATGGCTCTCGAGATTCGTCGTCATGTCATCAGAATGACCGCGGAAGCGGGTTCCGGTCACCCGGGAGGATCGCTGTCGGCCACCGACCTGATGACGGCTCTCTACCTCGGGGAGATGAGCCACCGCCCGGGGGAACCCGACTGGCCGGAGAGAGACCGGTTCGTGCTCTCGAAGGGCCATGCCTGCCCTGCGCTCTACGCAATTCTCGCCCGTCTCGGCTACTTCCCCGAGGAGAAGCTCCTCACGCTCCGAAAGCTCGACTCCATTCTCCAGGGCCATCCCGACATGCTCCTGACACCGGGCATCGAGGTGTCCGACGGGGCTCTCGGCCACGGTCTGCCCTTCGCCAACGGCATGGCGCTCGCCGGGAAGCTCGACGGGAAGAGCTGGCGGGTGTACGTGATGCTCGGTGACGGGGAGTCGCAGGAGGGTGAGGTGTGGGAGGCGGCGATGACCGCGGCGCACTACGGGCTGGACAACCTCTGCGCGTTCACCGATTACAACGGTCTTCAGATCGACGGAACGGTTTCCGAGGTCATGGAGGTCGCGCCGCTCGCGCAGAAGTGGCGGGCGTTCGGCTGGGAGACGGTCGAGATAGACGGTCACGATTTCGACGACATATTCGGGGCGCTGGACCATGCCAGGTCGACGCGCGGGCGGCCCACGCACATCGTCGCGCGGACGGTGAAGGGCAAGGGCGTCTCGTTCATGGAAAACAACGTCGGGTTTCACGGCAAGGCTCCAACGAGAGAGGAGGAACAGCGTGCACTCCTTGAACTCGATCAGATTGAAAAGGAGCTGGACAGGCTTGAACTCCACGCTTGAGCACACCAGAACAGCATACGGTGAGGTCCTGGTAGAGCTCGGCGAAGAGATAGAAGACATCGTCGTCCTCGATGCCGACCTGGCATCCTCCACGCAGACTCACATGTTCGCGAAGAAATTCCCGGAACGGTTCTTCCAGATGGGGATCGCCGAGGGCGACATGATCGACACGGCGGCCGGTCTGGCAGCCGCCGGCAAGATACCCTTCGCCAGTACCTTCGCCATGTTCGGTTCGGGCAAGGGGTGGGAACAGATCAGGAACACCGTCGCCCAGGGCCGGTTCTCCCTCCGGCTCGTGGTCACCCACGGCGGCATCTCGGTGGGGGAGGACGGGGCATCGCACCAGGCGCTCGAAGACATCGCCATCATGCGGGCCGTCCCCGACCTGAAGGTCATCGTTCCGGCCGACAGCATGGAAACCCGAGCCGTGATACGCCACCTCGCACGCAACCTGGACGGCCCGGCCTATGTAAGGCTGACACGCTCGAAGGTTCCCGTGCTCTACGACGGCGGCTGCTCCTTCACGGTCGGGAGGTCGGACATGATGCGCGAGGGGGATGATGTGGCGCTCATCGCGTGCGGTCAGATGGTCGCGAAGGCCCTCGAGGCGGCGGAGATCCTCGAACGTGAAGGCGTCGGGGCCCGTGTCATCAACATGTCGACCATCAAGCCGCTTGACACGAAGGCGATCGAGAAAGCCGCCTGCGAGACGAAAGGGATCGTCACGGCGGAGGAGCACTCCGTCCTGGGCGGTCTCGGGGGGGCGGTGGCCGAGGTCGTCGTGAAATCCGTCCCCGTTCCGATGAGGATGATCGGCACCGACGACTGCTTCGGCATCTCCGGTACTCCCGAGCAGCTCTTCGAGAGGTACGGTCTCACGACGGATCGAATAGTCGATGCGGCGCGCTCGATCCTCGATCAACGGATCTGACGATGGATCCATGATCCAGTTCCTCAGTGTATCCAAGCAGTACGGCTCATCCGACTTCGCCCTGCGGGATGTCGATCTCAGCATCTCCCGGGGCGAATTCGTATTCGTGACGGGGCCGAACGGTGCCGGGAAGAGCACGCTGCTCAAGCTGATCTGCGTCATGGAACGACCGACATCCGGAGAGGTGCTGGTCGAGGGCGTGTCGACCAGGGCCATGAGGAGGAGACATGTCGCCGCGCTGAGAAGGAAGACCGGCGTGATCCTGCAGGACATGAAGCTCCTCCACGACCGGACGGTGGAAGAGAACGTGCGGCTCTCTCTCGAAATCACGGGGGCTCCGAAGGAGACACGTTCTCCGAAGCTGGTTCGTATCCTCACTCACCTCGGCCTCATGACGAAGAGATACTCCAGGCCGTCCGAGCTCTCGTGGGGCGAGCAGCAGAAGGTGGCCGTCGCGAGAGCGGTCGTCAACCAGCCGGAACTGCTCCTGGCCGACGAGCCGACGGAGAAGCTCGACGGCCGGGCGGTCCGGGACGTGCTCGATGTCCTCCGTGACGTCCATCTCTGGGGAACGACGGTGGTCTGTGCGAGCCACAACCCCTCGCTCGAGCTGGAAGGCGTCACGAGGGTGGTGACGATCGAGAACGGCGGCCTCCTGCACGACCGGGAGGTGAGGCCCCCTGTCAGGAAGACGGCCCCATGAGGATACTCGAAGATCTGATCCGGAGCGTGAAGCGGTTTCCCGGCGTGACCGCTCTCTCTGTCCTCACCATCGCGCTCACCCTCTATGTGACCGGGCTCTTCGGGCTCTTCTACGTCAACGTGTCCGCCGTCCTGTCGAAGATCGGAGAACGCGTTCAGCTCGTTGTCTTCCTGGAGGACCGTGCCGCCGACCCGCTGGTGGAGGAGCTCAGGACGGAGATCGGCTCGCTCCCCGGGGTGACCCGGATCGTCCACATGAGCAAGGAGGAGGCGCTCGAGAGGTTCCGGGAGGAGCTGGGATCCAACGCGTTCCTCCTCGACGAGATCGAGGAGAATCCGCTCCCCGCGTCGCTCGAGGTCTATTTCGACGAGGCGCACCGGAACTCCGATTCGCTGCGGATCATCGCCCGTCGCTTCGAGGGGAGGGACGGGATCGAGCTCGTCGATTACGCAAGACCCTGGACGGAGAAGCTGGATCGGGTCAGGAAGCTCGTGGGTCTCGTGGGGCTTTTGACCGGCATCGTCGTCGTTGTCGCCGCCGTGCTCATCATCGCATCGAACATCAAGCTCGCCCTGAAGGCACGGGAGAACGAGATGGAGATCGTACATCTCGTCGGAGCGTCCGATTTCACCATCGGCCGGCCGTATCTCCTCGAAGGATTTCTCAAGGGAGTCCTGGGCGGGTTCGCGGCACTCGGACTGCTGGTCCTGACACGCCGGTTCGTCGTCACCGGCCTCTATCCCATCAGCTTCTTCACTCCCGCCGAGATCACGGCCGGGATCGCGGCCGGAGGCCTGATCGGCATGCTCGGGGCCTGGCTCTCCGTGCGGAATTTCCTGCGGAGCCTCCTCGTTCTCACCTTTCTGCTTGCCCCCCTGCCCGGCCTGGTTCCCGCCGCCCGGTCGCAGGAACCCGGACGGATCACGGAGGAGATCGACCAGGGAAAGAGCGAGCTCGAGTCGATAAGGAAGGAGATCGAAGAGAACCGGAAGGAAGCGGAGAAGCTCCTGTCGAAGGAGAAGAGCATATCGGGTGAGATCCATCATCTCGACAAGGAGATCCATCTCCGGACGAAGCTCATCGACGAGCTGGGGAGCGACCTGAAACGGGAACAGCGGGAATTCTCGGAGCTGTCGGGCGAGCTCCGGAACGCGGAGAACCGTCTCGAGGAACGGAAACAGGTGCTCGCCCGGAGGCTCCGGGCCGTGTACGAGCGCGGCCTGACGAGCCCGCTCGAGGTCCTGCTCGGTTCGAAGTCCTTCTCGGGCCTCGAGCTCCGGCTCGAGTACCTGAGCAGGGTTCTGGCCGCCGATGTCCGGCTGGTCGAGGAGATCGAGGATCTCAGGAGTGAGATCGCGCGCAGGGAGCGGGAAAAGGGAAGCAAAATCGTGGGTATAGAGAAGAAGAAGGAGGAGGTAGACAGGGAGAAGGCCTCGCTCGAAGCGGCGAGCACGAAGAAACAGCAGGTGCTCGCGTCGGTGAAGAAGGAGAAGAGCAAGCGGGAGAAGATGATCGAAGAGCTCGAGCGGCAGGAGAAGAAGCTCCAGGACCTCATTCAGAAGCTCGAAGAGGAGCGGCTCCTCGCGGAACAGCGGGGAGCCATGCGGGAGAGCACCGTCGGAAAAGCCCGGGGGAGGCTCCTCTGGCCCGTCAGGGGGAAGGTGGTCACGAAGTTCGGCACGATCTACGATCCCGAGGAGAAGACACGCATTCCCTCGCAGGGTATCGACATATCCGCCGGCCTCGGAACGCCGGTCCAGGCGGTCGAAGCCGGAAAGGTCGAGTATGCCGACTGGTGGCAGACCTACGGGAAGATGATCATCATCAACCACGGCGGAGGATTCTACACCCTGTACTCGCACCTGAACGACATTTCCGTCATCGCCGGAAGCGAGGTCGTGAGAGGACAGAAAATCGGGACCGTCGGAAACACGGGCTCGCTGAAGGGGCCGGCGCTCCACTTCGAGCTGAGACAGGGAAAGAGGGCGCTCGATCCGCTCCAGTGGCTGAGCGCGAGGTAGCCCGGGTTATTCATGCGATTTCGAGCAGGAGATTCATTTTCACCGATATGAGACAGGAAGAAACGAAGTGATGGAATCTCTCGACACGTACGGACAGGAAGGGGTCTGTGAGAGCCTCCGGCGGGCTGCCGGCGCGGGCCTGCTCGGCAACTCCATCCTGTTCGAAGGAGCCTTCGGGGTCGGAAAGGAGCGCACGGCCTTCTGGCTCGCCCAGCTGGTTCACTGCGAGCACGGAACGGCGTGCGGTGCCTGCACCCCCTGCAGGAAGGTTCTCCGCCTCACCCATCCGGACCTCCTCTGGATGGTGCCCGCGCCGGGAGAAGGAGCCGGATCCGACGGGACCGACGGCGAAGAAGGGAGCCGCCGCCAGTCGGAGCGCGAGAAGTTCGTGGAGAGCGCCATGGAGAGCAGGCGGGAGGAGCCGTTTTACATCCCGAGATCGCACCGGCCTCTGGGTCATTCGGCTGCCTCCATCAGGCAGCTCATTGCCTGGTGTGCGAAACAGCCCTATGAGGCCGAACGGAAGGTGGTGATCATCCGGGACGCCGACCGCATGGCTCCGGGCATCGCCAACCTGTTCCTCAAGCTCCTCGAGGAGCCGCCGCTCGACACCATCCTCGTCCTGACGACCGCGCTGCCTCACCGGCTTCTGCCGACGGTTCTGTCGCGATGCGTCGTGTACCGGTTTCCGCTGGTCGAGGGAGACAGGATCGAGGCAATCCTCCGGGAGCACCGGGGAGTGGAAAAGGAGCGGGCGGAGGTTCTCGCCCGCCTGGCGCAGGGCTCACTGCTCCGGGCCATCGAGCTGGCCGACGGTGACGACGAGCTTCGCGACGAAGCTCTCCGTGTGTTCGGCGTCGCATCGGTCGGAAGAGCCGAAGAGTGTTACGGCATCGTGGAGGACGCTCTGAAGGGAGGGGCCGGGAGAAACAGGTCGGAGGTGCTCGACCGCATGCTGTTTTTCATGCAGCTGGTTCTCAGGGACATGATACTCTTCGCCGAAGGAAGCGGGGACGAACCGATCATCAACGTCGATCTCATCGAGAAGATGCAGCGGATCGGCGACCGGTGGAACCGCGACAGAATGGGCGAGCTCCTCCTGCGGCTCGAACGGATCAGGTTCGAACTGGGCTACCACGTCAATCCTGATCTCGCCCTCTGGTACGTGCTCGACTCCATCCGGACGGCCCTTCACGAGTCCCGTCCGCTCACGGAGCCCCGGGTCCGTTGACAGGCCCCGGGAACCGGGATATACTTCCAGGCGACAGAATTACCGTGCCGCTTCGACGCGGAGGGGGTTCCGCGGTGCGAAGCCGGCTTCTCCTCGCTCGAGCACACTGCTGTGGATCCCGAAGGAGGTGTCGGGCACATGCCCGTCGGACGGATCAAGTGGTACAACGACGAGAAGGGATACGGCTTCATCGACATGGAAGACGCCTCGAAGGACGTCTTCTTCCATCGATCGGCGGTCGAGGGCGGTGACACCCGGACGCTCGGGGAGGGCGATCGTGTCACCTTCGAGTTCGTCACCGACGCGAAAGGTCTCAAGGCAACCAGTGTTCTCAGGGTGTGAGCTTCACCCGCCGGCGAGTGCCTGACCGGGCCTCATCCCTTCCCTTTCCAGGTGTCGACGCCCCGGAAAGATCTCTTCTCTTGCCATTCCTTCCCCTGTTGTGTAATGTGGAGTGTCTTCCTTGCATTCCCCTCGCCTGTTGTGTAATTTGGAATGGCTTCACAGCATGAGCACCGCCGCCGGTCTGAAAAGGAGTTCTCCTGATGGATGCATTGAAAGACATGGAAGAGGGTGTCGTCAAGGGCGATCGCGAACGAGTGGTGAGCCTCGTGGAGCAGGCGATCGAAGGAGGAAGTGCTCCGAAGGACATTCTCGAAGACGGCCTCATCTCCGGAATGGACGTGGTCGGAGAGAAGTTCAAGAACGGGGAGATGTTCGTGCCGGAAGTGCTCCTCTCGGCGCGGGCCATGCACGCCGGCCTCGATATTCTTCGCCCCCTCCTCACCGAATCGGGAATGAAAGCAAAGGGAAAGGTCGTCATCGGAACGGTCCAGGGGGATCTCCACGACATCGGAAAGAGCCTCGTCAGCATGATGCTCGAGGGGGCGGGCTACGATGTGATCGACCTCGGTGCGGACGTCGCCGTCGACACGTTCCTGTCGACGGTACGGGAGAAGGAGGCCGACATCGTGGGCCTGTCCGCTCTTCTCACTACCACGATGCCCGTGATGAAACAGGTGATCGAACGGCTGCGCGACGAAGGTCTGTCCGGGCGGGTGAAGGTGATCGTCGGCGGAGCGCCCGTTTCGAGCTCGTTCGCCGCGGAGATCGGGGCCGACGGATTCGGGAGAGACGCCACCGCCGCCGTCGCCGAGGTCAAGAGAATACTGAACGGTTGAGCTTGGGACACCACTCCTGCTGTCCTCCCGGCGTTGACATTTCCCGCCACACGCATAAAATTATACGTTCTCGTCTGCTCGGTGACCGCCGGCACACATTCCGGATCTCTCAGGGAGGTATGGATTATGAAGGTGTATGAAAGCAGCAGTGTTCGCAGCATCGCCCTCATTGGTCACAGCGGCTGCGGGAAAACCACGCTCGCCACGGCCATGGCGTTCGCGGTCGGTTCCTCCAGCCGCCTCGGGTCCGTGGATGAGGGGAATGCGCTGACGGATTTCACACCGGATGAAATCGACAGGAAGATGTCGATCGGGCTGTCGCTCGCATACGCCGAGACGGGCGGCGTCAAGGTCAATATCATCGACACACCGGGATACCTGGATTTTCGAGGAGAGGTGACGGCCGGCCTGCGGGTTTCCGACTGCGCCGTCGTCGTCGTTCACGCCGTCTCGGGCGTGGAGGTAGGCACGGATATCGTCTGGCAGGATGCCGAGGAACAGGGGGTTCCCCGCCTGGTTTTTATCAATATGATGGATAAGGAGAACGCCGACTTCGGGAAGGTTCTGGATGACATGAGGGCGAAGCTCTCCTCCCGTGTCGTTCCGTTCCAAGTCCCGATCGGAGACGGGGACACGTTCAGGGGAGTCGTCGATCTCATCAAGAACAAAGCGCTCCTGTTCAAGCCGGGGACCATGAAGGACGAGTACATCGAGGAGGAGATTCCGGACGATCTCAAAAGTGCCTGCGACACCTATCGCCAGGCTCTCGTCGAGATGGCGGCGGAATCGGAGGAGGAGCTCGTCGAAAAATACCTGGAGGGTGAAGAGCTCACCGACGCCGAGATCATCGGCGGGCTCCGGAAGGGATTCCGCGAAGGGAGCTTCTTCCCGGTTCTCTGCGGTTCCGCCTCCAATACCTGGGGAGCCCGAAGCCTCCTCGGGACCATCGTCGATATCGTGCCTTCAATATCGCTGAAGGAGGAGATCACCTGCCGGAGCAAGAACGGCGATGAAGTGACGGTGAAGGTGGGAGCTTCCGAGCCGCAGTCGGCCCTGATCTTCAAGACCACGACCGAACCGCACATCGGAGAACTCTCGTACTTCAAGGTTTGCAGCGGGAGCGTCAGGACCGGCGAGGACCTGGTCAACGTGAACACCGGGCAGGTTGAGCGGCTCGCCCACCTGGCGACGATGCAGGGGAAGGAACGCGTCGACGTCGACGAGATCCACATGGGCGACATCGGCGTCGTCGCCAAGCTGAAGGAGTCGCATACCAACGACACCCTCGCGGCAAAGGGGGTGGACTACCTGATCCGGCCGATCGAATTTCCCGAGCCGAACATCACCATCGCCATCGAACCGAAAGCGAGAGGCGACGAGGAGAAAATATCCATGGGCCTCGGGAAGCTGCAGGAGGAGGACCCCACCTTCCGGTCCGACTACGACAGGGAGCTCAAGCAGACGCTCATATCGGGAATGGGCGAGCTTCACCTCGACGTGATCGTGAAGCGGTTGAAGAGGAAGTTCAACGTCGATGCCGGTCTCGCCAAGCCCAGGATCCCCTTCCGCGAGACCGTCAGGAGCAGGGCCGAGGCACAGGGGAAATACAAGAAGCAGACCGGTGGCCGCGGGCAGTACGGCGACACCTGGCTGCGGGTCGAGCCGCTCGAGCGCGGTGCGGGGGTCGAGTTCGAAGACGCCATCGTCGGGGGCGCGATTCCCTCGAAGTTCATCCCCTCCGTGGAGAAGGGCGTTCGGGAGGCTGCAGAGCGGGGCGTCCTCGCCGGCTATCCCGTGGTCGATTTCAAGGCGACCCTCTTCGACGGTTCCTACCACAACGTCGACTCCTCCGACATGGCTTTCAAGATCGCCGGCTCGATGGCCTTCCAGAGCGTGACGAAGCAGGCCGGCGTCTACCTGCTCGAGCCGATTCTCGACGTGGAGGTGACCGTCCCTGACGAGTACATGGGCGACGTGATCGGCGACCTCAACTCCCGGAGGGGAAAAGTGCTTGGCATGACCCCCGAAGGCGGCCGGCAGAAGGTGAAAGCCTACGTGCCGCAGGCGGAGATGTACAAGTACTCCACCCAGCTGCGTTCGCTCACCCAGGGACGGGGGCTCTTCACCGGCACCTTCTCGCACTACGAAGAGGTGCCGGGCGACGCCGCTCAGAAGATCATCGCCGAGGCGGAGGCGGAGAAGCAGGAAGCGTAGTTCTCCCGGGACGGAACACCGTGTCCCGGCCGAAAAAAGAACGGGGGCAGGCAGGACGCCCGCCCCCGTTTTCCATTCGGTGGTAGTGCTACAAGTGCACGACGATCGGATCGGCTGGCTGGCCGAGGGGCCATCCGCAGAACGTTATGAGCGGCGGACACTGGGATCCGTAGTTGATCGCGGTCGCCCAGTCGATGGTGAAGTCGCCGTGGATTCCGCCCGGAATCGAGTAGGTGACGTACGTCGTCATCAGGTAGCAGCCGCCCGGATTCGGGTCCTTGTAGCCGGCGGCGATGTCCTCGGTCAGCATCAGGTAGTCGAGGATCTGCGTGGTTCCCGGAAGATACAGGGCAATCGCCTGCGCGACATTGCCGCCCTCCCAGTCGCAGAGTGTCCACTGGTAGCCGATGCAGACGTCTCCGAACTCGTCGCGGTAGAAATCGCTCGAGGGAAGCCCCGTCTCGCAGTCGACGGTTCCCAGGCAGTCGATGTGCTCGCTGTCCATGGTCGCGTCGATCTCGGTAAGGCTGACCTCGACGGCCGTCACGACCGCGTCGCCGAAGATCTGCGGGCCCTCGTAGGTTCCCGGGCTCGTGAGGTCGAACATGCTCTCGGGGGAGGGTGAATCGGGGAGTGTCGAATCGCCGGTACAGCCGGTGATGCCCACGGCGACGAAGGCAGCGGTCAGCGCCGCAGCAAAGGTTCTGTGCATCCTCAATCCTCCTGCCATGAAGTGGTAAACAGAGTCAGCCTATTATACGGAAAACCCGAGATGATGTCAACCGATTGCGCACGTGCCCCTTCATTGCCGACCTCGCGGGCCCCTCACACATCGAAGCAAGGGGTATCCGTAGTATCGGCGGTTGCATTTACCGGGGGGGTTGTGGTATAATCGGCACGTTTTCGGGAATTTTTTCCAGCGGAGGAAGATATGAATGGTACGAAGAGAACAGCCGGCATCATCATGACCGTGACAGGACTCCTCATCCTGCTCGCCGG
>CAZMKB010000056.1:0-15286 GCA_964566685.1 uncultured Gemmatimonadota bacterium | reverse complement strand
CGACGCCGCCCTCCACGGCGAAGTCCACGCGGACGCGCACCACGACGTCACCCACACGGCTCACATCTATGCCATGGTGATCTCCATCATCGTCGCGTTCACCGGGATCGTCGTGGCGTATCTGACCTACATGAAGGGCAGGATCTCCGCGGCGCGCATGGCCGAGCGTTTCAGCGGCATCTACCGGGTCCTCTGGAACAAGTACTACATCGATGAATTCTATGGAAAGACCTTCATCGCGCTGACCCTCGGAACGAGCAGAGTCTGCCGGTGGTTCGACAACACCATCATCGACGGCATCGTGAACGGTGTCTCGCGGCTGACGGTGAAGCTCGCGAATGCCGAGGGGAAGTTCGACAACATCGTGATCGACGGGATGGTCAACAGCGTCGCCGATTTCTCGCTGAACGTCGGCGGGCGGCTTCGGAGGCTCCAGACGGGGCGGGTCCAGAACTACGTGCTCTGGGTCGTCATCGCCCTCCTGGTCGTCTTCTATGTGAGAGTCTTCTGAGACCCTTTCCCGTGGTGCGCCTCCATGGAGAGTTGCGCAGTCATCTGGCAGACACGGAGGAAATCGGATAAATGGAGAACCAGATTCTGACGCTCATGGTGTTTTTCCCGCTCGTGGGGATCCCCTTCATGCTGATCGTTCCGAAGGGGAAGGATGTCCTGGTGAAGTACATCGCGCTCGTCGCCACATTCGTTCCCCTCCTGCTCGGCATCAAGCTCTACCAGGCGTTCGACCGGACGACGTCCGATTTCCAGTTCGTCGTCCACACGAAGTGGATCGAGTCGTTCAACATCGAGTACTTCATGGGCATCGACGGGCTGAGCGTTCCCATGGTGCTCCTGACCGCACTGCTGGGGCCGATCTGCATCCTCGCTTCCTGGGGCATCAACAAGGGCGTCAAGGGCTACTTCTCCCTGTTCATCCTGCTCGAGGTCGGGATGATGGGCGTGTTCTGCGCCCTCGACTTCTTCCTCTTCTACATCTTCTGGGAGGTCATGCTCCTGCCGATGTACTTCCTGATCGGCATCTGGGGCGGGCCGCGCAAGGAGTACGCGGCGATCAAGTTCTTCCTGTACACGCTCTTCGGCAGCGTGCTGATGCTCCTGGCCATGCTGGCTCTCTACTTCTACTCCGATCCTCACACCTTCGACATGACGAAGCTCATCTATCGGAATTCGTTCGAAGGAGCCACGCTCTCGGTCTTCGGGTACCTGTTCAATTTCAGCAAGATCGTGTTCATCGGCCTCTTCATCGGATTCGCGATCAAGGTTCCCATCTTCCCGTTCCACACGTGGCTTCCCGACGCGCACGTGGAAGCGCCGACGGCCATCAGCGTCATCCTTGCGGGAATTCTGCTCAAGATGGGGACCTACGGTCTCCTGAGGATCAGCTTTCCGATTCTTCCCGATGCCACCGTCTGGTTCTCCAAGCCAATGGCGGTTCTCGGCATGATCAACATCGTCTACGGAGCACTCTGCGCCATGGCGCAGGATGATCTCAAGAAGCTCGTGGCCTACTCGTCGATCAGCCACATGGGGATCGTGCTCCTCGGCCTCTCGGTGTTCAACCACCCGGGCATGGTCGGCGGGCTCTTCCAGATGTTCAACCACGGCTGTGTCACGGCTATGCTCTTTTTGCTCGTGGGAGTCATTTACGACCGGGCCCATCATCGCGACATCAACGGCTTCGGCGGACTCGGCCTCAAGGTCCCCATCTACACCGGTATCACCAGCCTCGCGTTCTTCGCCGGGCTGGGCCTGCCGGGCCTCTCGAGCTTCATCAGTGAGGCGCTCTCGTTCATCGGGGCCTTCAACGTCTACCGGACGATCACGGTCATCTCGACGCTCGGTATCGTCCTCACGGCCGGCTATCTGCTCTGGACGCTCCAGCGGATCTTCCTGGGGCCGCTGAACGAGAAGTATCTCGATCTCTCCGAGATCAACGCACGGGAGATCACGACCCTCGTTCCTCTCGGTGTCATCGTCATTCTGCTCGGAATATATCCCATGCCCGTGCTCGGGCTCATCGAGAAGAGTATGGACAACCTCATTCACATCCTCTTCTGAAGAGCGGCGGCGTGCGGTTATGCGGTGCTTGATGGAGGCAAGAGTTGCTTACGAACATTGAAAGCCTGGGTTCGTTTCTCCCCGAGATCCTGCTCACGATATCCATCGTCGTGATTCTTCTGCTCGGCATGTTCTCCCGGGGTGAGAAGAGTACGAACCTGTTCGCAGGCCTCAGCATCCTGGCACTCGTCGTGGTCGCCGTCAAGCTCCTGAACCTCGATGCGGGCGAGGGGACAATGCTCTTTTCCGGCATGGTCGCCCTCGACTCCTTCTCGCAGTACTTCAAGATCCTCTTCCTCATCCTCACGTTTTTCGTCGTTCTGTCGTCGATGGGTTCGACCGAGGTGAGCGTCCGCCGCAACAGCGAGTTCCACGCGCTCCTCCTCTCGGTCCTCCTCGGCATGATGGTTCTCGCGTCGGCCACGGATCTCCTCATGATCTACATCGCGCTCGAGCTCGTCAGCATCCCCAGCTACATCCTGAGCGGTTTCCGGAAGAGCGACCGGCGCAGCAACGAGGCCTCGCTGAAGTACGTCATCTACGGGGCGTTCGCCACGGGTCTCATGCTCTACGGTATGTCGCTCCTTTACGGGATGGCGGGGACGACCAACATCGTCGCCCTGCGGAAGGTTCTCGCCTCCTCCATGCCCTCCGCCGTGACCCTCACGGTGTCGCTCGTCCTCATTCTCGCCGGATTCGGATACAAGATCGCCTCGGTGCCGTTTCATTTCTGGTGCCCCGATGTCTACCAGGGAGCCCCGACCCCGGTTACCGCTTTTCTCTCCGTCGGGCCGAAGGCGGCAGGCTTCGCCGTCCTCATGAGATTCCTGTACCTGGCGATGTCCGAGGGTCCCTGGGATCCGTTCGGGCAGCCGATGTGGAACGTGGACTGGCCACTGATGATCGCGGTTATCTCCGCCGTCACGATGACCTTTGGCAACCTGAGCGCCCTGGTTCAGAAGAACCTGAAGCGGCTCCTCGCCTATTCCTCGATCGCCCACGCCGGCTACCTGCTGATGGGAGTGGTGGTTCTGTCCGCCGACGGAGTCCAGGCCGTTCTCTTCTACCTCATGGTCTACGTGTTCATGAACCTCGGAGCCTTCCTGGTGGTGATCACCATCGTCAACAGGCTCGGTGAGGAAGAAATGGACGCCTACAGAGGGCTCGGCTGGAGGGCTCCGGTCCTGGCGGTGATGATGACCATCTTTCTCTTCTCGCTCACCGGTCTCCCGCCGACGGCGGGTTTCATCGGAAAATTCTACCTGTTCGCTGCGGTCATCAAGCAGAAGTACTACTGGCTGGCCCTGATCGGGGTCCTGAACAGCGTCATCGCGCTCTACTACTACGCCCGCATCATCAAGGCGATGTTCCTCGAGAAGGCGCTCGACGAGACGAGCGTGAGGGTTCCCGCATTCCCGATCGTGGTTCTCGTGGTCCTCGCCATTCCCACGCTGCTGTTCGGCATCTACTGGGCGCCGGTGAAGGATCTCGTCGACATCTCCTTCCGGATGCTCCTGCCTCTCCCCTGATCCCGCGGCCGGGATCGGGGTGGCATAATGTTTGCTCATTCTTCCGGTGATTATCACTTCTCAGTGCTCTTCTGATGGAGGGAGGAGGTAATGGGCGAGAAGCACACGATTCTGGTTGCGGAGGATGATGCGAATATCAGGCGGATGCTCGCACTACTTCTCAGGGGAAACGACTACGCCGTCATCGATTGCGAGAACGGTGAAGATGCCCTGAGGGCATTCTACGAAACGAAACCCGATCTCATCATTTCCGATATCGCGATGCCGAAAATGAACGGGAAAGAGCTCTGCAGGATCATCCGGCGCGATTACAGCGAGGACCTCATACCGTTCGTCTTCCTCACCGCCCAGTCCGAGCTGTCGGACAAGCGGGAGGGTTTCGAGCTGGGGGCCGATGATTACATCGTCAAGCCCTTCGATGCCGAGGAGCTGCTCATGCGGGTGAAGGCGAAGCTCGAGCGCACGAGCGTCGTGAAGAAGATGACATCCACGGACGAGCTCACCGGTGTCTACAACAGGCGGGTCTTCGACGAGAAGCTCAACGAGATGATCCGGTTCGCCAACCGCTACGACCGGCAGTTCTCGGTTGCATTCCTCGACGTCGATCACTTCAAGAGCGTGAACGACCGGCATGGTCACCAGGCCGGGGATTTCCTCCTCAAGAGCCTCGCGAAGTTTCTCCTCCTGAACATCAGGGAGGTGGACAGGATCTTCCGGATGGGCGGGGACGAGTTCGCCATTCTGATCTTCGAGAAGCCGAAGCAGGAAGCCTTCAAGATGCTCGACCGGCTGAAGTCACTCCTCCGGGAGAAGAAGTTCTTCGATCCTCACGCGAAGGTGTTTCTCAAGGCGACGGTCTCGACCGGAATCGCCGGATTCCCCGAGGACGCCACCAGCGGGGATGACCTGGTGAGACTGGCCGATGCGGCCATGTACGAAGCGAAGCAGAGCGGTCGCGACAGGATCTGCGTGACTCCCTGACGGATCCTTCACCCCTCGGGCGAGAACTTTCGTTTTCCGGGGCTCGCTTACTCCGGCACAATCCCTCTTCACCTCTGAGCCTGAACGTCACTCCCGGCGATTCAGGCCGAGCAGTGCCCTGACGCCTGCGACATTGGTGAGAACAGCCAGGAAAAAGAGGGCGGCGAGCGGGGCGTGGAGCCACAGCGGCGTGAGGAATCCGCACAGGACGATGACAGCCGTTCGGGTTCCTTTCCCGACGAGCTCCGGACGGGCGAAGGCGATCCCGAGGCTCCCGGCCCGGGCCGTGGCGTAGCTCACCTGGCTCGATCCGGCAGCCGCCAGGGCAGCGACGACGACGACGGTTCCGCTGCCGATGACGAATCCCCCGACGACCGTGCCGAGGGAGAACCTGAGGGCGTGCAGCAGGAGGCCGAAGAGGAGCGCGAAGTCGACGTAGCGGTCGAGGAACGAGTCGAGGAAGGCTCCGTTCGCCGTTCCCCGTCCGGTGCGGCGGGCGACCTGTCCGTCCATCCCGTCGATGATCTGCGCCACGAGCGCCAGAGCTCCGCCCGCCAGGCCGCTGCCGAGTCCGAAGGCGACGCCCCCGGAGACACCGACTCAGGTCGCGAGGAGCGTAAGGGATGAGGGCCTGAGATCCGGATGAACGGCGAGGGCCGCCCGGGTGAGCGGGGCGGAAAGATAGATCTTCGTCATTCGAAGCAGAAACCTGTCGGTCGGTTTCGTCTTCCAGTCCATGTGTCAGGCTCTCCGCTCCGTTCGGAGGAACCGCTCGACCGCCGGCGGCACCAGGTGATCCCAGTCGCCGTCACCGGCGAGAAGCGACCTGATCTCGCTGCCGCTGATCGTCTTCCGGTAGCCGTCGATCGTGACGACGTTCAGCCCGGCGGCACGCATCCTCCCGGCCTTGCCCCTCTCCCAGGCCGAGTACACCACCACGAACATGGCGGTCCCGGCGGGGACATAGTACGGCCAGCGGTCCGGATGGTGGACGGGAAACGGAACGATGAAGATCCTCTCCATCGGATATCCCTCGTCGCGGAGCGACTCCTGGATCATCATCAGGCGCTCGGTGAAGGTGAACGGATTGTTCCCGGGCAGGTGGCGGTGCTCACTCTCCGGCTCCTCGACGATCGTGCTCGGGTCCGGATTCGTGATGCCGACGATGACGTTCTCGCACTGCTCCCAGGCGGTCCGGAAGTAGCGGAGGTGTTCCAGGTGAAACGGCTGAAATCGTCCGTGAATCATTCCGTAGCGGTAGCCCATGACCGGATCCCGATCGTGAATTCACAGTATCTCGTTCGATCGCCGGGGTTAAGTTTAGGTCCGACGCGGCGTGACGGCAAGGGAAAAAGGAACGCCTCCCGGCCGTCGGTGCGTTCGGGAGGCCGTTCACCGAATTCAGCGGATGCGCCGTGAAGGCCTGGTGATCGGAGTCCAGTCGCGGTCGATGACCGGATCGGCGCGGAAGAGCCCCAGGTGAACCACCCGGTCCTCCACGATCAGGGCCGCTCCCCGCGACGTCTCTCCGTCGAGCCGGACATCTGTTCCGAGACCCGGGGAGTCGAACGTAGCGAGCCGAGCTGACTCAGGCGCCCGGAGGAGCTCCCGGACTTCTTCTCCGAAGCCCGGAGGAGCCGGAACCTCGCTCTCGCCGTCATCGACGGCATCAAGCGCGTAGCTCGAGACGAGCTTCTTCCAGAGCTTCAGGCACATTTCGGGGGAGTCGAATGCGTCGATCCAGGTGAGCCGCCCGCCGATGAACGCAGCGAGACCCAGGGCACCCCCGATGTACGGCAGCTCCCTCACGAAAGGGGTCGAGGTCTCTCCTCACGTGACGGTACACCCGGCCGAAGTCGCAGGTGGGGGCCTCGACGCCGTGCAGGCTGATCTTCTCCTGTACACTGTTCCAGATTGCTCCCTGGTCCGCCGGGAACGACAGGCGGCTCATGAGGTTTGCCGAGACCTGTGCCGCCTTGTCGCCGCGGAGGCCGGGATTCGTGATTTCACCGGCGTCCATGGTCCGTGACCTGCTGTGCCAGCGTCCCTGTTCCATGCAGCTGACGGGTATCCTGACCGTTGCGCGGGAGTCGATCATGATTGATGTGTTGAGAATCCGGTTCTGCTTCGCTCCGATGAGCTGTTCGCCGTCCATCATGAAGATCCGCAGATCGGACCTGTTCGTGACCACGAGCTCGGGGACGTGCCCGCATCCTCCCGCTTCACCGACCTCCACGAGGCCGTCACGGATCGCCTCGTCGAGCACCAGGTAGCGGAAACCCTCTCGGAACCGGTCTTCCCCGGGTGGAGTCCCACGATCGAGAGCGGCCCGGACGTCATCGGTTCCGAGTGAGACAGGCTGTGGACGAAGTCGAGAATGTTCTGTTTCATTTCACGCCTCCTTCCTTTGACTCTATAGAGCCGGGGGAGGCGGTTTTTCTTACAGGTCGTCGGAAGATTTTTTCCTGGATCTGCTCTTTCTGTGGAGATCCGAGAGGCGGGAGGATGTTTCGGAGGAGAGCTTTTCGGGAACGCTCTCGGATGTCCCCTTCCGGGTTCGCAAGACGACGTCGGAGACGGTTTTCATGATGCGGCGGCAGCGGTCGCAGCCGCTGAGGTGCTCGCGGACGTCGGCCGCTTCGCCGGGCGGAAGGGTGCCGTCGATGTAGGCGCCGAGGACCCTGCTGGAGGGGCAGGGAGAGGTTCGACGGTCAATGTGGTTCATCGAATACCCGGGCCCGGCAGGGAATGCCTCTTCGGACAGGAACAGCTCGTCGTGACAACTCACAATCCGCTCCTCCACGGCTTCTTCCGTTCCCGGTCCGCGGAGGCTCCTGAAATAGCGCCTGAGGATTTCGTCCGTTCTGTCTTTCCTGCGTGCCATGATTCGTCCCTCTCTCTATAGAATACGAAGGCAGCCGGTTTCTTACAAGGGCCCGGGCCGTTCCTCCCGGTCCAGGCAGTCGATCAGGTATTTTCTCAGTCTCTCTCTCAGCCGCGATATCTTCACCCCGACGTTGGTGGTCGTGAGGCCCGTCAGCTCTGCGATTTCCCGGTAGCGGAGCCCCCGGTCGTAGTAGAGCTCGAGGATCCGCCGGTCCGAAGGAGACAGCCCGGCCAGAAAACCGCCGACGAGCTCCACCTCTTCCTTCAGGCTCAGCCGTTCCAGGGGGTCGTCCGTAACGCCGATGCCGGAACCGGTACGATCGCTCTTTCTCCCGTTCTCCTGTCGCCTGTCCCGAAAATACCTGCCCGTCATCCGGAAGACGATCACGAAGAGCAGCTCGCTGATCCGTTCGGGGTCCCGGGCCCGCCTGAGCAGAGCGAAATCGTTCTCCATGAGGGTCAAAAAGGCCTCCTGGAAGAGCTCTTCGATGTGCTCGTCGCGGTCTGTCTCTCCGTCCCGCAGGTGGGCGTTCATCCAGGCATGAATGGCGCTGTAGATGAGGTTCTTGTAGCGTTCGTAGAAGATCTGGAGGGCCCCGCTCGTCGCCTTCGGAGCATGCCCCGAAGGAGGTCACGGTTGCCGATGTCGGGTCCCGGGGGACGGTGTGTCTCTCTCCGTGGCACGTCTCAGTCGCTCCCGGGTCCGTGATCGTCGTCGTGGGGGAGCAGAGTCCGGTGTGCCCGGAAGAAGGCGAAGGGCGTCGTCATGATCAGGTTGGAAACTCTCGAGGTGTAGATGTCGGCGAACCGCTCGACCATGCTCGCCATGTAGCTCTTGTCGTTGCCCGTCCGCATGAGGAGTCCCCAGCGCTCGTTCCTCAGCTCGGAAGCCGCTATCGCGAGCGGCGTGATCCGCTCGTCGAGAGTGAGGAGATTCCGGCGGGCCGCTTCGATTTCGTTCTCGAGCCGGCCGATGTCCGCCTCCCCGCCGGTGTCCCGCCCGATGCGATGCCGCTGCACGGTGATCCGCAGCTGCGCGAGGCGGTTCTCCAGGACTTCCTTCTCCCTCATGAGGGCGGTCAGCTCCTTCTGTCGCGGCCTGAACGATTCGATGGCTTCGATTTCCGCTTCGAGCTCCCGCAGGATGAGGCCGGTGCGCCATCTCCGGATGTTCTTCGAGATGTGGACATCGTAATAGGCGTGGTCTCCGATGTAGAGGAACTGCGAGCCGTGCAGGTCGAGCATCTCTTCGACACCCGCGGCGTGCCCGCCCACGAGGGCCTTCCCGCGCTCCGGGACTCCCACGACGGGGGAGAGCAGACCGCCTTCATCGACCACTTCGAAGAAAGGCTGGCGGGTGGTGAAGAAAGCCGGCTTTCGAGACGAGACGATGATCACATCGAAGAGATCGCGCCACGCCATGCCGCCGGGAAGAAACCGGTCGAAGGCGTAGCTCATCATCGATTTCGTGTAGGTCCAGTCGGAATTCGTGATGAGAAGCAGGATGTTGCCCGCCTGGTGCAGGTCGAGCAGTGTCAGCGGGGTGTCTTCGTCGAGGACCACGAAGTGCTCCGGGTCGGAGCAGATCTCGGATTTGAGCTTTCCCTCCATGTGCGCTTCCAGGTACGACCGCCTCAGGAGATCGAAGAGGTCCGCGTAGCCCAGAACCTCGGGCAGAGAGCCTGCGTCGAGGAGCTCGACGAGCCGGGCGTACATGTTCGCCTCGGATATGGAGAAGAGCGTGTTGAGGAACACGAATCTCTCCTCCGACGGGTCGACGATCGTCTCCGAATAGAGCTTTCTCTGATCGTCGAAGTCGAGCATCTTCGTGCCGTGCGAAGCCCGCTTGATGTAGCCGAACTGGTTCGCCTTGACGATGTTTCCGAGCTGCCGGTCGATGAAGAGCCCACGCTGGAACATCTGCGGCTCGAACTTGAGGTGGGCGACGGGCCAGGTGCGCTCCAGCAGCTTTCTCTTGAGGTGGGAGAAGGCGCGCTCCTCCCACTCGTCCGCATGGTAGTGGATGAGCGTGTAGTCCATGTCGAATCCGAACGCCCTGATCGCTCTCAGGTTGAGCGTCCGGTTGCAGAAGACACGTCTGGCGGGAGGCGGGGCCTGTGCGCCCGATGGAGTACTCATGGCCTCATGATACTGGCCCGGAGCCTTCTTGTCAATGGAATGGATTCCCATCTTCACCGTTCGCCCGCAGGGGCCCTCGCGGCGAACCTCTCAAGAGCGGGATAATCGGGGGGCCGGCGTCCGTCGAAGTATCCGCAGGCACGGTAGTAGCGGAGATCCTCTGTCCAGAGACGCAGCCAACAGCCCGGAACGGGGAAGGGGATGCGGCATGTCCGGCCGGCGGAGCCGGGAGAGGAGGCTTCCCGCCTCTCCCCCCGGCCGGATTAGCGTCCTTACGGTGCCTGGAAGCCGGTGCCGCCGGTCGTTCCCGCGGAGAAGAGATCGGCCGGGACTCCGGCGGAGGTCTCACCCGGAGAATCCGTCTGCCCGGCCGCCTCGACGACCGAGACGATGAAGAAGGAGGAATCGACCACGGTCCAGGTCTGGTAGTCGCCGCAGAACTCCACGAACGCGTAGTCGCCCGGTGGAGCGAATCCCGGGACGTCCTGGTAGAAGTGGGCCTGCCGCGTCTGTCCCGCCGCCATTGGCACGTCCTCGTAGAGGCGCTGCTGGAACCAGTGCGTGTTCCGGTAGGCTCCCACCCAGACGTCCGTGGTCACGGGATCCGTCCCGTTGTTGGTGAGGTATCCCGTCATGCCGAACCTGCCGCCCTGAGGAACGATCACGGGATCGTCGTCCGGGATGAGCTCGGCGGAGATTCCGGCGGGCGGTGTACAGGAGTATCCCGTCACCGTCATGTCGTCGACGTTCCAGCCGCAGTACTGCCAGGCGCCGTCGCTGGGGCCGATGCCGAAGCGCACTTTGAAGTCGGGATTGCCGTCGGCCCAGGCCGAGACGTCGTAGGTCTGTTCCCGCCAGGCTCCGTCGTCGATCGTGGAGCCGCCGTTCTCGAAGATCGTGACCCACGTTGCTCCGTCGTACACCTGGATGAACGCCTCGTCGTAGATGTCCCGCTCGACGCCCAGCCAACGCCAGAATGCGAGGCTGACGCCAAGGTAGTTGGAGCAGTCGACGACGGGTGAGGTGACCCAGTAGGTCGTGCCGAGGTTCGCCTCGTAGTCTCCGTCGTATGACGTGAGGTCGTTGCCCAGCACCTGGTCGTCGGTCGACGGGCTGTGATCTTCCGCGGGGTCCGCTCCGCCGTAGGAGTCGTCTCCGTCTCCCCCGACGGCGGGACCGATGGTCCACTCACCGCTTCCGCCGAGTCCGGTCCAGCCGAGGTTGCTCGAGAAATCGTCCTCGTAGACAGTCACCAGGTCGTAGGCGCAGAGCGCCGAGTACGTCGCCTCGGGCGCCGTCCGGGGGTCGGTCGCCAGGGAATCGTCCGTCGTCAGGGCGCTCAGGTAGTAGGTGACCGTGCTGCCGCACTCGATGGCCGGGAACACGGCGTCGTAGACGTTCGGGGAGACCACCTCCAGGGGAACGGTGGTGTAGCCGCTGCCGGTGCTGTAGGACAGCTCCCCGGTGTCCGGCTGGGGATCGCCCGTGCCGGCCGTGACCTCCACGCGGAATGTCGTGCCGCCGTCGGGATCGATGAGCTCGGGCAGCCCGTCCGGATAGGTGAACACGAGGATCGGATCGACGGACGGGGAGGCGACGGTGGCCAGTGTCGCCACCGCTCCCTTCACGACCGCGGTGCCGAACGGAAGGTTCAGGTGCGTGATGACGTCGTCGGTCGTGTGGTACCAGGGATACCAGTCGGGTGCGCCCCAGAGCTGGGCGTCGATGGAGAAGGGCGCCGGGAAACCGTACAGCGAGAAGTAGTAGTGGTCGCTGCCGTATACCGGACCGTCGGTGTCGACCCGTATGGAGTAGGCGTCGCTGTAGTCGTCCGTGAGCTGGGCGAGCAGGTCGGCGAGCGCTACTTCCGCCGGGAAGTTCTGGTCGGCGTAGATGTTGGTGTCCCAGCCGTAGGATCCGGTGTAGGAGATCATGTCGAAGTTGAGTACCCCGGCGATGTTCCTGCCGGTGGACGAGCAGTACTCCGCGTATGCTTCGGAGCCGTGGAGCCCCAGCTCCTCTCCGGAGACGAGGAGAAACTCGATGGAGCAGTCGAAGTCGTACTGGGAGAGGACCCGGGCTGCTTCGAGCACACACGCTGATCCTGAACCGTTGTCCTCGGCTCCCGGTGCCAGATCCCAGGGATCCTCCGAAATCGAATCGATGTGACCGAGGATGAGATAGATGGAATCGGGGTGGACGGTTCCGATCTTCCTCCCGACGGCGTTGTACCAGGTGTAGCCGCTGTAGTTGTAGGGCCAGAGCTCGGTCTCGAGTCCCAGGGCGTCGAAGACCGTCACCGCCCACTGCTCGGCGGCGCGGCAGGAATCGGTGTAGGAGTACCTGGTCACGAAATCCTGGAGCCGCTGGAGGTAGTCCGTGAACTCTGTCTGGCTGACCTGGTTCACGATTTCGTCGATGATCGGGTCGGGTACGGGGTTCATGCGGGATCCGGCTTCCGCCGGGACACCTTCTCCCCGAACCGACAGCGGCCTGAACGATATCCGGGTGAAACCGTTCGTGAGGAGGGCAGCTTCATGATCAGGGACGTAACCCGGCGCCGCCCGCGCGACCGCTTCTTCTCCGCTGTAGGCGAGAATCTCGAGACCGGGCGGGAGCTTCGAAACATTCTCCGGGTCGATCCGGAACAGGTAGTAGGATCGGTCGTGATTCCGTTCGCCGAGGCGGCTCACGATGCGTGCGGGTGAGCCCTCATCGGACAGCACGAGCGATCCCTGCCCGTCCGCGCCGACGAGGAGACCATCCTCGAGGACAGCGTACACGGCCACTCCGTCGAGCGATGCGACGGCATCGATGCCCTCTCCGCTTTTATCGACGATGAAGAGCTCCTCGGCCGGGAGGGAGGAGGCCCCTGCCATGAGGGCACATACCAGTCCGAACAGCAGTGCTGCATGAAGTCTCTGTTTCATTCCTGCCTCTTTCCTGCAAAAGGGATTGTACCGGTCGAGAACCCGGGGAGTTCGTTCCTGTCGACCACTCCCGTCCAGTATATCAGAACATAGTGACGGTGTCAACCGGGTCAGACTTTCTTCCTGAGGAGGATCCGGGCGTCGACGATGGTCAGACCCCGTTTCCGGACGATGACCGGATTGAGGTCCATTTCCTGAATGTGTGGATAGGACTCGATGACTTCCGAAATCGTCATGAGGAGCTCGACCAGAGCGTCGCGGTCGACCGCCTCCCGTCCGCGCAGTCCGTTGAGCAGCGGCGCGGACTTGATTTCGGAGATCATCTTCCTGGCTGCGGTACGGGTGATGGGAAGAACCCTGAAAACCACGTCCTTCAGAACCTCGACGAAAATGCCGCCGATCCCGAACATGATCACCGGCCCGAACTGCGGATCGATCCTGGTGCCGATGATGACTTCGGTTCCGGTCTCGGCCATGGGCGCTACCACGCAGCCCCTGATATCGGCATCCTTTCTGTACTTCCGGGCGTTGCCGAGTATCGCTCCGAAAGCTTTTCTGATCCGCCCTTCCGATTCGAGTCCGAGCCTGACGCCGCCGGCGTCGCTCTTGTGGAGGATGTCGGGTGAACAGATCTTCAGAGCCACCGGTTTGCCGAGTCCCGCCGCGATCGAGACGGCCTCGCCGGCGTTCCGTGCCAAACGGGCTCTTGAAACGGGGGCCCCGTGGAGCCCCAGCAGCTGCAGGGCCTCGTGTTCGAAGAGGGCATGGCGCCCTTCCGCCAGAACCTGCTGAATGAGGGCTTCCCCTTTTTTCTTCGCCTTTACTCCCCATTCGAAGACGAAGGTCGAGTGGTGATGGGTCATCCCGACATGATGTCCATACCGGGAGAGCTCCGCGATGCACCGGCAGGCGATGTCGACCGAGTCGAAGACCGGGATGTTGTAATACCTGAGCAGATCGAGAGAGTGGGGCCTGGCGAAATTGTAGAGGCTCTGGAGAACGATCGGCTTCCCGGTCTCCGCGACGAGCTTACCCAGGCGGTGGGCGGTGTCCTCCTCGATGAAGCTCAGTCTCTCGGCAAAACGGATTCCGTAGCCGCCGAACAGGCCGACGATGAGGAGCCCGTCGATCCGACTGCTCTTGAGCAGGATGCGGGCGCAATCGGCGAAAACGGCGGGGTTCGAATCCGTGCTGCCGGCGACGTCGACCGGATTCGTGAGCGATGCGTGAGGTGACAGGAGCCTTGCGAGCTGATCACGGGTGGTTTTCTTCAGCTCGGGAATGCGGACGTTGAAGTCGGTGAGCAGGTCCGCCGCGATGGTGGCATGACCGCCTCCGTCGGCGAGGATCGCCACCCGATTGCCCCGGATCGGCGGCAGGCTCGAAAGAGCCTCCGCCGCGGGGAAGAGCTCGTCGGAGTTCTCGATGGTGATGATGCCGGCACGTTCGAAGGCGGTACGGGAGACTTCGGAGATGCCGGCGAGCGAGCCGGTGTGGGAACCGGCCGACTGGTACCCCTTGGCGGAGCGGCCGCTCTTGAGCAGGATGATCGGTTTCTCCAGAGTCGTCTTGTACGCCTGCTGGAGGAACTGTCTTCCATCCCTCATGCCCTCCACGTACATGACGATCGCCCCTGTCCCGGGATCTTCCGTCAGGAACTCCAGATATTCGTGGAACTTGATGTCTGCTTCGTTTCCCACTCCCACATAGTACGAGAAGCCTTTCCGGCTTTTGATCTGCGCTTCCGTGATGATGTGCAATCCCATGTTGCCGCTCTGGGAGAGGAGTGCGAGGTCTCCTTTCGGCACGTGAGCCAGGCCGACCAGGTTCAGGCCTGCGTGCACGTTGATCATGCCGCTTGTGTTCGGGCCGATGATGCGAACGTTGTTTTCGAGGGCGGTCGCGACGATCAGGTCCTGCAGCTTCTTCCCCCTCCTCCCCAGCTCCGCGAAGCCGCCGGCGACGATCACCGCTCCGCTCACCCCTTTCCGCCCGCACTCCACGAGTATCGCCGGGACGGCCTGTGCAGGTGTGGTGATCAGGGCGAGGTCGACCGGCCCTTCGATGTCGAGGACGCTGTCGGAGCACCTGCGGCCGAGGAGGGATTCCTCACGCGGATTGACCGGGTAGATCGCGCCTTCGTATCCATCGTCGATCATCGACTTTATTGCCAGATATCCCCGCTTCTTCTCGTCGCGTGAGGCCCCCACCACGGCCACCGACCTGGCATCCAGTATTTTCTCCAGACCCACGGTCACGATCCCCTGAATTCCGGATTCCTTTTCTCCGAGAAGGCACGGAGCCCTTCCTGCCAGTCCTCCGTCTCCATGCAGGAGAGAATGGCCTCGGCTTCCAGCCGGAGCGCCTCCCTCATCGTCCCGGCCGGCGATGTCTGCAGGAGGCTCTTCGCGAACGCCATCGACAGCGGCGCCCTGGCGGCCAGCTCGCCTGCGAAGGTAAAGGCCGCACCGAGCAGATTCTTCACCGGCAGGCACCGGAGTGCCAGGCCCGCCTCGACGGCTGTTCTGCCGTCCATGATCCTGCCGGTGCACACGAGCTCCTTCGCTCTTGCGAGACCGATGAGCCGCGGGAGGATGTGCGTCAGGCCTCCGCCCACGAAGGTGCCGAGGCCCGTTTCGGGCAGTGCGATCGTCGCCTCTTCGGCCATGAGGATGAAGTCACAGCTGATGGCCATTTCCGCTCCCGCACCGCGCGCCGGCCCGTTGACCGCTGCGATGACGGGTT
>CAZMKB010000055.1:0-15867 GCA_964566685.1 uncultured Gemmatimonadota bacterium | reverse complement strand
GGCACTCTCCTGCCTTTCGCGAGACAGCCATCATCTCCTCGATAATGGCCATTATTTCTTTCCGATTCTCAAGCCACTTTCGATAGGTGGGGATATTTTCCGGAGCAATGTAGCAGGAAGCAGTCTTGTTGTTCTCCTTCCATGAGAGCTGGTAGTAAGGTCCGTGGCGTTTTTTCTGATCCTTGCGACAGCCACAGTTTTTGTTCCCGCAAGTGAGCCATCGTTTGGTCAGGCTTCCCTGGCAGATGAAGCCGATCTTCTGGATACGGGCTTTCTTCTGCTCGTACTTTTTCTGGAGCATATGGAGTTTCATTTGTTGGGGAGTCCGTTTTTTCATCTTCTCTTGCCTCCACGCTTAGCCTACCGTATATTATACTGTAGGTTATATCAAAAGTCAAGTGTTCTTCTCCTGGAGGTGAGAATGAGCCAAACAGCCCTGAAAATGACCGTTTTCCCCCTCTGTTCTAATGAACGCTACGACGAGAGTCAGCGTACACAGTGTCAGTTCAACAAGATCGAGCAGTGGCTGTGCTCTCAACAGGCACAGACAATGAGCCTCGGCGAGGTTGAACTAGCCGAGGAAAAGCGGGGTCGGGAGTTGCTCAGGCTCATGCTCCAGGACCATGTGGACAAGCGTGGAGTCGGCGATGTCGGTCAAGCGATTCGCGTCTTCGATTCATCAAATGACGCAAGCACAGTATATACCCGTAAGCGATTGCATACCCGCGCAATAGTGGGGCTGTTCGGCAGGATTATCATCACCAGGACAGGTTATGGCATGCCGGGACAGACCAGCATTCATCCCCTGGATGAACTCCTGCAGCTTCCCGGGCGCATTTACAGCTACGAGGTACAGCGACGTCTGGCGAAGCGGGCCATTGGGTGTCCGTTCGACGAAGCCATCGATATGATACGGGAGTCCACCGGGATCACGATCCCAAAGAGGAGCGCAGAGGCAATAATGCTCGAGGTAAGTCGGGACTTCAACGATTTCTACTCATCCCGGCAGGGGGTGGGCGAACAACTTGGCGGTCCGATCCTGGTCGGAGCGATCGATTGCAAAGGGATCCCCATGATCAAATCCGCCCTCACCACGAAGAAGGTCCGCAGGAAAAAAAGGAGAGAAGGCCCAGAAGAAAAAGATGGCCACAGTGGCAGCTGTATATACGCAACAACGGCGCCTGAGGACCCCGGAAGATGTGATAACGAGCCTCTTCGAGCCGCAGAACAGGGAGCAACGGGATCGGAAGAAGGAGGCCAAGCCCGAACGAAAACGGGTATGGGCCAGCCTGGTGACGGGAAAGGACGCATTCATCCAGGATGTAAAGGACGAGATGGAGCGCAGGGATGCTGAGGACTTGAAGGATTGGGTGGTAGTGACCGATGGGGAACGTGCCCTACTGTACCGGGTCTCTCGGATTATGAAGAATGTCGTCATGGTCCTGGACTTCCTCCATGTGCTGGAGAAACTGTGGGCAGCAGGGAACGCTCTGTACGGAGAAGGCTCGGATAAGACAGTGACATTCGTGCGGGAACGAGCGCTACGCATCCTCCAGGGAAAGGTTAGCCAGGTCGTGAAGGGGCTTCGAATAATCGTAACCAAGAGGGGCTTGAAAGGATATAAACACCGGGTCTTGACCATGACAGCCAGCTACTACTACCGGAACCGCTCACGGATGCAGTATCACGTGTATCTTGCAAAAGGGTACCCCATCGCCAGCGGCAGCGTGGAAGGTGCATGCAAAAACCTGATCAAGGATCGCATGGAACGCTCCGGAATGCGGTGGTCGCCCAGGATGGCTGAGGCTATGGTGAAGATGAGGGCAATCTACCTCTCAGGTGATCTCGATGAGTACTGGGTGTATCACATCGCCAGAGAGCAGGAAAGGCTCTATCCGAAAGAATGATGGGTGCCCGTTGAGGCGTCGTCCTAAAGTAGCCACACCCATTAGAATTGGAATGAACGCAGGATACAGGAAATCGAATCATCTGCCGCCCTGCCTGGTTCTCCTGATGGTCTATTTCAGTCAGGTCAGGCCACACAATCATTTTCCAGCTGCTATTGTCAACGTGCTACCGGGACGGAACACCGGGTCTCACCGGGGGGTATTGATTCCTGTCGATTCCAGTGCTAAATTTTGTCGTTCGATCGATCGAACGGAAATTTCTCATGACTACCTCCAACGGATTTACATCAACCGGATTTCAGCGCAAACACACCATGAGGTCAGTCTCCTGGCTCATGGTGGTCCTCTTCCTCGGGCATGCGGTACTGTCTCACGGCATCCTGGTCGAAATGGTGCTCTGCTTCGATGCCGGCGATCACTTCGCCGTCGAGACCGTCTCCTCCGGGGAAGGCTGTGCTCTCGGAGGACACGGCGATGGAGACACGCTGCTGTCGGCAGCCCTCATGGCCTCGCTCCTCCGTGCGGGCCACCGGAGCGATGCCTCCTGCCGCGACATTCCCCTGTCCGATGCCTGTTTCGAGATCAGGACCGACGAGAGGGATCCTGTTTCCGTGTCTCCATCGATCCCGGCGACTCTTCACCTGCATCGATCCGGCCGCGAACCCGGCGAACCTCTCCGGCTCTTCCCGGCGCCTCCATCTTCCGGGATTCCGCCCGCGCATCTCCCCGTCATCCAGACGACCGTTCTTCTCATCTGAGACACCCGCGCCTCCCCGCTGTCCGGCTCCACTCCGACACGTTGACCGTCTCTGAGTGACTGCCGGGACACTTCGAACGAGAAGTGTGGGTGATAGGCGACCATCATCACGATCATCTCTCATCTCCTGTCTGACGTTTCGGGTACGTCGAGTCCTCGTGCATTTCTGATCCACGGGAGATCCCGAACTTCCGTTTACCGGATGACGCCGGAGCCGGGAGAGATCAGTCCGGAAGGAATCAACCGTACGGAAGGAACGTACGATCAATCGGAGTCAGGCATGATCAGGCACCGCAATCACAAAAGTATCACATCGGTGTTTCTCCTTCTCACCCTGGCCGGTTGTGCGACGTATCGCACGTCGGCACAAATGCCGGAGCCGCGGGCACCGGGTGAGAATTTCAAAAGCTACCGTGCACCCGAGAAGACGACTGTACCGGAAAAAAGGCCCCCTCTCCTGCCGGAAGAGGGAGGGGAGCTCGCACTGGATCAGGCTCTGTCGCTGGCCCTGCTGAACAACCCCGGCCTGGCCACAGCCTCCTACGAGATCCTGGCGGCGGAGAAGAGGGCGGTTCAGGCCGGTATCTATCCCAATCCCGAATTCGAGGCGGAACTGGAGGATATCGGTGGAACCGGAGAGCTGCGGGGTTTCAACAGCACGGAGACCACGCTCTCCATCAGCCAGCAGCTGCTCCTGGGGGGGAAGCGGCGGAAAGCCATGCAATCGGCCGCACTGGAGGGCGACCTGGCCGCCTGGGACTACGAGAGCAAGCGGCTGGATGTCATCACGGAGGTGCGAGATGTCTTCATCCGGGTGCTCGCTTCCCAGCAGCGTGTCGAGCTCCAGGAAGAGCTGGTCGAGCTCGCCGAGCGGCTGGTCGATTCGATCGTTGAGCGTGTCGATGCCGGGAAGGTGTCGCCGGCCGAGCTTTCGCGTGCCCGGGTGAATCTTTCCGCCACACGGGTCGGCCTGGAGCGGGCACGGAGGGAGCTTGAAACGAACCGCAGGCAGCTGGCCGCGACCTGGGGAAGCCGAACGGCTGCATTCAGCCGGGTCGTCGGGACGCTGGATACGCTGACGGCCGTTCCTCCCCTCGAGAGGCTCGAACCGTACCTGTCACTGAATCCCGACCTCGCCATGTATGAGAAGGAACTGGAACAAAGAGAATCGGTGATCGCCTTGGAAGACGCCGGGCGGATTCCGGATCCGGTGGTGAGCGGAGGATTCCGCCGCATCAACGAGAGTGACGACGACTCTTTCGTCCTCGCGTTCTCCGTCCCCCTGCCCCTGTCGGACCGCAACCAGGGCTCCCGGCAGGAAGCACGGGTCCAGCTGGCCCGCACGAGGTGGGAGAAGGAGGGGAAGGCAGTTCAGCTGGGGGCAGCGCTGGAGGACATACACAACCGGCTTCGGAGCGCATATCACGAATCGGTCACGTTGCGGGACCGGACGGTTCCGGAGGCCCGGAAGGCCTTCGAAGTGATCCGGGAGGGTTACCTCATGGGCCGTTTCGATTTCCTGGACGTCCTCGATACCCAGCGGACGCTCTTCGAGGCCCGCGAGCAGTACCTGCTCGCCCTGACCGAGTACCACCGGATGGTGGCGGAAATAGAGAGAATGATCGCGCGGGATCTGGCATCCATCCCGTAAGCAGGCGCTCCAGGTCCCCCGCCCGGCCGGAGGATACTCACCCGGGCGTTTTCGGGACGAGAAGATGAAAGTTGGAACCGAGGTGATTCGAAAATGAAAGGAAACGTGAAAATCGCTGTCGCAGGAGCCTTCACCGGAGGACTTCTCCTGGGGATCGTTCTCCATGCACTCCTTACCTCCGACGACTGGATGACGGTGGACGAGGGCATGTCTCACGTGGAGGAGGAACACTCCGGAGATCATGAGGCACAAACCGCCGAATTCGTGAGCCTGAGCGAGGAAGAGCTCGAAGAGTTCTCCATAGAACTCGAGACAGCCGGGCCCGGAACCTTATCGATCCACACCCACCTGAGCGGAGAGATCGTCATCGACCCCGATCGCCTGGCGCACATCGTCCCCCGGTTTCCGGGAGTGGTCAGGGAAGTCCGCAAGAGGATCGGTGACAGGGTGAAAAGGGGTGAGGTGATCGCCGTCATCGAGAGCAACGAGAGCCTCGCCCCCTACGAGGTGAAATCGCTGATCGACGGAACTGTCATCGACTTGCACATGACGAGGGGAGAACTCATCGAGGACGAGGACCACACGATCGTCGTCGCTGATTTGAGCCAGGTGTGGGCGGATTTCAGCGTCTATCAGAAGGACCTTCCCCGCGTTCGGATCGGACAGTCGGTGACCATCCACACCGCAACGGGCGCCCAGGATACCCGGGGCGAGATTTCCTATGTCAGCCCCGTCGTCGACGAGGAGACCCGTACCGCCATCGCCCGGGTGATCCTGCCCAATCCGGATGGATACTGGAAGCCCGGGCTGTTCGTCCGGGGGGTTCTTGCCGTCGACGAGGTCGCAGGCGGGATCGTCGTCCCCCGGTCCGCCGTCGAGACCATGGACGGCCGGGACATCGTCTTCGTCCTGACCGAGCACGGTTTCGAACCCCGGACTGTCGTCCTGGGCCGTTCCAACGAGACACATGTGGAAGTTGTCGGGGGGCTGGAGGCAGGAGAGCGGTACGTGGCCGGAAACGGTTTCACGCTGAAGGCGGAGTTCGAGAAGTCGTCGTTCGGTGACGGTCACGGTCACTGAGCCGAGAGAGGGGAAGATCGAGATGCATCGTCTGATACGCACCGTCATTCAAAACCGTCTCCTGATGATCGTCCTGGGGGTGCTGGTGATGGCCGGCGGGTACTTCAGCTACCGCCACATTCCGATCGACGCGTTCCCGGATGTCTCGCCGTCGCTGGTCCAGGTGTTCACCGTCACCGGAGGGCTGGCCCCGGAAGAAGTGGAAAAATACGTCACCTATCCTGTCGAGGTGGTCATGAACGGCCTTCCGAGGCTGGAACGGATACGGTCGGTGTCCAACTTCGGGCTGTCTGTCGTGAACATCTACTTCGAGGACGGGACCGACATATACTTCGCCCGGCAGCTGGTGAACGAGCGCCTGCAGGAGGCCCGGGAACAGATCCCGGAGGGGTTCGGCGATCCGCAAATGGGTCCGATTTCGACCGGCATGGGCCTGGTTCTCTTCTATTACCTGGAAGACGAGACGGGAGGCTACACCCTCGAGCAGCTGCGCACGATCCAGGACTGGCTGGTCAAGTTTTACCTCCAGACCGTGCCCGGTGTGACGGAGGTACTGGGGATTGGGGGATGGGAGAAACAGTACCATGTCGTGATCGATCCCTATGCCCTCCTGCGCTACGATGTCCTGATCCAGGATGTCATCGAGACGATCAAGGACAACAATCTCAACGTGGGCGCCCAGTTCATCGAGAAGAATTCCGAGGAGTTCATCGTGCGCTCCGTGGGGCTGGCATCGACGATCGAGGATCTGGAGAACATCGTGGTGAAGGCGGAAGACGGCACGCCGATCTACCTCGAGCAGCTGGCCGACATCGGGGTCGGGGGGGCGATCCGCCGGGGCATCCAGACACGAAACGGCATCGAGGAGGTCGTGGCCGGAATGGTCGTGAAGCTGTTCGGCACGAACTCCTCGACCGTCATCGGCGCCGTGGAAGAGAAGATGGAGGAGATCAACGGGATCCTGCCCCCCGGGATCAGGATCGTCCCCTACTACGAACAGAAGACCCTGGTGGAAGCCTGTGTAGAGACGGTGACCGATGCTCTTCTCGAGGGGATCGTCCTGGTGATCTCCGTCCTGATGATCTTTCTTGCCGCCGTTCGCCCGGGCCTGGTTGTTGCGATCGCCATACCGTTTTCCGTGCTCTTCGCCATGATCGGCATGAGATACCTCGGGATATCCGCCAACCTGATGTCGTTCGGCGGTCTTGCCATCGCCATCGGCATGATGGTGGACGGAAGCATCGTGGTCGTCGAGAACGTGGATCGCCTGTTGAGGGAGTCGGCTCCGAGCGAGCCGAGGGTTCACGTGATCGCGCGGGCATGCGGGGAAGTCATGCGCCCCATCACGTTTGCGGTTGCCATCATCATCATCGTATTCCTGCCGCTCCTCACACTCCAGGGGGTGGAAGGGAAGACGTTCCGGCCGCTGGCTTCCACCATTGCCCTTGCAATGACCGGCTCGCTGATTTTCACCATTTTCCTCGCGCCGGTCCTGTCGTGGCTGGTGATGCGACGGCCGAAGAACTCCGATCCAGGACAGGCCGAAGGCCGGATCCGGATCCAGCACTGGCTTCTGAAATTCTATCGCCCTGCGGTGACGTTCTTCGTCAGGCACCGTCTTCTTGCAATCGCTCTGTCCGTGATCCTGATCCTGATCGGTGTGTTGATCTATCCCCGCCTGGGCACCGAGTTCACTCCCACCCTGAACGAGGGAACGGTCGTCCTGCGCCTGACCATGGCCCCGTCCATCTCCCTGAACGAGAGCAAGCGGACCACCATGATTGTGGAGCGCCGGGTGATGGAGATCCCCGAGGTGATCGGTGTGGTGACGCGCATCGGGCGGGGAGAGGTCGGCGCACACACGGATCCGATCAACAGTGCGGAGATGTACATCCTCCTGAAGCCGAGAAGCGAGTGGCGCGAGGCCGGCTCGCAGGCGGACATCGAAGAGACCATCCGCCGGGAGGTGGGCAACGTGCCGGGGGTCTTGACCAACATGACCCAGCCGATCCAGATGACCGTGGACGAGCTCCTGGAGGGAGTGCGGGCGGAGCTGGCCATCAAGATATTCGGCGATGAGATCGATGTTCTGAAGGACAAGGCGGGCGAGGTCGCCGCGCTCGTCCGGACGATCCCGGGGGCCGCCGACGTCCAGCCGGACCAGGTGACCGGAACTCCCCAGCTCCTGATCACCGTCGATCGACACGCGATCGCCCGGTACGGCATCAACGTCTCCGATGTCCAGGAGGTGATCCGCGCGGCTGTCGGAGGGGAGACCGCGGGACAGATCTTCGAGGGGATCAGGCGTTTCGACATCTACGTGCGCTTCGCCGGAGAATACCGGCAGAACCGGGAAGCGATCGCCGGAGTTCTGGTAGAGTCCCCAACCGGCACGAAGGTCCCACTCGCCCAGCTGGCCGCAATCGAGGAGATGGTGGGGCCCCGGCAGATCACGAGGGAGAACAACCAGCGGTTCATTACCGTCCAGTGCAACGTGGTGGGACGGGACATCGGATCCTTCGTGGCGGAGGCGCAGGACGCTCTCGATGGGAACGTCGACCTTCCTCCCGGCTATCTGGTCACGTGGGGAGGGCAGTTCAGGTTGCAGCAGGAGGCCAACAGAAGGCTCGGGGTCGTGGTTCCGATTACCCTCTTCATCATCTTCATCCTGCTCTTTTCGAACTTCAATTCACTGAAGAACTCGCTCCTGATCCTGCTGAACATCCCGCTGGCGCTGGTGGGGGGAATCGTGGCCCTCTGGATCAGCGGCCAGGATCTCTCCGTTCCCGCATCGGTCGGATTCATCGCGCTGTTCGGGATTGCTCTCGAGAACGGGATGGTTCTCCTCACTTACATGAACCGGCTGCTTCGGGACGGCATGCCGGTCGACGATGCATCGATCCAGGGAGCCTGCCTGAGAGTGAGGCCGGTCCTCATGACCGCACTCACCACGGCCCTGGGCCTGATACCGCTGATGCTGGCCACGGGAATAGGCAGCGAGGTCCAGCGTCCGCTGGCGACTGCTGTCATCGGAGGCCTCGTGACGTCGACGATCCTGACACTTCTGGTCATCCCGGCGCTCTACCGGTGGTTTTCCCCCGGACCGGAGGGAGAAACAGGAAATCCTCAGGAGGAGTAAAGATGCAGATGAAGGAGATCAAAGCGTATATCAAACCTCACAAACTCACGGACGTTGCCCTTGCGCTCCACGAGGTAGAAGGATTGACAGGTATGACGGTCGTGGACGTTCGAGGTTTCGGCAAGGGAAAAGCGAAAAACAAACCCGAAGTGATCATGGATGACCTAGTAGGCTATCTCCGATATATCAAGATAGAGATCGTCTGCAGGGCTGACCTGGCTGAGAGGATCGTTTCCACGATCGAGAGGTCGGCTCACACGGGCCTCAAGGGTGATGGAAAAATTTACATCTCCAACGTGGCGACAGCTGTCAGGATCAGCACCGGCGAGCGTGGTGAGGCGGCTGTGTAGGATCGGGAAGCTGGGTGGTCTGGCACTCGGGGATCATGAAATATTCAGATCTGATCGATCCGCTCCGAGACATCTCAGCGAAGGACCGTCATCTTCCTGGAGGTCGTGACAGCGCCGCCCCGGAGGACGCTCACGTAGATCCCCGAGGGGACCGGTCTCCCTTCGCTATCCGTGCCGTTCCACACCACCCGGTGGGCGCCCGGGCCGAAGGCGTCATCGACCAGCGTGCGCACCAGCCTCCCCCTGACGTCGTAGATCGACAGCAGGACCGGCTGCACGTCACCGGCCCCGCCGGGGACGTCGAAGGTAATGGTCGTCACCGGATTGAAGGGGTTGGGGAAGTTCTGGGAGAGGGCGAATTCCTTCGGCAGCGATCCGTCGGGCCCGGTCTCGCCGTCGATCCCCACCGGGAAGAGATCCTCCGCCTCGCGGTGGCGGGGTGTTCTCCCGGCGGGGTAGCGGTCGACACCGTCTCCGGGGCCCGGAATCTCGTAGCGGAACGGATAGCCGGGATTTGCTCTGAAGTCGGACCAGGTGTTCCCGGTGTGTTCGTGATCCCAGAGGTTGGCCGCGGCGCTCTCCTCCTCGTAGGCGTTGTCGCCGTTTTCCCCGAGCGTGTTGTTCCAGATGGTATTTCCGGAGGTGTCCAGGAGATGGATGCCTGAGCCGGTGTTGCCGCTCAGCGTGTTTCCCGTGACCTCGGTGTCTCCGCCGCCCTCGATCGCGATGCCGCGGTTGAATCCCTCGACCGTGCAGTTCTCGATCCTGACCCCGGTGACTCCGTCGAGGAGGATCCCGGTGCCGCCTCCCGCGCCGGTGATCCGGTGGCCGTTGCAGTCGAGCGTCACGGAGTCAGAGCTCACGACAAGCGCATCGCCTCCGGGGCTCGAGAGGTCGTGGAAGAGCACCCGGTCCTCCCTGATCGTGTCTCCGCACGCGGTCGTCTCGACGGTGTGGACATCGATCGCAGTGTAGCACTCGCCGTATCCCACTTTGAAGAAGCCGTCGTCGCCCCAGCTCGAACCCCAGCTGTTCTTTGCGATCCAGTACTCCCCGGCGTCGTCGTAGCCGACGAGCACGATCGCGTGGTTTCCGCCGTCGTCGTTCGTGCACCGGTAGATGTCCCCGTCCCAGTACCCACCGAAGCCCCCGCCCATGCCGATCCCCGAGGTGACGGGGCCGTTCCCGGAGATGCTCTCCTTGACGTCGGCGGCATCCGCGGTGACCCTGGTCCTCACGATTCGCTCCTCCCAGTCGTCACAGCGGTCCGAACAGGTCCGGTCGCTGCAGAAGAAGCCGTCGTGGTAGGTGCAGTGCAGGCCGCATCCGTTCGGGCAGGAGCAGCCGAAGCCGTCGACGTACCACATGCAGCCTTCGTCAGGGATGCCGGAGTTCATGATGAACCGCAACGCCTTCCAGGTGCTGCCGCCGCAGCAGTTCTGATGAGCCATGGATCCGAAGTGACAGTCGGAGACCAGGTACTGTTCCGAGAGATCCATGTCCAGATCGGGGTCTCCAGCATCGATGTTGAACATCGCCTCCACCACGCCGACCGCCGCGAAGCCCCAGCATGATCCGCAGCCGCCCTGGTTCTGAACCGGCGTGATCCAGTTCACGCCGTCGAGGTCTCTCCAGTCGAAGGCGGGCGGGGAGGAATGCGGGCCGGGAGGTTCCACCCGCCTGCGCTCCCGCTCGCCTCCGGGCACGACCGCCCTGGTCGCCTTCTCGCTGAGGCCGCTGAGCCCGGTGACGGAACCGACGGCACGCCCGCTCCGGTCGACGCAGACGGCGTACTCCCGCGAGAAGGGATCGTGGCCGTCGTCGTCGGTCCTCGTCTCCCAGCCGTTTCGGGCGCACCAGGAGTACTCCCGCCCGCATCTTCCGGCGAGGAAATCCCAGGAGTCGCACTCCCTTCCGTCGGGCAGGGTACAGATCCCCGGCCTGCCGGCTTCCTCCGAGATCCGGTAGGTACCGTCCATCTTGTGGCAGTAGACGGCTGCCGGATTCGCGAGCCCCATGTTCTCGAGGCGGTGATCGCCCCGCTCTTCACCGGTGGTCCCGATGCCAGCTCCATCAGCGTAGTCCGGAACCCGAAGCAAGAGGGCCAGCGAGCCGGCGGTGATCGGGCCCCGGTAAAGTTCGCCGTCGATGAAGAGTGTGGGTGAGCTCCTGACGTCATCCCGGGTTGCGGCGGCGATGTTTTCCGCCAGGAGAATCCCTCCGGTGCCTGCCGCCACCATCTCTTCGACGATCTCCGGGTCGATGCCCAGATCAGACGCGGAGAGCTGCCACGGACCCCCGATGTCCGAAGCCCGGGACAGCAGGTAGTCGAGGTGAGCCTCCGGATAGAACTCGCGGATGACGAGCTGGCGCATCGCCTCCTCGATCTCCGCCCTTCCACCCGGGCTCGTGAATCCCCGGTAGGAATTTCCGGCGGCGGGGGCACCGGGGGACGGGCCCTGGCACCCGGGACCGGCCCTGGAGACGAGAGTGGTGCCGGGGGATGAGTCCGGATTGTCGCCGGGAGGTTCCTGAGCGCCGATCGAGAACGCCATGTAGTGGACGGCGAGCCGTGCCGCTTCCGGATGCCGGCTCACGAAGGTGACGATCTCCTGTTCGGCACGCAGTGCCCAGGGACAGTGGGGCATGACGTAGAGGTCGAGCACCGGAACTTCCTGATCGCCTGCTTCGTTCACATCAGCAGCTGCCGCGGCGGCGAGCATCGCCGTGACCAGCGTTGGGATCAACAGCAAGAGGGAGCGGCGTGTTCTTCTGTGCATGATTGGGAGACTCCGGGGACGGTCGATGATTAAGTGGCCCTGGGACATGAATACGCCCGTATTCGACTACCGATGCATCCCGCCGATCCGCTGCTCGTTCCGGCTCTCATTATAGCGGATGGAGAGAGGCATGTCAACCGGCGGGGAAATCGGAAGATGTTCACACAGATGCTTTCAGGGAAACTATACCACAGGTGATTTCCGCATCACTCTGCAAAAAGGTCATAACATTCTTACAGGGTTCGGCCGAAAATTCTCGTGGATTCCACCTGCGTCCGCGCGCACATGATAGATATCTTCCACGAAGACAATGTCTTCCCGCCGTTCGAGGAATCCGGACAGGAGTGTCTTCCGAGGCATCATTGTTGCGAAGATACAATACCCGGGAAACTGTTCCTAACGGCGAACGGGGAGACAGTGAAGGAGACTGTCCGGGAGAAGGGACCGCATCACGCATGAGCAATGGACGATGTACCCACAGCGAAGCCGGGTCGCAGGGACGGCTGCGGGGCGAACGGGGATTTTCCATCACCGAAATGGTGGTGTCTATCGCGCTGATATCCGTCGTGACTCTCTTCGCCCACGAGATCTTCTCGACCAACAACAAGGTCTTCGTGGAGCAGAACGAAGTCGTGAACATGCAGCAGAACGGCAGGGTCGCCATCGACCGGATCGTCCGTGACCTGAGAATGGCGGGAAAGTCCGTGCCGTTCTCGCGGGCCGTCGACTCTGACATCGGCACGCTCTCACCGGTGATGCCGGGAAGCGCCGGCGGCGGGCTGCCCGACACCGTCAAGGTCCTCGCGAATTTCGACAATGTCGACACAGATCTCTCTCACAGCATGCCCAACGAGAGCGCCGATCTCAAGGTGACCGACGCCGGCGGGTTTCAGGTGGGGGCAATCGCCATGCTCTCGGGACTGACCGAAGAAGGGCCGCGGGGGGCGGAAATCTTCCAGATCACGCATGTCTCGACCCAGGGGCAGAACATGCTCCAGCACCGCCAGTCGCCTCCCTGGAACCAGGACCAGAAGCTCAATCTCACCTACCTCGCGGGGTCCGACGTGTTCATGATGAGCTACCGGAAGTACTTCATCGACGACACCGATCCTTACCATCCCGCGCTCATGGTCTCGGAGAACGAGGGAACACCGCACGTTGTCGCAGACAACATCGAGAACTTCCAGATCTCGTACGACCTGGTGACAGGAGAGCGGGAGGTACCCGATCCAAACGATCCGGCGGCGATACGGATTGTCAGGGTGATGATCGTCGCCCGCACGGACAGCCCGGACCCCGGCTGGCACAACGGCATCAACTCCCGGACCGGCATGCCCGATCACTACCGCAGGGTGAGGCTGAACGCGAATGTCTTCGTGAGGAACCTGACCCAGTAAGTGGTCCTCGAATCCTCCGCGTCAGGATTCCAGGGAACTCATCAACCCCATCCCCGGCACCGATTCCCCGGCACATGGTTCCCTGCATCCCGGCGCCGGCGTGTGCAGCGGTCCTCCCTTCACACCTTTCGCACTTTCCACTTCCCGCGCCGGAAGAGGATGATTCCCACGACGGCGACCAGGGACTCCGAGGCGAGGATGGCGACGAAGACTCCCCTCGGTCCCATGGCCAGAGGCACCGCGAGGATATAGGAGAGCGGTATCTGCACCATCCAGTAGCAGAAGAAGTTGATCCAGGTGGGAGTGTAGGTGTCCCCCGCACCGTTGAAGGCCTGGGACATCACCATGCCGTACGCATAGCACACGTTGCCGTAGCTCAGGTAGGTGAGACATGTCACCCCGATCGGGACCACCGACTCGTCCGTGGTGAAGAACCTTATCAGCTGCTCGGCGAAGACGATGAAAAGAACGGCCACCGATCCGAGGAAGAGCATGCTGTAGAGCCCGGTCCGCCAGGCAGCGCGCTCGGCCCGGTCGGGCTTCAGCGCTCCCAGGTTCTGTCCCACCAGGGTGGCCGTCGCGTTGCTCATTCCCCATGCGGGCAGCATGGCGAATATGAGGATGCGGATCGCCACCGTGTAGCCGGCGAGCGCGGCGCTTCCGAACACGGCCAGAATCCTCACCAGGAAGATCCACGCCGACGTGGCGATGAGGTACTGGAAGATACCGCCCAGCGAGATCCTGATGAGCCGGAGAATGACGTCGGCCCTGAACACGAGCGTCTCCCGGGTCACCCGTATCCGTCCGTTCCCCCGGAAGAGCACGAACATCTGATAGAATACGGCGATCCCTCGCCCCGTCGTGGTGGCGACGGCCGCGCCTGTCACGCCCAGCTCGGGAAACGGGCCCACACCGAAAATGAGGAGCGGATCGAGCACGATGTTGAGGGCGTTGGCGATCCACAGCACACGCATTGCGATGGCGGCGTCGCCGGCACCGCGGAACACGGCGTTCAGGAGAAAGAGAAGCACGATGACGGCATTCCCTCCGAGCATGACGGCGAAGTACCCGGATCCGTCCTCGATCGTCCCGCCCGATGCGCCCATCAGGGAGAGCATGCGGGGGGCGAAAGTTATCCCCAGCCAGGCGAGCGGGATCGAAACGAGGATGCCGAGGATGATCGACTGAACAGCAGCCACCGCCGCCTCCGCCGGTTTCTTCTCTCCCATCCGCCGTGCCACCAGAGCGGTGGTGGCGGCGCTCAGTCCCGCCGCAACTGCGAAGACCAGGGTGAGGATGGATTCGGTGATGCCCACCGCCGCCACCGGATCGGGGCCGAGCCTGGCCACGAAGAAGATGTCCACGACAGCGAAGATCGACTCCATGACCATCTCGAGGACCATCGGAACCGAGAGGAGGAGGATCGCTCTGCCCAGAGGGCCCTCGGTGAAGTCCTGCTCGGTCCCGGTGATCGCCTCTTTCAGATCACGCAGGAGCGATCGCGAGCGGCTCGTGTCATCCGAGGTGTTCGTCATGTGATATCTTCCGCCGGACTCCGCCGCTGATCAAGGTTCATCGAAGTCGGGTCCCTCCTCTCCCCGGGTGGGCGCATCCCCCCGGAACCGGCGTGCTCTCACCGCTCCATCCGGCCCCACCTGAGGAAAAGATGTAAGAGTATACGCCCGGAAGCCCCGGATGTGCAACAATACGATATCTGCGGTTCCGGCAGCCTCGACAGGAGACGAAACCTCTCGGAAGCAGGCAGTGGAAACCACTCGTTCTTTGCGCGCATCGTTGACAAGCCGGTGCTCCCGGGCTATCATGAAAACGATTCGACGCGCCGAAGGTATTCGATGCCGGCTCAGCGAGTATGACGGGGGAAAGCGTGGGAGATACCGTTCTCGATTTCGAAGGAGTGGGGTTCAGGCGGAGAGTCCGGCAGGACGGAAGCTACGCCGACCTCACCGTGTTCGACGGCCTCGATCTCGAGGTCCGGCGGGGACAGACCGTGGCCCTGGTGGGACCCTCCGGCTCGGGGAAGACGAGCCTCCTCCGCCTCGTGAACAGGCTGGACGATGCCGACAGGGGAATGATCCGGGTGTTCGGGAAGGATGTGAGGATGATGGAAGTCCAGAGCCTCAGGCGGAGGGCCGCCCTCGTCCTTCAGAAACCGGTCCTCTTCGAGGGAACCGTCGCCGACAACATCAACTGGCCGCGCCGGCTCGCGGAAAAACCCGGGCTCGAGCCTTCCACCGTCAAAGAGCTCCTCGACCGGGTCGAGCTCGGCCGGGATCTCGCATCGAGGGAGGCGGCAGAGCTGTCGGTCGGCCAGCAGCAGAGGGTGTGTCTGGCCCGGGCCCTGGCGCTCGAACCGGAAATCCTCATGCTCGATGAGACGACGTCCGCCCTCGACCCTCCCGTCGCGACCGCGGTACTCAGGCACCTGGGAGAAGGGACCCGGAACGGGCTGACCGTCCTCCACATTACGCACGAACCGTCGAAGCTCCGCATGGCCGACCGGCTGCTCCTCCTCAGGGAAGGCAGGATCGCCCTCGACGGTCCCTCGGCGGATCTGCTCGCGGATCCGCCCGATCTCCTCTGCGAGTTCCTGTCGATGGAGTGCGAATGACCTACGAGTTCCACGCCATCGGCTTCGCCGACCTCGCGATCAGCGCCTCGATGGTCGGGGTGACCTTCCTGGTGAACCGGCTCCTCGCGCTCTTCATCGGACGGGAAATTCTCTGGGGCCTCGTCCGGTGTTTCGTGCAGCTCGTCCTGATAGGCTACGCCCTGACCTACATATTCG
>CAZMKB010000054.1:4787-15927 GCA_964566685.1 uncultured Gemmatimonadota bacterium | reverse complement strand
CACACCTCCTGCTTCTTCTCGGGCCGCCCCGCCGACCGGTGCCACCCGGACGGGGAGGATTGTCGTTTGAAACGGCTGTTAGGAATAACGTGAGCATTCTGTTCCGATGTGTTCAGACAGGAAAGGGGACGTGAAAAGTAATTCCGGAGCCGGCCGGTGTCAAGAAAAAACGGTCGAAAACGGAGGTTTTCGGCCGGTCCGGATCTCACGGAGGTAATGCGCCATCCTGTTGCACAAACGAAAGCTTCCACATATATTTCAGATTCGCCTGTCGTCACCACAAGCGTGAGTTGCCGGTCGGCAGACCGATCATGCTGCTGTTTCGGAGGGTACAGAGTGTTCCCGGTCATCTATGAAATAGGCCCTTTCACGCTTCGGACGTACGGCCTGTTTCTGGCGGCCGCGTTCGTTCTCGGTACCATGCTGGCCGTGAAGCGGGGCGAGGCCAGGGGATTCGAACGGAAAGACGTCTTCGACCTCGCATTCACCATCATGGTCTCCTCCATCATCGGTTCCCGGCTCTACTACGTGTTCACCCATCTCGGCGACTACACCGATAATCCCCTCCGGGCATTCTCCATCTGGGAGGGGGGGCTTTCGATGTTCGGCGGGGTCGTACTGGCGCTCATCGCGAGCAAGGTGTTCGTCGACAGGCGCGGTCTGTCATACGCCCGGCTCGGAGACGTCGTGGCCCCGGCTCTCATGCTCGGCACCTTCGTCACCAGGATCGGCTGCTTCATGAACGGCTGCTGCTTCGGCACTCCGACCACCGGATTCTTCGGAGTATCGTTCCCGGCATACTGCGCCGCCGGCAGCGTGTTCCCGGACACGGATCTCCATCCGACCCAGCTGTATGCGTCGGCGGCGACACTTGCGATCTTCGCCGTCCTCATGCTCGTCGACCGGACGAAATACCGCGAGCGGGAAGGATTCCTGTTCGGTCTGATGTTCGTGCTCTACTCCGTCGCCCGGAGTCTGGTCGAAACGCTGCGCTACCAGGATGCCGGTTCCTACGCCTGGCAGAATTCTCTGACCGTCACCTGGAACCAGATCATCGCGGCCGGTCTGTTTCTGGCGGGATTGTACTTCATTTTCCGGAACAGGTGAGGAGATGAGCGTGTTGGAACAGATACGGCTGCTCGGGATGAGTTTCCTGAACATGATCTATCCCCCGGTCTGCCTCCTCTGCGGTGAGGGCCTCGAAGCCGGGGGCCTCGTGTGCAAACCGTGCGCCGGTTCGTTCCCCGCTCCTGAGTCGATCGCCTGCCGCCGCTGCGGTGCCCCGCCGGCTGACGAGCCGGGCGGGAAGCATTCGTGCATCTGCCGCAACCTTCCCGCCGAGCTCGAGCTCCTGAGGTCCGCCGTCCGGTACGAGTCGGCGGTCAGGGATCTCATCCACCACTTCAAATTCGGAGGTTACCGGGGGTTGAACTCGATCATGGCGGAGGCTATGCTCAGAGAGGGCCGCTCCCTGGTCCCGGAAGAAGAGGACATGGTCGTGATGGGGGTCCCGCTTCACCGGGCGAGGAGACGGGAACGGGGCTACGACCAGGCGGCGATTCTCGCACGGGATGTCTCCCGCGGAATGGACCTCGTGTGTCTCGACGGAGTGCTCGTGCGGAAAAAACATTCAAAGCCCCAGTCCGACCTCTCGCTCGACGAGAGGATACGGAATCTCGAAAACGCATTCGTCGTGCGGAAGGCATCGGCGGTGGAGGGAAGGACCGTCCTCCTCGTCGATGACGTCGTTACGACCGGAATAACGCTGGGCTCGTGCACGCGGGCGCTCGTCCGCGCCGGAGCACGGCGTACGATCGCTCTGACGTTTGCGAGGAGAATCTGACGAAAGAACAACGAAAAAGGAGGGTGAAATGGCGACGAAAGTGGGCATCAACGGATTCGGCAGGATCGGGAGGTCGGTCGTCAGGTGTCTCTACGAGTATGATATCCCGGATGTCGACATCGTGGCCGTCAACGACATCACGGACTCCACGACGCTCGGTCATCTTCTGAAGTACGACTCTGTCTCCAGGATATTCCCCCGTGACGTCACCGTGAAGGGGAACGATCTGGTCGTCGACGGGAAGACGGTCAAGGTCCTCTCGGTCAAGGACCCGGCCGAGCTGCCCTGGAAGGATCTCGGGGTCGACGTCGTGATCGAGTCGACCGGCCTCTTCAGGACGAAAGAGCAGGCCGGCAAGCACATCACGGCCGGCGCGAAGAAAGTCATCATAAGTGCACCGGCGAAAGGCGAGGACATCACCATTCTTCTCGGTGTCAACGACGACCGGTACGATCCGGCCAAACACCATGTCATATCCAATGCTTCGTGTACGACGAACTGTCTCGCCCCGGTCGCCAAGGTCGTTCATCATACCTACGGTATCGTGAAAGGATTCATGACAACCATCCACTCATACACCAATGATCAGCGTATACTCGATCTGCCCCACAAGGATCTCAGGAGGGCGCGCGCTGCAGCAATGTCGATGATCCCCACCACCACGGGTGCCGCACGTGCGATCTCGCTGGTGATACCGGAGCTGGAAGGGAAGCTCGACGGCATGGCGGTTCGTGTCCCGACGCCGAACGTCTCTCTCGTCGACCTCGTCGTCGAGCTCGAAAAGGACGGCGACGTGGAGGAGATGAACCACGCATTCGAGGCCGCGAGCCAGGGAGAGCTCAAGGGGATTCTCGCCACCACCAGCACGCCGCTCGTCTCGGTCGACTTCACCGGAAATCCGCACTCGAGCATCGTCGATCTCCTCTCCACGAGCGTGATCGGAAAACGGATGATGAAGGTTCTGTCTTGGTATGACAACGAGTGGGCCTACAGCCTGAGGACGCTGGAGCTTGCGAAGATCGTGGGAGAGAAGCTATGAAGGCGGCCGGATTCTCGAAAATGACGATCGACGACCTGGACGAGGGCTTCTTCCGGGGAAAGCGTGTGTTCATGAGGGTGGATTTCAACGTACCGGTCGAGGAAGGGACGGTCCGTGACGACACCCGGATCAGGAAGACCGTTCCAACCATCGAAAAGCTGACGTCCGCGGGCGCCCGGCTCGTCCTCGCCTCGCACCTGGGGCGGCCGAAGGGCAAGGCGGATCCGGCATTCAGCATGAAACCGGTCGCCGGCAGGCTGGGTGAGATCCTGGGAAAAGACGTCCGGTTCAGCGAAGAGATCATCGGTCCCTCCGCGGTGGAGGCATCGCGTGCGTTGCCCGAGGGCGGGATCATGCTTCTCGAGAACGTCCGTTTCGATCCGGGCGAGACGAACAACGACGATGCGTTCGCCGAACGGCTGGCGGAGCTCGGTGATCTGTATGTCAACGACGCATTCGGAACCTGTCACCGGGCGCATGCGACGACGGTCGGTGTCCCCGCACGGCTCCAGCCTGCGCTGGCCGGTCTCCTGGTCGAAAAAGAGCTCGAGTACCTGGGGAAGCTGCTCGCGTCCCCCGAACAGCCCTTCACTGCCGTTCTGGGGGGTGTAAAAGTCTCGGACAAGATCGGAGTGTTCAGAAATCTCCTGGACATGGTCGATGCGGTTCTCGTCGGCGGCGCGATGGCTTCGACGTTCCTCCGTGCCCGCGGCTACGGCGTCGGAACCTCTCTCGTGGAGGAGGATCTCGTCGAGGAGGCGTCGTCCATAATGGAGGAGTACGAGCGGAAGGACGTCGGGCTCCTGCTTCCCGTCGACTGTGTGGTCTCGAAGTCCACCTCGGGGCCCGAGGAAACCCGCGAAGTCTCCGCCGACTCCATACCTCCCCACCTGGCCTCCGTGGACATCGGATCGCGTACCCGCGAGGAGTTCGCCCGGGCGATCGCGGGCGCCGGCACGATCGTGTGGAACGGACCGATGGGGGTGTTCGAGATCGACGAGTTCGCCGGGGGAACGCGGGCCGTCGCACGTGCCGTGGCAGACGCCGCTTCGGGTGGTGCCGTCGCGGTCGTGGGTGGTGGGGATTCTGTCAGGGCCGTCGTCGAGACCGGCCTGGCCGACCGGATCAGCCATCTTTCAACGGGCGGGGGAGCGTTCCTCGAAGTGCTCGAGGGAAAAGAGCTCCCCGGTGTCGCGGCGCTCAGTGATCGGAGTGAGCGGACCGAGGCGTGAGACGAGAGTGAGGAGGAGCTGGAATGCGGATTCCACTGATCGCAGCAAATTGGAAGATGAACAATACCATAACGGACACGCGGAACTATTTCGAGGAGTTCTTTTCTAATGCCTCCACCATCGACAACCGGGAGGTCGTGTTCTGCCCGCCTTTCACCTCCCTCCAGTCGGCTCGAATGCTCATTTCGGGCAAGAAGGGTATCCACCTGGGCGCACAGAATCTCTTCTACGAGGCCTCGGGCGCCTTCACCGGCGAGTGTTCCGGGCCGATGCTGCTCGACCTCGGTGTGGAGTACGTGATCGTCGGTCACTCCGAGCGACGGGAGCACTTCGGCGAGACGAACGCCGTCGTCGCGATGAAGTTCGAGGCGGCCCTGGAGTGCGGGTTGCGTCCCATCCTCTGTGTCGGTGAGCTCGAGAAGACCCGCAGGAGCGGGAAAACCCTCCAGGTGGTGCGGAGGCAGATCAGGGAGGCGATCGGTGACACGGACCGGAAAAAGATGAAGCCGGTGTCCATCGCTTACGAGCCCGTCTGGGCGATCGGAACGGGGCTCACGGCCACACCCGAGCAGGCCCAGGAAGTGCACGCCATGATCCGGGACACCGTCCGGGATCTCCACGGGGAGGAAGTCGCCGCGACCATGCGCATCCTCTACGGCGGCAGCGTGAAACCCGGCAACGCGGCCTCACTGATGGAGATGGAGGACATCGACGGGGCCCTCGTCGGCGGGGCCAGCCTCGAGCCGCAGTCGTTTCTCCAGATCATTTTCTACGATCGCTGATCAGTTCTCCGGAAAGTCGAAGGATTGACAAGGGTTGCCGGTTTCTCTATATTTGTCGTTTCACGAGGAGGAATCAGTTGTACAGCATACTTTTGATCATTCATCTGTTCCTGTCCATCGTGCTGGTCGTCGCGATTCTTCTCCAGGCGGGGAAGGGAGGCGGGCTGGCGGCTGCCTTCGGCGGCGGCGGTCCGAGCGAGACGGTCTTCGGAGGCAGGGGGGCGGCGACTTTTCTGACGAAATTGACGACGGTCGTGGGAATCCTCTTCTTCGTCACCTCGTTCAGCCTCGCTCTCCTGTCGAGGCACACCGAGGGTCCGAGAAGCCTCATCGACCGTGAGATGCAGGAGACGACGGCGGAACCGCAGCCCTACCTTCCCGGAGCCATTCCTCTGGAGGAGACCGAGGAGGCCGGGGAAGTGCCCCCCGCCGGTGAGGCCGGACAGGCAGACGAAGAGCCTTAGTGTTTCTCTCGGGGATGGTTGAAACCCCTCGCCTTCAGGCGAAGAGAAGTTTGACGAAATGGCCGAAGGCCATGAGTCGATAGAATATATGTCCAATTCCTCTAATCTTCAGTCGGTTTTAACCGATCAACGAACCCACCGTCTTACAGACGGTGGTCGTTGAGTGGCCCTGTACTCGATACAGCGACCTCTGTGCTCCTCTCAGCGTCCTCCATATCCGGGGCGCTGGGGGATGGATCCGCGTTACGACCCGGTTGCCGAAGTGGTGGAACTGGTAGACACGCCATCTTGAGGGGGTGGTGGGAGAATTCCCGTGGGGGTTCGAGTCCCCCCTTCGGCACCATGATCTTCCCGTGATCCTTCAGCTCGTCCTTCCGGAAGAAATTGAGCGCTCGGCGCTTCTATGTGTTGTTAAATAGGAAGATACGGCCGTTACTTCGTGTGATGTGTGAGGGCCGGGTTGGCGTAGCAGTACAGGCAGCGGTGACGGCAGGGGTGGCGCGTGTAGGAGCCCACGTCGAAGGACACCGTGCAGCCGCAGCCTCTCGAACGCCGCTGCCCCCGGTCGGCGGCCACCGGGGCGCCCGGACCGAAGAGGTCGCTGAGGAGCGGACCGTCGATGCAGCTTCCCCGGCGCAGGGAGACGGCTCCTTTCTCCAGGCGGCCGAGGAGCTCCCGTTCCGAGCAGAGAGAGACCTCGAAGCCCAGCCGCCCGGCTTCCTCGACGAGAGGCCGGAGGATTCCGGCGGCTTCGTCGTGATCGGGGTACACGAAACGGAAACCGGCAATGCCCCGGACGCGCCGGTCGATCTTCCGGTACCGGTCCATGACCGAGAGGGTGAGGCGGCGGACACCGATCGAGCGCATCCCGGCGGCGATCCGTGAAAACTGCCCCAGGTTGTCCCGCCTCCCGCCGTGCTCCTCCCAGACCGCGACCGGATCGAACCGCCACATGATCGTTTCGGGGCCCCGCCAGCGTGCCAGCCTGCGGGCCTGGTCCAGCCGTTCCTCCAGGGGCACGACCCCCGGCTCGAGGAGCGGCACCTCCGTGTTCATTGTGAAATGGAAGAAAAGATTGTATTTTTCGAACCGTCCCCGGGACCCGAGGAGCGGCCCGTAGTTCTTCGACCAGAAGACGATCGAGTGGATGTCACGGGGAGCGAGCCTTCGCATCGTGACGCGCCGGGACCGGGTGTTTTCCACCTCGAACACTCCCGTTTCGAGACAGGAACCGAACCAGTCCAGATAGAATGCCGGAATGTCCGTTCTCCTGCTTGCCGAGATGACCGTTTTCATGGATACAAGTTCTCCCGTTTTCCCCGGTTTGTCAATACGGGCAAGCCTCTCCGGCGGAAGCAGGGGCTCTGTGTTCGAGCGCTGTCGCGACCGTTCCATCCGCTTTATGATCCGGTACTGACGAAAGGAGGAGCTCCATGGCCAGACCGGTCCTCTCGACTCTCATCGTCACCATCGTGCTTCTCCCGGCCGCCCTGTCCGCCGATCCGGCGGGTCGAGCGGACCACATTCTGCGTTCGTCCGCCCCGGTGGACTGTCCGGGACCCGCCGGCGGTCTCCTCAGGGCCTTCGCGTACCCGGCGGGCGAGTCCGACTCGTGGAAGGCCCCGCCGGGACCGCGTGCATCGCTCCACCCGAATCCGGGCGACACGCTCCTGTGGGATGACGGCACGCCGTGGACGATGGCGTACTACTTCGATCCCGGAAACGGCTGGGGCGTAGAGTTCGAGCCGCTCTACCACCCGTGCCGGGTCACCTCGCTCATCATCTGGTTCAACGACGGCTTTCCGATTCCCGGTGGCGACGACCTGATCCTCGCCGTCCTGGACGACGACGGGCCGGACGGGGCTCCCGGCAGCGTGATCTTCGCCGACACCCTCCTCGACGTCCCCGACTTCCAGCCCGGCGCATGGAACGAGTTCGCCGTCGGGGCCGGCGACACGGGAATCGTGGTCACCGACGGCAGCTTCTACGGGGTCTACGTGCAGTACGACTTCAGCCCCGGCTGCCCGTCCGTGGCCTGGGACAACGGCTACACGGAGCAGCACTGCTGGGCGTTCTACCAGAACAGCTGGGCTCCCAGCGGCGTGTACGGCGACATGCTGCTGCGCGCGGCGATCGAGCGGGCCGGCGGCGACGCTCACGACGCCGGCGTGAAGACGATTCTCTCCCCCGGCGCGGACTTCGATCCCGGGACGCCCATCGTGCCGTCGGCGATCGTCAAGAATTTCGGCACGTTCACCGAGTCGTTCGACGTCAACTGCCTGCTGGAAACGGAAGGCATGACGGTGTACGACGAGAACGCGGCGGTGAGTTCTCTCTCCCCCGAAGAGTCACGCGAGGTGTCGTTCCCGTCCTTCACCGGTGAGGCGGGCACCGTGTACGAGGCGACCTTCACGACTCTCCTCGATCCCGATGACACCCCGATGAACGACTCGCGGTCGACGCTGACGAAGAACTACACCCGCACCCGGCGGGCGGTCCTCGCCGAGGGTGGAACCGGCACCTGGTGCCCCCACTGTCCCGAAGCCGCGCAGGGTCTCGACTCACTCCGGCACGTCGCCGGGGACTCCGTGGCAGTCGTCGAGTACCACTACCAGGATGCCTTCGCGAACGCGGGATCCTCCGGGAGGCTGGACTACTACAACATCGATGCGTACCCGACCGTCGTCTTCGACGGTGTCTCGCGGGTCGTCGGCGGCGGGAGCGGCATGTATTCCGCCTATCGCATGAGGACCGACGAGAGCTTCGCCGCGAACGTGCCGGTGGACCTCGTTCTCGAGGGGGGCTACGACGACCAGAGCCGCGAGGGATTCGCCCTGGTCACCATCGAGGCGGTGGACGGCATCGCGGAGACCGACCTCAGGCTGTACACGGTCCTCACAGAGAGCCACATCGCCTTCGAGTGGCAGGGCGAGGACAGCCTGCAGTTCGTCATGCGGGGCATCTTCCCGGACCTGTCCGGGATTCCCGTGGAGCTCTCGAAGGGGGAGACCCGCCGGGACACGATCAGCTTCAACGTCAGTGCGGACTACGTCGACACCAACTGCGACCTCGTCGTGTTCCTCCAGGACTATCCGACCCGGGAGGTGCTGGGAGCACGGACCGCTCCGGTGACGGAGCTGGCGGTCGGAATCGAAGACGGTGATGACACGGCCCGGGCGCCCAGGGTGCTCGAGCTCTTCCAGAACTATCCGAACCCGTTCAATCCCCGGACGAGGATCGACTACACCGTGCCGGACGGACGGCCGGAACGCGTGGAGCTCGCGGTCTACAGTATACGGGGTCTTCATGTCAGGACCCTGGTGTCGGAGATCAAGGAGCCGGGCGTGTACTCCGTGGTGTGGGACGGAAGAGACGACGCCGGCGGCCGGGCGGCCTCAGGCGTCTACCTGTACAGGCTCAGGGTGGGAGACGAAGTCCTCACCTCGAAGATGCTCCTCGCGAGGTGAGCGCCGGGGGAGGGTGGTGGAGGGAGGCGGTCGTGAACCGGGGAGACAGGAACCGGATCGCGGAAGCGCATCCGGATTCGATCGGCCGGGAGAGAAAAAAAGGGGCATCGGGCTTTTTGCCCGATGCCCCGCTTCATGGTGCCCTTCAGGCTGTTCACTCTCTTCCGGTAATATCCTCGGGCTATTCTTTCTCTTCCCCGGCCGCTTCCTCTTCGGCTGCTTCCTGTGATTCGGAGAACTGCTTCACGTAGGCTGTGAGCGATCTGATCTCTTCATCGGTGAGCGTGTTGGCGAAACCCACCATCGCCGTCCCTTCGACACCGTTCTTGATCACCTTGATGATGTCTTCCATCTCTCCCCCGTGGATCCACTCGTCGTCCGTGAAATCACCGGGAGGAGGTTTGAGGAACTTGCCCGACGGTCCCTGGCCGTCGCCGTTCTCTCCGTGGCAGAACGCGCACTTCGAGGTGTAGATCGACGCTCCGATCGAGGTGTCGATTTCCGCGGCCTTTTCCGCTTCCTCCTGCGCCGGCGCCGGAAGAACGGTGAATGTGAAGACGACAAGGGAGAGAACGAGAATCTTCCCTGTTCTCATCATTTTCCCTCCTTTACGGTTTCTGTAGGACTCTGCGGGCACGCACGGCGGTCCCGGGAGAACACTCCCCCGCGCGAGCATGTATGATGAGAGAAACCTGTATCCGAAAACCTGTTTCTGAATCCGGGTTCGTTCCGGACATATATATTGACACTTTCGAGTACAGAAGTCAACGCTCACTCTTCCCGGAGGTACCGGTCGAGCCAGCCGAGCACGGTGGACCACCAGAGCCGCCTGTTCTTCGGCTTCGAGACGAAGTGATCCTCGTCCGGAAAAACGAGGAGCCTCGACGGAACTCCCTGCCGCTGGAGCGCGGTGAACATGCCCAGACCCTGCGTGTAGGGGACCCGGAAGTCGAGCTCACCGTGAACGATCAGCATGGGCGTGCTGAAGTTCGCCGCGTAGGTCGACGGCGAGAGCTCCTCGTACAGGCCGGGGTTCACCCAGGGCGGGCCGCCGAGATCCCACTCCGGAAACCAGAGCTCCTCGGTGGCGCCGTACTTGGACGGCAGGTTGTACAGTCCGGCGTGCGAGACGAGACAGTCGAAGCGGTCGGTGTGCCCGGCGATCCAGTTCATCATGTAGCCGCCGTACGAGGCACCGACGGCGGCGATGTTCTCTCCGTCGGTGAACTCGTACCGTGCAAGAACGAAATCGACGCACCGCATGATGTCCCAGTAAGGGTTTCCTCCCCAGTCGAGCCGGATGCGGTCGGTGAAGGTCTGTCCGAAGCCGGTGCTGCCGGTGAAATTGGGCATGACGACGACGTAGCCCGGAGAAGCGAACATCTGGGCGTTCCAGCGGAAGTGGAACCTGTCCGTGAACGCGCCCTGCGGCCCGCCGTGGATCATGAAGACCACCGGATACCGGTTCCCCGCCCTGAAACCGGGCGGCCTGACCAGCCAGGCCTGGACGCTGTCTCCGGCGGCTCCTTCGAACCGGAAGGACTCTCCCGGATTCATGTCGAGCTCCGCCAGCGCCTCGTCGTTGAACGCCGTGAGCTTCTCCGGCCCTCCCCCGGGTTCCAGGCCCTTCTCACCGGTCTTGAGGCTCATGGCGAAGATCTCCGCCGGGGCGTTCAGGTGCTCCTGGAGGAAGATCAGCATCGGCGGATCCTGGCAGACGGTCGTGGTGTGGCAGTTCCCGTCGAGCTCGATCCGCTCCCAGCTGCCGTTCTCGAGCCACACCTGAAACACCGTCTTCTTCCCGAGGTCGGAGGCGCTGAAGAAGAGGCTCCTGCCGTCGGGGGCCCAGCAGAGGTCCGGTCCCACCGAGCGGTCGAGTGTGACGGCGAGCTCGCGGGACCGGCCGTCCGGTCCCTCGCGGACCATCAGCCGGTAGCGGTCCGACTCGTAACCGGGCCTCGTCATCGCCCGGTATGCGAGAAGCTTCCCGTCGGGTGAAAAAACCGGCGTGTTGTCGTTGGCGGAATTTTGCGTGAGCTTCTCCGCTTCACCGCCTCGTACGGGGATCGAGTACAGGTCGATGTTCGTGCTCGCGGCCGGCATGCTGTCCCGGTTGCAGGGGTAGATGACGGAGCTCCCGGACGGAGTGAACGCGGCGAACACGTACCCCCAGAGCGAGACCGGCGGGACGTCGACCATGCCGGGAGTCAGGTCGCGGGGCTCGCCGTCGCCGGTTTCCAGCACGAAGAGATGCTCCCGTTTTCCCTCTCTCCAGGTGTTCCAGTGACGGTAGAGCAGGTGGTCGATGACACG
>CAZMKB010000054.1:0-4777 GCA_964566685.1 uncultured Gemmatimonadota bacterium | reverse complement strand
ACGGCCGCTCGAGCCCTCCTCCCGCTCCTCCATCCGTGCCCGGTTGCAGTCGTCGTCGGGACAGTCGGGGTAGACGCTCGATGTGAACGCGAGCGTCGAGCCGTCCGGCGACCAGATGACGCGGTCCGCACCGGTCGACAGGGTGGTTATCCGGCTTGCCTCCCCGCCGTCGGGGTCGATGACCCACACCTGGTTCGTGCCGCTTCGCTTCGAGATGAAAGCGATCCGACTCCCGTCCGGCGCCCAGGCCGGGGCGTGATCCGAGCCGTCTCCGGTGGTGATGCGGGTCGTCTCTCCCGTCTGCAGGTCTGTCTTCCAGATGGACCTGGGCTGCGCGTTCTGCTCCGGATCGAACTCCCGTAACGTGTAGACTGCGACCGGAGCCGCCGGTGACACGGTGAGGTCGCTGATGCGCCTCATCTTCATGAGGTCTTCGAAGCGTATGGGATGGTCGGGAGCCGGGAGCGCGTCGAGGGCGCCCGAAATGAAAAGGGACAAGAGAGAAATGAGAAGCGGAGTTCGTCTCTTCATCGTGGTGCACCTCCGGCTGTGCTGATGGGTGAGCGGCGCGGCTGCTCCCTCGAAGCGGATGACTCTGCCGGGATTAATTGATAGGGAGAGCGTGCCGGCGGCGCAAGCCTTCTCTCGCAGGCGCTCTCTCCGACCGGCTTCCGGGCATTGACTTTTCAGGCTCTTTATTCTATCATGATGCAGTTTCCGGGAAGACATGCGTGAAACCCGAGACGCCAGCCTGGAGGTTCGACCATGGAAGAGAAGGGGGCAGCCGGCCTTCCGCACAATGCGTACACCCCGCTCGAAGAAGGTGAAACCTACCGGTCCTACATTCCGGCTTCGAAGCATCCCCCGGAGATTACCACCCGTTCGGTCCTCTGGGGTCTCGTCATGTCGGTCGTTTTCACGGCTGCCGCTGCCTACCTGGGCCTCAAGATCGGACAGGTCTTCGAAGCGGCCATCCCCATCGCGATCCTCGCCGTAGGCATCTCCGGCCTCTACGCCCGCAGGAGCACCATCCTCGAGAATGTCATCATCCAGTCGATCGGAGCCGCCTCCGGAGTGGTCGTTGCCGGGGCGATCTTCACCATTCCGGCTCTCTACATCCTGGAGCTCGAAGCCGACTTCCTGAAGATATTCCTCGCTTCGCTCTTCGGCGGCTTTCTCGGCATCCTCTTTCTCATACCGCTCAGGCGGTACTTCTGCCGGGACATGCACGGGTATCTCCCCTTCCCGGAGGCGACCGCCACGACCGAAGTGCTCGTGACCGGAGAGGCCAGGAGCGAGCAGGCGAGCGTGCTCCTGAAGGCGGCGGCGCTCGGCGGAGTCTATGACTTCGCCATCGCGACGTTCGGCCTCTGGCGCGAGGTGATCTCCACGCGGGTCTTCGAGTACGGCGCCATGCTCGCCGATCGCGCCAGGATCGTGGTCAAGGTCAACTCCATCGCGGCGGTACTCGGTCTGGGCTACATCGTGGGGCTCAAGTACGCGGCCATCATCTGTGCCGGGAGCTTCGTCTCCTGGCTCGTGCTCATCCCGTCCATCTGGTACTTCGGACAGCACGTCGACATCACGCTGCTCCCGAGCGAGATCCCGCTCAGCCAGATGGACGCGGAAGCGATCTTCAACAGCTACGTGCGTCACATCGGCATCGGCGGCATAGCGGCCGCCGGCATCCTCGGCATCATCAAGAACTCGAAGATCATCGTCCAGGCCTTCACTCTCGGTTTCAGAGAGATATTCTCGAAGAAGCCGCTCGGCGGAAGCGGCGAAAAGAGAACCGACACGGACCTCCCGATGTCCCTCATCGTCGTGCTGATCATCCTCGCCTTCCTGGCCGTGCTCGTCTTCTTCAGGGCCTCCGTCGTCGAAAGCTGGAAGTTCGCCGTCATCGCATTCCTCCTGACCGGGATCATCGCCTTCCTCTTCACCACCGTAGCGGCGCGGGCGATCGCCATCGTCGGGATCAACCCGGTGTCCGGCATGACGCTCATGACCCTCATCCTCTCGAGCGTCATCCTGGTCAAGGTCGGACTGTCGGGACCGGGCGGCATGGTGAGCGCCCTCATCATCGGAACGGTCGTGTGCACCGCGCTCTCGATGTCGGGAGGATTCATCACCGATCTCAAGATCGGCTACTGGATCGGCTCGAGCCCGTACAACCAGGAGCGGTTCAAGTTCCTGGGGACTCTGGTGGCGGCGCTCACGGTGGGCGGCGTGATCCTGCTCCTGAACCGGGTCTACGGGTTCGTTCTGACTCCCGAACACCCGTCACCTCTGGCGGCGCCGCAGGCCAACGCCATGGCAGCGGTGCTCAACGTCCTGTTCCAGACGTCTCACGTGCCCTGGGGCCTCTACGGGGCCGGCATCTTCATGGCCCTGACCATGGAGCTGATCGGCATCTCCCCGCTGGCGTTCGCCCTGGGCATGTACCTGCCCATCGAGCTGAACACCCCGATCCTGATCGGCGGCATCATCTCGCACCTCGTCTCGAAGAGCTCCGGAGACAGCGAGCTCAACACCCTCAGGAAGGAGAAGGGCACTCTCATCGCCTCGGGCTTCATCGCCGGCGGTGCGATCATGGGCGTCGTGAGCGCGCTCCTGGCCCTCTTCATGGGAGACCGTCTCGACACGGGCATCGCCGAACGGCCCGTCGGAGAGGTGGTGAGCGTGGTGCTCTACCTCGGGTTGTGCTACTTCCTCTACCGTTACGCCACGAGCATCTCGAAGAAGTCTTGATCGGGACCCCGGCCGGACGCATACTGGGGGAGCGGGCTCCCGTGTCCCCCGTCGTCGAATCCGTGAAGCGGACCGGTTTAGCGGTCGAGTGCGGTTCGGCTGCACCGCCGGAACGAGCCTTCGACCGGACCGAGAGGCGGTTTTCATGAGAGAACAGGTCTCATCCGGAGAGGAGTTCCTCGAGGATCAGGACCTCTTCGAGTGTACAGTTCGGGCGGAAGAACGTGCGCAGGCGGCGCTCGAGGATCCCGAGTACGCCTTTATATCGATCGACGACGAGCCGCTCTTCCGGCCCTTCCTCTCCGTCTCCGGGGAAAGACCCTCCGAGCTCACGTTCGGGAACCTCTTCATGTGGCGGAAGCACTACCTCTACTCGACCAGGTTGCTCGACGGGACGCTTCTCGTCCGCGGCGAGGAGAACGGCCGGAAATTCCTCCTCGAGCCGCTCGGGGGGAATGTGGACGCCGGTCTGGTCCACCGGCTCCTCCGGACCGGTGACGCTTCATCCCTCGAACGGGTCACGGAGCCGTTCGTCAGGGCTCACATCGCCGGCGACAACCGGTTCATCGTAGAGGAAACACGCGATCACGGGGACTACATCTACGAGCGCGACGACCTCGCCCATCTCAGAGGCCGGCGTTACCACCGGAAGCGGAATTACGTCACGCGGTTCGAGGCCGCCTACCGGTTCGAGTACGTCCCGCTCCTGGCCGATCACCGGCAGGAGTGCCGGTCGATCGTGCGGGAGTGGTGCCGCTACAAGAACTGCGGAAACGACGAGGGCCTCTGTGCCGAACTGGTGGCTGCGGGTGAGCTGATCGATCACTTCGACCGCCTCTCTCTCGTGGGCGGGCTGCTGACCGTCGACGGGAAGCCGGCGGCTTTCACCCTGGCCGAGAAGACCGGAGACGGCATGGCCGTCATCCACGTGGAGAAGGCCGTCCCCGGCGTCGTCGGCCTCTACCAGGCCATCAACAGGTACTTCTGCGAGCGAAGCCTCCGGGGCGTCCGATTCGTCAACCGCGAGCAGGACCTGGGTATCGAAGGTCTCAGGAAAGCCAAGGAGAGCTACTTTCCCGTCAGGATGCTCAGGAAGTACCGGGTCACCCTCCAATCGTGATGCCGCTGCCTCCCCCGCTCCGGCGCTGATCCGCCCGGCGGGTCCCGAGCGAAATCCCGCCGTCGCGAGATCATTCCCGGACCTGAAATCGAGAGGATGACCGTACCCCGGGACGGCTGCTCCTGGATATCCCCATGCGTCACCGTGTTCATCCGTTGCTCCCCGGGATGAAAATCCTGTCGGAGAAGAAGAAGTTTGTTATAGTTATGCCGGTACAAATGATACAAAGGGGAGAATCGGGTGCTTTCCATCAGACTGAGCGATACGAGCGAGTCGCCGGTGTTCCGGCAGATCGTCGATCAGGTCAAGCTGTCCATCGCGCGCGGGGAACTGGCCAACGGCGACCACCTGCCGCCGGTCCGGAGGCTGGCCCGGGAGCTGGGCGTCAGCCCCGGGACGGCGGCAAGGGCTTACGCCGAGCTCGGCCGTGAAGGGATCGTGCAGGCGAGGCAGGGAGGAGGAACGACGGTGCGAGCCCGTTCGAGCGATCCCGGAATCGTGCGCCTGCGTCAGAACAGGCTGTCCGGCATGATGAGTCAGAGCATCCTCGAGGCGCTCTCCAGCGGATACCATCCGGATGAGCTCGAAGACTCGTTTCTCCTGCAGCTTTCGCGCTGGCGGGAGGAGCGAAACGGCAGAAGCAGGCACGGGAGGACCTCCTCCCCGCTCACGGGTGTTCGCATCGTCGGGAGTCACGATCTCGCCCTCGAGCTGCTGGTGAAGCGTGTCGGGAGGGAGCACCCGGAGCTCGAGGTGGAGATGTCTCACGCAGGAAGCCTGGGAGGGCTGATCGCACTCCAGGAGCGGCGGGCCGACGTTGCCGGCGTTCATCTTCTCGACGAGGACACCGGGACCTACAACGCCCCCTACGTGAAACATCTCCTTCCCGGGAGACAGGTGGCCGTC